>JAYZET010000028.1:0-38713 GCA_036337155.1 Pseudomonadota bacterium | reverse complement strand
ACTACACCTTCTTGCTGTTGTCAGTTCTTGTGACAGAGCAGCTCACTGGGCTCCAACTACAGACCATGGGTACTGGGAGTAATTGGCTTACGGTGTTCTCTGGACTTGGGGTTATAGGTCTGGCTTCCCTATGCGCTATTTGTATACCGTCTGCACACCCGTCTTCTAAGGTCCAATATGTGGTCTTCAGTCTTCTGTGTCTCTTGCAGGGTGGCCCCTCAGCCAATTACGTAATTATTCACCTACAGTCTTAGACGTTCTTCTCTCTGTCATTTGCTCTCAACAGGCTCTGAGGAGGATTTAAGCTCTTGCACCTGTGGTCTCTGAACATGAGACAGTGAGTTTGTCTTCATTAATTTAATTACTAAAAATTATCTCTATTGATGGGTACCTGCTTCTGAGCCACTGCCGGAGACCCTCCAGCGTCACTCTCAGGGGCTTTCTCCCCACCACCTTAATCCTGTTCTGCTGTATCAGCCTGTATACCTGCGACGGATTCAGACCTAACATTTGAGCAGCGTCTTTGATTCTATATCTTTTATTCAATCTATATTCCTTCTCTTTAAATAAATTCATAAAATACTTGAATAGACTAATATCTTACCATAGCACAGAATCATGTAAAAAGCAAGTTAATTTTGATTTAACTTATATAATACTATTAATGTTGTTAGTTTTAGCAAGCGCCACTACTTACTCCACAAAGTAGAGTAGAGACACTGATCCTATGCGCCTGTGTCTCCTAGGTTTCGTTGGAGTATTCTGGAGAAATGCCATTCTGGAGACGCAACGGTTACTCCCTACGGTGTCTATGCAGGGATGGCTTTGTGTCTCAGTTTTAAAAAATTGCTCCGCTTACCCCGGTGAGTAAATACAGAAGAGGAATGACACAAAATTCCGGCACCCCGTCGCTATTTAATTGTTTGTGATAACTCTATGAGTAATGGTTTATTTCTGCTCCAAATTTGCTCCAGTTGGCTTGTGTTTATGGGTTGAAATGGCATAAATGTGGAGTAACTGGTGGAAACATGGCGTTAACCTCACTTCTAACTTGAACAGCAAGTTTGGAGCTAGATCAAAGCGTTATTAGTTGTTGTGCCATATAAGGAATTTGTCGGGGAGTAGCTCAGCCTGGTAGAGCACTGTCTTCGGGAGGCAGGGGCCGGAAGTTCGAATCTTCTCTCCCCGACCATAAGCAGAAAACAATATTTTAAATCAATAATTTAACAGATTGTCTCGTTATTAACATTCACCTTTATTCTCTAAAGATTGGTATTTTTCGATAGTGAATTTTGGCCTTGCTTCCGAAATTAAAAATAAAACTGCCAAAGGGGTATTCGCTCAAAAGTTCGAAACATTAGGATCCTCCGTTGAGAAGCGCATATCGGACGTGTTTGTGCTCAGTCTTAAGGATCGGTCAAGATTGCGTACCTTTGGACATTGCTCCGGTGCTCTATTTAGGTCACTGTGTGGTCATGTCTAAAAGTTGGCAGAAGACCAATGTCGGTTAGCGCGTCTCTGGCTACTCCGTTCTTACTCTCCGAAATTTTGGGCAACGTAGCGCCTAATGGTATTAAAATTATCGATGTAGGTGCAATGGTGGAGGGTACGCCACGCTACGCCCCCCTTTTGAATCAAGGAATTTGCAGGATTACTGGATTTGAAGTGAACCCCGAACGGATTCCGGAAATCCGCACAGCTTTACCAAGTGGCTCGCAAGTCCTGCCGTATGCGCTGGGAGATGGCAATCCGGCCAAGCTTCATCTTACGCTCTATCGAGGGTGCTCTTCTTTGTTTGAGCCGAACATAGCAGTAATCGACATGTTCGAATCGATTTCTGCTTCTAGCGAGCAAGGAAATTTCAATGTTGTTGGCGAGGTCGACATTGAAACTGTTCGTCTTGACGATGTAGATGAATGTCCGCCCGCCGACTATGCTAAATTAGACGTTCAGGGCGCGGAACTAATGGTCTTGGAAAATGGCATGGGAAAACTTGCCGAGGCAGTTGTCGTCGAGATTGAAGTCGAATTCGTCGAAATATATCGGGGGCAACCCTTGTTCGGAGATATAGAAAGTTTCATGCGCAAGAAAGGTTTTGTGCTCCATAAGCTGATAGATATCGCAGGTCGTAATTTTCGCCCCATAACTACGGGATGCCACACTGACGCGATAAGTCAGTTTTTGTGGGCCGATGCTGTATTTGTGCGCGACTTCGCGAAGCTCGATCGTTTTTCGTCGGCGCAATTCCTGTTGGCGGCCACAATTTTGCACGACGTGTATTTCTCCTACGACCTTGCGCATTTGTTTCTGCATGCCCACGATTGTGTGGAGGGGACGGAAATGGCCATCGCGTACCGAGAGGCGTTGGTCCAGATTGACAGCGCGCCGCGCCAGTTCGCCTCCCTCCGCAGATAGCTCTATACGGGGAGGGTGTTGCAATGAGCGAAAGCAATTTAAGCGGCCGCCGGTCGGTGGTAACGGGCGGGGCGCAAGGCATCGGCCGTGCTATAGCGGAACGCTTGTTAACGGATGGCGCAAGAGTATGCATTTGGGACACCGACGGTGATCTTGCGTTGGAAACTGCGAGTGAACTTGGCGAGAACGCATTATCCTTGAGGGTCGACGTGGCTGATCCGGATGATGTTTCGGTTGCAGTTAAGAAGACCGTCTCGGCGCTAGGCGGGATCGATGTACTTGTGAACAACGCTGGTATTTCAGGCCCTAACGCCCCGACTTGGGAGTATCCGGTGCAGGCGTGGCGGCGTGTCATCGAAATTGATCTGAATGGCGTTTTTTTTTGTTGTCGAGCGATTTTACCGGTAATGCGCGCCGCAGACTACGGGCGCATTGTCAATATAGCTTCAGTCGCAGGTAAGGAAGGCAACCCTAATGCTCCCGCCTACAGTGCTGCCAAGGCTGGCGTGATTGGCCTCACTAAAGCCCTTGGCAAAGAGCTGGCCGAAACCAAAATTAGGGTGAATTGCGTAACACCAGCGGTTGCACGAACCCGTATTTTTGACCAAATGACTGAGGAACATATTGATTACATGCTCTCAAAGATCCCTATGGGCCGCTTTGTCGCTGTGGAAGAAATCGCTGCACTCGTTGCTTGGCTGGCATCTGAAGAGTGCTCTTTTTCTACTGGAGCGGTTTTCGATATTACGGGAGGGCGTTCAACATATTAACGGCTGTCCCTTTGAATTTAGTTCAGGATTCGCGATTATCTCTCGCACATGATAAGGTGGTGTTAAAATAGCCGGTTTGGAGACAACATATTGTCTGAAATAAGCGGTAACGGAAATTTTGGTGACGATCCATTTTCGGGCGCTTTGCAACGAAAGCAGCAGGGTGGCGATTTGCTTCAACTACAGCAGGTCATCCTGGAAGCAGCGGCTCGTCGAGATAGAGAGGCGCAAACGCTATCTGGAGAATTCGAACGCGGCTTGGGTAACGGAAAAAATTTGGATGAACAATTTCAACTTCTAAACCAAGGGTCTAGTGAGACGACGGATGCTGACTCGCTCGCTGCACAATCCTTTCAGCAAGATAACGAACAGCGGGTGGAAATCGCAAAGCGCCGGGGCGTAGATCACGTCGAGATTAGTCGGGAAGCCCAAGGACGTTTGTCGAAGGAAAATGCGGGACCTTCACCGGGTGAGGAAGTAGGGCCGGCGCGCAACGATCCGTTGTTGATCGATACCGCGCAAGAAATTCAGGAAGTTGAGCTGTCGGAGCCACTTGATCGCGGGAACAACGAAACGGCAGCCGGCCGGAAACTAGGGCAACTCCTGGACCAGTTCTCCTGATTTAACGATTAAGTATGGCTCTAGTAGCCATTAACCGCCTCAGTTAGCCTCTAGTTATTATGGGGATGGTCTTGCGGCTTAAGGTCTCAATTTAGAGGTTATAGCACGGGGTTAGTGCTTTCTTGAGCAGTCTCTGCAATGACGTCTGACCGTTATAGATGCGGTCCGGGGGTATGAAACATGCATGCTGCTAGTTTGCAGTGCGTCTATCAGTACAGCGTGGATAGGCCGTTCGGCAGGCTGATTGGTGCATTCTTTGTGAGCCGCGACTGTGACCAATCTGCTTAAGGATTCGTTGAGGTACATTTATCCCATCTCATTATACTGTTGGCAGTTAGGACCCTTACCATTAGGGATCTCGTCGAAATTTAAGCTGTGCTCTCGGTTGATCGAAATGGCGACTGTCCGCCAGAGCAAGCGCTATGGTTTAGACGTACTTTGAGGGGCCGGAGATATCTTCGCTGTTTGATCTCGGTCTTTAGGATTTCGTTACAATAAATAACATTCGCAAATTTCTCGTGGTCGAGGCGTATGCCGAACCGCCTGCCCGTTCGCAATTACTGCTTCGTAAATCACCCGACCGGGCCTTAGGGCTAGGGTGATGATCAGCTCGTTTCGTTTGTCGTGTAAATGATCCGTAGGCATTTTAACTTTATTTGGATAAGCATTTGAGCGGACCACTAAACTGTCCGCTCAATGGCAAAATCAATGGCTTCAATCATTGCCATTTTGGCGTCGCTGTCATGGAAGATGCCGAGGGAATCGCGGGCAATTGCGCCGTAGTGTCGGGCACGTTCAATAGTGTCACTCAGTGCTCCGTGCTTTTGCATCAGAGCTATTGCATTTTCGAGATCACCGTCTTCTTGTTCCTGACGCTCAAGTGTCCGGCGCCAGAATTTGCGCTCACGTTGGTTACCGCGTCGCCACGCAAGCACAACAGGTAGGCTAATCTTGCCTTCGCGGAAATCGTCACCGATTGTCTTTCCGAGCAACGCCTGATCTGCGGAATAGTCGAGCGCATCGTCGACGAGTTGGAAGGCTATACCGATGTTCATGCCATAGCTTTCGAGTGCTTCTTCCTCAGCTTTTGGTCGTTCTGCGACTACTGCGCCGATGCGCGCAGCTGCAGCGAATAGTTTAGCTGTTTTTGAGCGGATGACTTCAAGATACGCTTCCTCACTAGTTTCTGTATCGTTTGTAGTGAGCAGTTGCAAAACTTCGCCCTCTGCTATGACGGCTGACGCGTGGCTAAGGATTTTTAGTACTTTGATAGACCCGTCACTGACCATCAGCTGAAATGCCCGTGAAAACAGGAAATCACCGACCAGCACGGATGCTTCATTACCCCACAACGAATTGGCGCTTTCCTTGCCTCTGCGCAGCATCGATGCGTCTACGACATCATCATGAAGCAACGTTGCTGTGTGGATGAATTCGACGCAGGTCGCAAGTGTGATATGTCTATGACCCTGATAATTGCATAGATGGGCTGCGGCTAGGGTCAGCATCGGGCGCAGGCGCTTACCCCCGGCGGCGACTATATGTCCTGCCAACTGAGGGATCAGTGGCGCCCGACTTTCCATTTTCTCGATGATCAGACGGTTGACCCGCCCTAGATCTTCAGAGACGATCTTCTCCATCGCGTCGAGCGATGGTTTAGAACCGTCCTTGTGCGTGTCCTTTAGGTTGACGACAATAGCCAATCGCCGAACCTCCTTGTTTATCCTAGTCTTAGTTGTCGTTGAGCATAGTTGAAGCCGGAAAGGGGTCAAGGGTAGACACCGGGTGCGGATTACGATGAAGGAAGTAGCGAGGACCAACGATCCGGTCAAAACATCTTGACTGTCATCGGTACTTGCGGAGGGCGGCGTTGAAATTGTCGTGTTCGACACGCACACAATTGTGCTTGAAGGGCAGATCGGCGCCACTCCGCGTCGTGTTGTGGTGGTTGATGCAGACTTGAGACTGCATGTCTGATTGTCACTGTTGCGGAGAGGGAGATGGCGACAACTTTTACGCAAGATACTCTTCTTGACGGTCGTATCGCAATCCGCCAGCAAGCGGAGGGTTATCGCGTTGCTATCGACCCTGTATTGTTAGCGGCATCGGTGCCATCGGGTTTGCGTGTACTAGACGTTGGCACAGGGGTTGGAGCTGCTGCGCTTTGTTATGCTTGGCGGATTTCAAATGCTCAGGTAACTGGTCTTGAATTGCAGCGAGCTGCAGTGGAGTTGGCGCGGGAAAACGCTGTGCTCAATGGTCTCGAAAACCGTATCAATATTATCGCGGGCGATTTGCTGATACCTCCCTCTGAGTTGTCTCCCGGTGGATTCGATCAAGTTATGGCGAATCCACCCTATCTTACCGTGAGGCGCTCGGATTCTAGGATATTCTCGGAAAAGTCGGTTTCGAATGTTGAAGGTGAGGCAAAACTGGCTGACTGGATTGAATTTTGTTTGCGGATGGCCACTCCGAAGGGTGCTATTACGATTATCCATAGGGCCGATAGACTCGACGAAATCATCGCTTTATTGCATGGTCGGGTCGGTGGAATAGTAGTTTATCCGCTCTGGCCAAAACCCGAAGTCTCGCCAAAACGGATTTTAGTGCGGGCACACCTGAATAGCCGATCGCCACTGCGAATTAGTCCAGGCATTGTTCTGCACAAGGCAGATGGCGAATTCACTGAGATAGCAGCTGAAATACTCGTAAATGGTGCAGCTTTAGATCTGTAAAATGGCATCCTGGATCAAGATGTCGTGAACTCTAAGTAAAGGGATGATGAGTGAATATATTTCCAAATTTGATATGCTACGAGACTTACCCATTGTTGGTGAACGCCTTGCCGATCGGCTCGAAGGCGCTCCCACCATCGGCGTATTAAGGCTGACAGGCGTCATAGGTCCGACCGGAACGGGGCGTCGTCATTCTTTGTCGCTTTCCGAACTTGGCGCCTCCATCGAGCGGGCTTTTAAACTCACACGGCTTAAAGCAGTCGCCTTAGCAGTGAATTCACCTGGCGGAGCGCCAGTTCAGGCAGCTTTAATTGCTAGACGGATACGCCAATTGTCGGAAGAGAAGGAAGTACCGGTCTATGCGTTCTGCGAGGACGTGGCGGCCTCAGGAGGTTATTGGCTGGCCTGTGCAGCGGATGAAATTTATGCCGATCCGGCATCTATAATCGGGTCGATTGGCGTTATTAGCGCGGGATTTGGATTTTCGGATATGCTCGAGAAGTTGGGCATCGAGCGTCGTGTCTACACTTCCGGTAATAAGAAGGGTATGTTGGACCCGTTTATCGCCGAACGACCGGAAGATGTGGAGCATTTGCGCGAAATACAAGAAGACATCCATGGCCAATTCAAAGATTACATTCGTGCGCGGCGTAAAAATCAACTTAAGGCTGAAGAAGAAATCTTGTTTAGCGGAGAGTTTTGGACAGGCCGCAGGGCAGAAGAACTTGGTCTGGTCGATGGCCTTGGTGATCTTCGCTCAGTAATGCGCGAACGTTACGGCGAAAAGGTAAATTTAAAGATTGTCGGTGGTTCCAGACGTTTTGACTTGCTACGCTTGTTAGGCGGGCGTACAGACGCTGTCAAACAAAGTCTCTACGCGGCTGAGGATCGTTTGCATTGGAACAAATTTGGGCTTTAGGTGAGCTGCTTGTTGAGGTCGAACCGCGGGTATAATGTTCGTGCATGTTGGGTTTTAGTTTCATCAAGTTGCTTTTGCTGGCTGCGGCCCTTGTGCTGGTTTGGTATGGGTTCAAATTTATAGGTCGATTAGATAGGATGCGTGGGAAAGAACTCGCCGGGCCGGATCGGTCTGAAAGGGTTGTTACAAAGAACGCTGGCATTATGCTCGAATGTTCAAAATGCCATGCCTACGTTCCCGAATTAGGCTCTTTGAATTGCAGTCGGCGCAGTTGTCCGTATTGAATTTCGTTTTTACGTTTTAGACGTATTGATTCATAGACAGTGCACGGATATGGTGCGCCGCTTTTACAGCCGACGGGTTCGGTGCGCCAATGGCCTCCGTGACAAAACTTTCCGACGCTAAGACTGACTTTCAGTCGATTATCCTGACGCTCCACGCGTATTGGGCGGACAAGGGCTGCGTGATCCTGCAGCCCTACGATATGGAAGTGGGGGCTGGAACCTTTCATCCAGCAACGACCCTACGCGCGCTTGGTCCCGCTCCGTGGAAAGCAGCCTATGTTCAGCCGTCAAGGCGGCCTGCCGATGGTCGCTTCGGCGAGAACCCGAACCGTTTGCAGCACTACTACCAGTACCAAGTGCTGTTAAAACCCTCTCCTGAGAACAGCCAAGAACTCTATCTCGACAGTTTGCGCGCGCTGGGCATTGATCCGATGGCGCATGACATCCGCTTCGTCGAGGATGATTGGGAAAGTCCGACACTAGGTGCCTGGGGACTTGGATGGGAAGTTTGGTGCGACGGCATGGAAATCACTCAGTACACTTACTTCCAGCAGGTTGGTGGTTTCGAATGTGACCCTATTTCAGTTGAATTAACCTACGGACTTGAACGCCTCGCGATGTATGTGCAAGGCGTCGAGAATGTTTACGAACTCCAATTCAATAGTGATGGCGTCACATATGGTGACATCTTTCATCAGGCAGAGGTTGAATATTCAACGTATAATTTCGAAAACGCCGATGTGGTCACGTTGCGTCGTCATTTCGAAGACGCGGAAAAAGAATGCGCTGCCTTGCTCGATGCTGGCTTGCCGCTACCCGCCTATGATCAATGTCTGAAGGCGAGTCATTGCTTCAACTTACTTGATGCGCGAGGTGTAATTAGCGTGACAGAACGCCAGGCCTATATCCTGCGCGTTCGGGAGCTAGCCAAAGGTTCCGCCGCTGCCTGGCTCAAGAGCCAGGGCTTGAGGGTTGGGTGATGCCTGAACTCCTTCTCGAACTTTTCTCCGAAGAGATCCCGGCGCGAATGCAGAAGCGAGCGTCAGATAATCTCGAGCGCCTCATCATCGAGGGACTGCAGTCAGCCAGGCTTGAATTCAGCTCGGTCAAAGCATTTGCTACCCCGCGACGTCTCGCCCTTGTTGTCGATGGCCTTCCTGAGAAGCAACCCGATTCACGGGAGGAGCGTCGCGGCCCCCGTTCCGATGCACCCGAAAAGGCAATTAATGGTTTTAAGAGCTCACTAACGGATAGTGCAGAGATTGAGGAACGGACGACTAACAAGGGGACTTTCATCTATGCCGTGGTTGAGAAGAAAGGGGTGCAAACTACCACGGTTATCCCTTCATTGATTTCGGATGTTGTTCGCGGTTTGCCGTGGCCAAAATCTATGCGTTGGGCTGAAACGGAAATGCGTTATGTGCGGCCACTTCGATCGGTGATGTGTATATTTAATGGCGCCCCTATTTTGGGAAGTTTGGATCTCGGACGAGATAAGCAATTACTGTTCAGCTCTCGCGTATGTGGTCATAGGTTTTACGGCCCCATTCCGTTTCCCGTCTCATCATTTAAAAATTATAAAGCAGGCTTGAAGAATGCAAAAGTAATGCTTGATCCGGCAGAACGAAGCGCTCGGATTGTATCGGGTTTAATGGCATTGGCCGATGAAGTAGGTCTAACCGTACGAGATGATCCTGCGCTTATCGATGAAGTGACGGGGCTGGTCGAATGGCCCGTGGTAATGCTGGGTGCAATCGATGATGCGTTTATGGACGTGCCAGACGAGGTGCTGATTACCTCCATGCGCTCGCATCAGAAATACTTTTCACTTCTTAATGCGGACGGTACGCTCGCGCCCCGGTTCGGTCTCGTGGCAAATATGGAAACGGCGGATGGTGGAAAATCAATTATCACGGGGAACGAACGTGTGTTGCGTGCTCGGCTCGCGGACGCCAAATTTTTTTGGGATCAAGACCGCAAGGAGCCGCTTGCCAGTAAGGTGTCCTTGCTGAAGGGAATGATTTTTCACGCCAAACTCGGTTCGCTGGAGAAAAAGGTTGATCGCGTTCAGGCCCTCGCCTTGGTAATTTCATCTAATGTGCCCGATGCCGACCGTCATCAGGTGCAGTCGGCGGCGCGCCTCGCCAAGGCAGATTTGGTCACCGATATGGTCGGCGAATTTCCAGAACTGCAAGGTGTTATGGGTCGCTACTATGCTCTTAGCGACGGAGAGAGTTGCGCGGTAGCAGAAGCCATTGCTGATCATTATGCGCCGCAGGGACCAAATGATCGATGCCCGTCAGCACCGATCTCGATTTGCGTCTCGCTTGCTGATAAAATTGATACCTTAGTGGGTTTTTGGGCTATCAATGAAAAACCGACTGGATCCCGAGATCCCTATGCGTTGCGCCGAGCGGCTCTTGGCGTCATTAGGCTAATTGTCGAAAACGAAATTCGCCTTCCGCTCTTGGCCGTATTTGAACAGGCCTCGAGATTGTTTGGGGATATTGGCCAAAGATTTGATGGCGATGATTTGATGTCTTTCTTCGCTGATCGTCTAAAGGTGCATCTCCGTGAAGAGGGAATGCGGCATGATTTGATCTCGGCTGGGTTTGCTCTTTCGGGTGAAGATGATCTGGTCCGCTTGCTAGCTCGTGTCGGAGCGTTGACTGATTTCGTCAGGAGTGATGTTGGCGCTAACTTGCTAACGGCATATCGTCGCGCAGCCAATATCGTTAGTATCGAAGAGAAAAGAGACGGTGTTAGCTATAATGAAAAGGCGGATCGTGGTGCCTTCGAGAAGGATGAAGAAAAGGCGGTTGCGATTACACTTGATGAGACGGCGTTACGGGCCGTATCTGCAGTAAAGGCCGAAAATTTTGTCGGTGCGATGGCGGCGCTTGCCGATTTGCGGGCGCCGGTCGATACGTTTTTCGATGAGGTGACGGTGAATACCGAGGATGTGTTGCAGCGAGCCAATAGGTTAAAACTTTTATCAGAAATTCGGGAAACCATGAATAAGATTGCAGATTTTAGTCAGATAGAGGGTTAATTCCGGCATGTCGAAGTGGGTATATGCATTCGGTGGAGTTTCGTCGGAAGGCAACGCGAGTATGTATGAGTTACTTGGCGGCAAGGGAGCTAATTTAGCAGAGATGACGAATATTGGCCTTCCAGTGCCACCAGGATTCACTATAACAACGGAAGCCTGCACCCACTACTTCCGTTATGGCGGAGAATATCCGTCGGAATTGGTGACGTCCGTGGAAGCGGGTATTACGCATATCGAGCAAGCGGTAGGCGCTAGTTTTGGGGATCGTTCTAATCCACTACTGGTCTCAGTTCGCTCCGGTGCACGTGTGTCAATGCCGGGGATGATGGACACGGTGCTGAACCTGGGTCTAAATGACGATAGTGTAGAGGGATTGGCATTGGCGAGCCGTGACCCACGGTTCGCTTATGACAGCTATCGCCGTTTCATCCAAATGTACAGTGACGTAGTATTGGGGGTGGAACAGTCTGAGTTCGAGGATCTGCTTGACGCGCACAAAGACGCGAAAGGAGTATCACTGGATACGGAACTTGATGCGGACGACCTAGTTGCTCTGATCGGCGAATATAAGGTCTTGGTAGAACAGGCAATTGGCGAACCGTTTCCCCAGAACCCAGAAAATCAGGTGTGGGGTGCCATTAGCGCGGTCTTTGGTAGTTGGCAGACGGCGCGGGCCGTGACCTATCGGCGACTGCACGATATTCCCGAGGATTGGGGAACGGCTGTGAATGTTCAGGCGATGGTATTCGGCAATATGGGTGATGATTGCGCTACGGGCGTAGCATTCACGCGCAATCCTTCGACGGGTGAGAACGCGTTCTATGGTGAATATTTAGTAAACGCGCAGGGCGAGGACGTGGTGGCCGGCATTCGTACGCCGCAGCAGCTAACGATCGCAGGGAAGGAAGCGCAGGGTTCACGTCTGCCGTCGATGGAAGAAAAGATGCCGGAGGTATTTTTACAACTGAACGATATTCGGGTGACACTGGAGAAACACTATAAAGACATGCAGGACATTGAGTTTACGGTGCAGCAGGGTCGGCTCTACATGCTGCAGACGCGTTCTGGAAAAAGGACTACAGTGGCAGCGATCCGGATCGCAGTCGAGATGGAAAAAGAAGGTTTGATCGACAAGGCAGAGGCGGTGTGTCGTGTGGATCCATCCACACTAGAGCAGCTCTTGCACCCACGGCTTGACCCGGATGCGGCTCGCGACGTGTTCGCCCGCGGTTTGCCGGCCTCACCGGGCGCTGCGTCCGGCAAAGTGTATTTCAGCTCAGACGAGGCCGAGGCCTCGGCTTCCCAAGGGGAGAAAACGATTCTAGTCAGGATTGAGACAAGCCCCGAGGACATTCACGGAATGCACGCGGCGCAAGGCATATTGACGGCGCGTGGCGGCATGACTAGTCACGCCGCGGTCGTGGCCAGAGGTATGGGTCGTCCGTGCGTGGTAGGAGCCGGCAAACTGGTAATCGACTATCCAGGAAGGACTATGTCGGTCGACGATGTGACAATCGCAGCTGGCGAGGTGGTAACAATTGATGGGACTACTGGCGAGGTGATCCGGGGTGAGTTGGCGACGATCCAGCCGGAATTGTCGGATGATTTTTCAACTTTGATGGAATGGGCTGACGATATAAGGACCTTGGGCGTGCATACCAACGCGGATACGCCGGAGGATGCGCGGACAGCGCTGGATTTTGGTGCCGGTGGCATTGGTCTTTGTCGCACCGAGCACATGTTCTTCGAGACGGAACGGATCATCGCGATGCGCGAGATGATATTGTCGGAAGATGAATTGGGCCGACGCTCAGCACTCAGCAAGCTGTTGCCTATGCAGCGGTCCGACTTCGCAGAGTTGTTTCGGATAATGAAGGGCCTGCCGGTAACTATCAGATTACTTGATCCACCTCTAAACGAGTTCCTACCAACAGGTGATTTGGAGATTTTGGACGTAGCTAAGTCGGCAGGTGTAGATGTAGAACAGGTGAAGGCGCGGGTAGCCCAACTGCATGAACTGAACCCTATGCTTGGGCATCGTGGATGCAGGCTTGCGATCAGCTATCCCGAGGTATGCGAGATGCAAGCGCGTGCGATGTTCGAGGCATCGCTCATCGCGGCAGAAGAAACGGGTGAGGCGGTGAAGCTTGAGATTATGGTGCCTCTAATAGCAACTAAGGCTGAGTTCGAAATCTTAAAAGGTGTGATCGATCGGGTCGCGACTGAGGTGGAAGCGGAAAAGTGCATGAGGCTACGTTATATGGTTGGCACGATGATTGAACTGCCTCGCGCAGCGTTGCGCGCGGGAGAGATTGCGGAGTCAGCGGAGTTTTTTAGTTTCGGCACCAACGATTTGACGCAGACGGTCTACGGTCTCAGCCGAGACGATGGGGCGAGTTTCATGCCGACCTACGAAAGGGCAGGTATTCTGCCGCGCGATCCGTTCGCATCTATTGATGTCGAAGGTGTGGGGGAGTTGGTTTCGCTCGCGGTGAAACGTGGTCGGGAGGCACGCCCGGGCCTGAAGCTTGGCATTTGTGGTGAGCATGGGGGTGACCCTGATTCAGTTGCCTTTTGCCACGAGGTAGGTCTGAACTATGTATCCTGCTCGCCTTTTCGTGTTCCCATCGCCCGGCTCGCCGCTGCGCAGGCGGCGGCGAAAGAGTAGGATAGCCCATTATCTCACATCAGCTTTCAATATGATATTAGCGCTAAGCTTGCACCAGTCCGAGTGGTTGATGTGTCTTTGTATAAAATTTGGTGAAGATTTCCATGGTCGCCGTTCTGTAATCTTATCTTTCGCTAATTAAAACGGGCTTTCCGCAATTTACGTATTTTTTCTATTTCGTTTCTGCAAGCACGTCGAATACATCACCCTCCACACTCGTTCCTGAGATCGCTGTTTGATGCCAAAGCGCGTAAAATAATAAGACCCAAGACGCGATGCCGGCCCTCTTGTGTTTGGCCAAGAACATTTTTTCAACGTGGTGCGGCTGACAAAATTCGACGATTGCCGGGTGGTGTGCCACTAATGGGCCTAGCTTGCTTCCCCGCCGGTGAATCCACTCACCGACTGGCACAGTAAAACCGCGTTTTCGTTCAAATGGTAGGGCTGCTGGTAGGATGCGCTGTAACCATTGGCGCAGCAGCCATTTGCCAACGCCTTTGCGAATTTTTAAATCATCCGGCAGTTGGAAAGCGACTTTGGCGACTTTGTGGTCGAGAAACGGCGTTCTGCCTTCCAGGCTGTGTGCCATCAGGCAACGGTCGAGCTTAGTCAGGAGATCGTTAGGAAGCCAATTCGCGCAATCGGCGGCCTGTGCAATTTGTAAGGGGCTTCTACCTTCGGTTTCGGCGCCAGTTTGTGAGGTTTTGAAAGCTTTTCGCCAGGCGTTCGATTCCTCTCGCAGTACATTCAATCCGTCAAAGATACCTCGAGCACGCAGTGTGCGGCCACCTAACCACCATGGTCTTAGGTGGCTTCGATAACGGCCATATCCTGCAAAGAGTTCATCTCCTCCCTCGCCACTCAGTACAACTTTCAGATCTTGTGCTGCTTCGCGCGCGAGCTTCCATGTTGGCAGGACGGCATAGTCAGCAACCGGGTCATCTAGGCTGGCTGCAACTTGCGGCAGCAAATCCCAAAAATCATTCTCATTAAATTCGACTTCGTGGTGTTTGGCGCCTACAGCGGATGCCACTGCTTTTGCGTGCTCGCGTTCGTCGTGCACTTTGCTATCGCTAAAACCGACAGTGAAAGCGCTGATTGGTCGTTCGTTAAGTCGAGCCATTAAGGCGAGGACTGTGGAGGAGTCGATGCCGCCGGAGAGGAACAATCCGTAAGGAACATCAGAACGTTGATGGACACGGACCGATTCTTCTAGTGTTTTATCGAGTGTTTCAATCGCATTATCGAGAGAGGCAAATGACTGCGTCGGCTCGATTGCTTTGGGAAGCATCTCTAATTGCCGGCGCTCCGCTATTCGGCCAGCATTCACGACTAACGTCTCGCCTGGCATCACCCGTTGGATTATGCTGAATATCGTTTGCCTTCCGCAGGTGAACTGCAACTGAAGTAACTCATTCCGCTGGGCCTCATTGACCTCACGGGTAGCAAGCCCCGCTGCCAATAAGGCCCGGGGTTCGGAAGCGAATGCGAAGTATTTATCGCTCTCGCAGTAGTAAAGCGGTTTTATGCCGAACCTATCACGCGATAGCACCAATCGTTTCTTAACTGCGTCGTAGATCGCAATGGCGTACATTCCTCGAAGTTTTTTCGCGAAATTAATTCCGTGTTTTTGATATAGATGCAACGGCGGCTCGCAATCGGATTGCGTTGCAAATTGAACGCCAGGCAGGTCCTGCCGTAATTCGATGTAATTATATATCTCAGCGTTGGCAATGAGTGTTGTCCCTCGCGGTTCGTGCAGCGGTTGGTTGCCGGTCATCAGATCGATTATCGCCAGTCGATTATGTGCAAGGCCAACACCTTGCGATATATGGAGACCTTCACCGTCCGGACCGCGGTGCCCAAGGGCATGCAACATGGTGTCGAGCATGGAGCGGTTGGGCGAAGAGCCGTCGCGGGTCATCAAACCTGCAATGCCGCACATTAAATGACGACCTTTTCGAAAAAGTCCTGGTACTGACGAACCACGATATCTTCGGTATATGAAGTTTGGTACTCGTGAAGGCCGGCGCAGGCCAGTTGGGAGCCAAACTTTGGGTCCTCGATCAAGTAGTTAACTGCTCGTGCTAATGCCGTGGCATCATCAATCGGGACTAATAAGCCGGTCTTCCCATCTTTGATGAGATTTCGTGGGCCGTCGGAACTTGCCGCCACCACCGGAGTATCGTGAGCCCAAGCTTCAATGATCACATTGCCGAGTGGTTCGTGCCGTGATGGGCAAATGAGTATATCTGCGGCCGCGAGCAAGGCCGGTGTATCGTTCCGCCAGCCTAGGAATCTGACCCGTTCGGTAACGCCGTGGGTTTGGGCAGCTAACCGCAGTTCTAAATTGCGCGGGCCGTCTCCTGCGATCCAGAGATACGCACGCGGAATATTCGCCAAGGCATCGATTAAAATGTCAAAAGCTTTATTTTCATGTAAACGACCGAGGGCGAGCAGAAGGATTACATCCGTTGGGGTATCTATTGCCGATCGGTCGACTGGCTCAGCGTGTCTTCCATCCGCGAAGTTCGGGATGTACCACGCGCGTTCTTTAGGCCAACCCTTTGCGATTAGATAGTCGCGGATCGCCTCTGTATTGCCTATCAGATGATCACAGTGCCGGTAGTATTTTAGATCGTAATAGCCACCGAGGCGCGCAGCGAATATGTGCCGTCCACGCGGGATAAAGCGAGTGGCACGATTCATCCAGGCAAGCACGACGTCTGGACTAAAATCGTTAATTGCGTGCTGGACAGACCTGGCGGTGGCGAAGTCGAATGGACCACCGAACTTAGCCGTTAGTGTTTGGATACCTGATTCACGTAAAATGCGTTCGCGCTCCGCGTGCCTTCGTAGCGCAACTCTTTGTTCTATATTCGCGTTTGCAAGGGCGGGTACCAGGCGCATAAAGAACTCTTCCGCGCCGCCGACGGCAGCTCCGGCCATGACCTGTAGTATTTTTGTCACCTGTCCTCCAAATGGGCCTTTAGGTAAGAGAGAATTGGGTACAAGCCAGCGAACAGTGCAATGAGAAAGCCGTACTTGCCTTCACGGTAACCTTTTCTTCCAACATAACATTTGTAGAAGCGCGAGAATATGCGCCGAACATTGCGGCCGAAACTATCAGAATTGCCACTCTCGCGGAGGTCGCGGGCTCGCACTGTTGTATAGCGATCGAGCCGCATGATCATATCGGAGATATCGCGATCTACGTAATGTACCATGCGTTGTTTCAGCCACCCTTCAGGCCCCGTTAGTTCAAGACCGGGATGGATACGCTCCATACCCCACTGTTTGCATCCTCGCCGCGACAGGCGAGGCGCTGCGCTAACTCCCCAGGCAGCTCCCCATCCGTAACGGATCAGGGTGTCACCGACATAGTTATCAAATGGAACAAGGTAGTAATTGTATTTATTAGATTGTATGGCATTTAGAATCTCTTTGGCGAGTTCGGGCGTTACTCTTTCGTCGGCGTCTACTTCAAGGATCCAATCGCCAATACAAAAGTCTAAACCGACGTTTCTCCTTTTACCCTCGATGTCCCAACTGCCTTCTACAATACGGTCGGTAAAGAGCGATGCTATATTACTACTGTCGTCGGTGCATTTATCGAGTATCACGACTAGTTCGTCAGCAAAATTAAGCCTCTCCAGGCATTCCTTAAGCTGTTCTTCCTCGTTGTGAACCACCACGAGGGCCGATAGTTTTGGATAATGCGAACCGCTCATCTCTCGTTTCGCCTCGTTTTCTCCGCCAAAGCCAAACATGCTGCAAACACAGCATCAACGCTTAATCCATCCATCAAAGTTCCGGTTGTACGATGGTTGTATCCTGGTGCGCCAACCAAATCGTCATAGCTTTCAGGCGTTCGGATAAATGCACATGCATCGCCCCATGGCGCGTAAAGTTCTGCGCGGCTAGGTCCGAAAAGGCCTATCGTTGGGACCTTGGCCGCGGCCGCCATATGCATGAGACCGGAATCATTGCCTACGAAAAATTCGCATTGCTGTAAGTAACCACCGACGACTGCGAGATCTCCGACGCCCACGAGGTCTATCAACTGGTCATCGGGCAATGCGTTCAGTACTGGCGTCACTTGGTAGCGTTCAGCAGAATTTGCAAAAATCGCCACCAGCGCTCCCGGGAATGGTCCGTCTTTGTCGATCAGGCGTGCCGCTAATTCACCAAATCTTTCACTTCGCCATTGCTTGCCGACCCAATTCGCGGCAGGGCCAATGGCAATCATCGGCACATCTTTTGTCAAATGCTTGCTTGGTTCGTCTGGCCATAATACCGGTGCGAGTGAAACCGTTTCATTTTTTAGGGTTTCTGCGATAAGCTCCACCCGATGCATGTCTCGTTCCGGCCTCGGGAGTACATGCCGACTTTTGGCTAATAGCAAATAGGTAAGCATCGAACGCCGCAGATCGACTACGATATCCCAACGGCGCATTATGCATTTCGTCCAAAGTGAAAACCAGTGCAGGCGCCAGCGTTTCTTTTCCAGGATGATCAGGCGTTCTAGTCCGGGTGTATTTCGAAATAGCGATGCGGCTGCAGGACCGGCGGCAATGGTGATGCGGGCATTGGGGTGACGTTTAGCAAGATGCGCCAACAAACCGCTCGACAGAACGGCATCGCCAACCCGGTTTGCCGTTACAAAAAGGATATGCATAGTGAAACATCCTTCCAATCCGGTTATACGCACGGGTTATATTAATCACAAGTTGGACTTGCGCAGCGGCATCGTTGGTCGCAAATTTGAGATTATTTAAGAATGGTTGGGGCATGACGGGAATTCATCATTTGAAGCTTGCCGACCGAGGCCTGATTACCGTTGGGGGTCCGGATAGAAAGTCTTTTTTGCAGGGGCTAATTTCCAACGATATCGAACTAGTTTCGCAGCAACAGGCGATCTGGGCGGCGCTTCTGACAGCGCAAGGCAAGTATCTGCACGACTTTTTTATCATTGAGATCGGCGATATCTATTATCTCGACTGCGAGGCGGCGAGGTTGATGGACCTTGGACAGCGCCTTAGCCGGTTCAAGCTTCGCGCGGCGGTAGAACTAGAAATCGCTGAAGATTTTCATGTCTGGGCCGCATTTGGTAAGAATGTGCCTGCTCTCATGGGAGGCAACCAAGTTCCGGGCGCGGCGGTTAGGCGGGATGGAGGAGCGGTCTATTGTGACCCGCGTCTGACCGATATGGGAGCCCGTGCGGTTTTGTCGTTCGAGTCGGCCACTGCGTTGTGGACTGAATTGAATGCAAGGTCGGGAAGTGCAGAGGAATATGACATTCTTCGAATTTCTCTCGGCTTGCCCGACGGTAGTCGCGACATGGCGATTGAAAAGGCCATTTTACTAGAGAATAATTTTGATTTGTTAAATGGCATCGCCTGGGAGAAAGGGTGTTATGTGGGTCAGGAACTGACTGCGCGTACAAAATACCGTGGTTTGGTGAAAAAACGTTTGATACCGGTCAAGGTTTCAGGTCGGGCTCCGCAAATTGGAACACCTGTTACCGTTGATGGACGTGACGCGGGCGAAGTACGTTCATCGGCCGGCAATATGGCACTTGCATTGCTCAGGTTAGAGCAGATGGAAAAGGCGAAAGTAGCCGGTATTTCGTTGCTATCAGGAGATACTGTACTAACGCCGCATCTGCCCGAGTGGCAAAGAATTTGATGGAATTGGGGGATGGCCTGACGGATAAGGTTTAATTCTCATGTGATAGTAATTTATCTTGGCTAAACCATCAGGCAATTTTACCATATAATAATTGCATTCGGTGATATACCGCCAAATGGTAAATTTTTATTTATTATCGTTTCGCATTACTTTGAAAAATATACTATATATTAGGTGAAGCTTAGGTATATCCTGAGTTCCACATGTTGAAATATCTAAAGTTAGCCCCCTTCATAAGGGGGGCGCTGGTGGAATGTTGCGACAACTGGAGGTCATTTATTCAGTCGGTCGCGAATGGGTTAGGCGAATGACGGTTTCATACGAGCTATACACGCTTGTAAATGGCCGCTGGCAAATTTACGTGCGCCATGAAGAAGGCCGTCGTGAAGACGCTATGGCTGAAGCCAAAACACTCGAAATTGAACCGCAAATTGAGCGGGTGCGTGTCGTTCGTGACCAATACGACCCAGAAACGAATGAATCGCGGGAAACAACTGTATACGAAACTTTTCTTCCGGGAGACGGTGCAAAAAGCCAGCAAGATGATCAGGAAAAGAGTGAACCGCAGGTTTCCAAAGGTAAGGCTGACGTTGTTAAGGACCAGGCACCCATAAAAAATAAACGGACAACGCCTAGTGAAAAAAATGAAACCGCATTGGAACCGTCACCCCAAATTAAAGAAAAGAAAGCGCCAAATAATAGCTCAAGACAAAGTTCTGAAGCAAAGGTAGCCGGCGCCGAGAAAACCGATGCACAAACAAATTCTCGTGTTAGTCCGTCCGATGAACAAATAAAACAAGAGAGAACAGTTGCTGGCGGTGTAATTCAATTGGCAATCGCCATTAGCTTAAGTACTTTTTTCTCTCTAATTGCTGGGTCGGCTGCATTTTACGGATTAAATGCCCTACACGAGAGCCGGATATGGGTTTTCCAAAGTCCATATTTGTTTTGGGGGTTGGTTGGTTTTTGCTTTATTTTAGCATTTTTTGCCGCCTTTAGGCCAATGTTCCGCAAGGTCGATTTCGGTCCGTCAGATGAAAACCTGACGGTGCAAAGAACTCCGGCGCAAATTAAAAGTGATGTAATCCATCAAGTCAGACAGTTACAGGCATCGCCGGATATTGATTTGTCGAATGCAGAAGAAAAGGGGGGAGAGGCGAACCCGATTAATTGGCCTAAATCCGCAGAAAACGTGGAAATTGTTGAGCGGACGCTAAATGGCCCTCAGCATCTAAAAGATGCGAGCGGGTGGTTATTAAGCTGCATGACCGAGGGTATGAAGATCGTTCCCGATATTTTAAAAAAGCTCGACGCATTTAACCGTTTTGGTTTGACACTGTTTTTTGCGGGCGCTGGAGATTTTGTCGGGACGCGGTATCGCTGTGACCAGAGGCAACGTGCAGATATGTTGACAGATCGAATGCAATTGCTCGGACACGATGAGAATACGGCCTTTGCCTTTTGCGCGAATATTGATGAATACTTGATGCAGCCAAAATATCTAAAGATGTACGACCTCGGGCGCACTGCGATGAAGAATTTTATCGAGGACCAGACAGTCGATCTTAAGCTCGAGGAAGCTATACGAAATTGGAATAAGCCCGCGGGTTCGGCAGAGGAGGAAAATGAGGCAATTTTTGTAGTCGTATTGTTCACGGATATTGTAAATTCTACCGCCCAAACACAAGAGATTGGAGACGAAGGAGCGATGGAAGTCGTCCGTGCTCATAATCAAATTATCCGTGAAGCTCTCTCAATGTATCAGGGCACCGAGGTTAAGCACATGGGTGACGGTATTATGGCGGTTTTTCCGAACGTGCCAAACTCGGTCCAGGCAGCGATTCAAATGCAGTTTGGTATCGATGCGTACTGTAAAACGACTTCTGACCGGCAGTTTCGTTGCCGTATTGGTATTAATGCCGGGGAACCTATCCGTGAAGGTCAGGATTACTTTGGCACGCCGGTTCAGCTCGCGGCGCGCGTTATGTCTAAGGCTGAATCGGATGAAATAGCGGTCTCGCAAATTGTTCAGACGATGTGTCCAAATACGGATATTTCATTTAAGAATGTAGGTGAGTTTGAACTGAAGGGCTTCGATGAGCCAATGGTAATTTATCATGTTAACTATCGAGCGGAGCAGGCCGCCGCAGCAGAGTAAATCCCGTTACGGGGCGTGCGGCGAACGAACTCGTGTGATATGAAAGTTTAAGCTTTAGATCATCACCCGCACGCTGCTAACGCGGCTGGTAAATGTCCGCGAAGGCGGATTTAAGAGGAGATTGGTATGACAGGTTGCATTGTCGGTTGGGCACATTCGAAGTTTGGAAAGCTAGAGGGACAGGACGTTGAAGATTTGATTGTCCAGGCTGCGACAGAAGCTATGGCTGACGCTGGTATTGGGCCAGAAGACATTGATGCCATTTATATAGGTCATTTTAACAATGGTTTTTCGGCACAGGATTTTCCATCTTCGCTGGTGTTGCAGGCGGATGATGGCTTCCGATTCAAGCCGGCCACGCGGATTGAGAATGCATGTGCCACAGGCACGGCGGCAATACATCAGGGTCTGAACTTCCTAGAAGCGAAGCGGGGTAAGGTTGTTCTCGTTATTGGTGTAGAAAAGATGACTGATACCTCGGGCCCCGAAATCGGTGGTATCCTTATGAAGGCAAGTTACCTGAAGGAGGATGCAGAGATTGAAGGCGGTTTTGCTGGTGTCTTTGGGCAGATAGCGCAGCAGTACTTCCAAAAATATGGGGATCAGACAGATGCCCTCGCAAAAATCGCTGCAAAAAACCATAAGAACGGCGTCTCGAATCCGATGGCACAATTGCGCAAGGATCTGGGTTACGAATTTTGCCGCGAGGTCTCGGATAAAAATCCTATTGTGGCCGGTCCGCTAAAGAGGACAGATTGTTCATTGGTCTCTGACGGGGCAGCTGCGGTGGTGTTGGCAGATATGGAGACGGCACTGTCGATGAAGAAGGCAGTGGTTTTCCGCGCGCGCAGTCACGTTAATGACTATTTGCCGATGGGTCGGCGGGATATGTCACATCTCGACGGGTGCGCCCGTGCTTGGGCGAACGCTCTTTCGGATGGTAAATTGGAGCTCGAAGACCTCAGCATGGTCGAGACACATGACTGTTTCACTATGGCAGAACTGATGGAATACGAAGCAATGGGACTTACCAAGCCGGGTGAAGGTGCCTATGCGCTTGAGGAGGGTTGGACACAAAAAGATGGAAAGTTACCAATAAATCCGTCGGGGGGTCTCAAGTCGAAAGGGCATCCAATTGGCGCCACGGGTGTGTCCATGCACGTGTTAGCGGCGATGCAGTTGCAGGGCGAGGCCGAAGACATGCAGATCGATGATGCCGAACTCGTCGGTACATTTAATATGGGCGGGGCTGGGGTCACAAATTACGTCAGTATTCTTGAATCGCTAAAATAATAATCGAAGCAATCAGGAACCTCGCGCAATGTTAATGTTAATAGTCATTGCGCGGGCTTAGCGCGATCCAGCCGGGAGAGGCAGTATGAGCGATAAGTTCAAGGCATTGCTGCTTGAGCAAGCCGGCGACAAAGTGACGAACGAGATTAGGGAACTATCGATCGACGATCTGCCAGAGGGCGACGTCCTTGTTCGGGTCGAATACTCTGACGTCAATTACAAAGATGGAATGGTCATAAATGGGATCGGCGGATTAGTTAAAAAATACCCGCATGTACCTGGTATTGATTTCTCAGGCACAGTTGAGGAGTCTTCGCACGAACGCTTCAAGGTTGGTGATAAGGTCGTTTTGACTGGTTGGCGGCTCGGAGAAGTGCATTGGGGTGGTTATGCCCAATGGGCACGTGTTAACGGCGATTGGCTAGTTTCCTTGCCGGATGGGATGTCCACTCGCCAGGCGATGGCAGTTGGTACCGCCGGGGTGACGTCGATGCTTTGTGTTATGTCGCTCGAAGACCAGAATTTGACGGTTGACTCAGGTCCGATCCTGGTAACCGGAGCAGCTGGGGGAGTTGGATCTATTGCAGTCGCGATCCTATCGCGTTTGGGCTATTCGGTTGCTGCGTCAACTGGGCGAGAGGCGCAGCACCAATATCTGCAATCGCTTGGCGCTGCGGAGATCGTTGCACGTGCCACCCTTGCCGAACCCAGTAAACGTCCGCTCGAAAGCGAAAACTGGGCTGGAGCCATCGACACCGTGGGTTCAACCACACTTGCGAGACTTCTGACGCAAATAAAATATGGTGGTTCCGTTGCCGCATGTGGCTTGGCGGCCGGTCCGAAGCTTGAGACAACGGTGATCCCATTTTTGTTGCGTGGCATCAATCTGCTGGGCATTGATTCTGTCATGCAACCTTACGAAAACCGGGTTCGGGTGTGGAACCGGATAGCGAGCGATCTCCCACACGATAAGCTTGAGATAATGACTGAGGTGATCAGTCTCGACCGAGTGGCTGAGGCTGCGTTATCTATCCTGGGAGGAAAAGTGCGCGGCCGTCTCGTCGTGGACGTTGACAGTTAACGTTTTACGCTTGAGTAAACCCGTACCCATTAGCGTTTCTATAGCCTTCGAACTTGGCCACCCTATTTGCTTCTTTGCACCGTCGGAAGGCCACGATGTAGACAAGAAAGTGGTCATTTTGTGGAACAATTTAGTACCAGAGTTTGATTGTTGATCAACCGTTGAGTAAGCGAATTGGTGCGCCGTCCAGGAAGGCAGCAATGTTCTCTGCGACCTGACTATACATATGCGCAAAATTGTCATTTGTACCATAACCGATATGTGGCGTCAGCAGTACATTGTCTAAAGAGCGGATTGGATGGTCTGCGGGAAGTGGTTCGATCTCGTAGACATCAATCGCTGCGCCCGCAATTTTATTTTCTTTTAACGCTTCGATTAGCGCCCTCTCATCAATAATTGGTCCGCGCGAAGTGTTAACGATATAGGCGGTCGGCTTCATTTGGGCGAGGTCGTCCGCATTGATAAGTCCCCGGGTCCGGTCGCTGAGAACTAGGTGGATAGAGATATAGTCTGATTGCGCTATCAATTCGTCTTTCTCGACCCGTGTCACTCCGCACTCACCAGCCAATTCGGCAGTCAGGTTTTGGCTCCAGGCGATCACCCGCATACCAAAAGCCTTTCCGATTTCTCCAACGGTGCCACCTAACTTACCGAGACCCAACAAGCCGAGGGTTTTCCCCTTAAGCATCTCATTTAAAGTCATTTGCCAACCGCCGCTTTTCATTGCGTTGTCATGCTCAGGAATATGGCAGGCGAGACCGAGGATCATCGCCCAGGTCAATTCAGCTGTTGGTTGGCCTAAGCCGGCTGTACCGCACACTGTCACGCCCTGAGCCTTAGCTGCTTCCATATCGAATGATTGGTTGCGCATTCCAGTGGTAATCAACAATTTAAGCACCGGTAATCGCTTGATTAGGGAAGCTGGAAACGGTGTTCGTTCCCGCATGCCAACAATGACTTCGTAATCGGCCAGTTTATCTGCGGCTTCGTCTTCGCTGCCAAAGGGGGCATTGAAAGTGAATAATTCTGCCCGACCGTCCAAGATGCTCCAGTCGCCGAGATCAATTGCGACGTTCAGATAGTCGTCCAGTATGGCCACTTTCATCCAGTTATCCTCTCAATTACGGAGTGTTTGAATGGCACTTTATATGCATAACTTGATTGAGATACGGCTTTTCAAGCGGCGCTGCAATGGCGTCATCCGTAAATCCTTGTTTTCAAGGGGAGATTCATGTGGAAATTTTCAACAATTATGATTTTTGTTGGGGCAGTTTCCCTCTTAAGCGGTTGCGATACATTTGGTACTCACCGTTCTGAGCGAGTTTTGACAGAGACCGGTGTGATTAAGAGAGCTTGGTTCGAGCGTGATCAACCTACGAATATTGAGCCTATTTACTGTTATAAGACGCTTGTGGAATTGGAATGTTTTGACCGCGTCCGTGAAAAGGACGAGCGTCCAGCTGTATGGACCTACAAGGCAGTTCAAAAGTGATTTAAGCACCGATGGTGCTGAGAAATCGGCGGAGCAGCTAATTTTTAGCAGTTCGTCAGATTAAGAATTGCCGGCAATTACCTCCCTTAGTGCAACCGGGCCGCCTGAAGTGTTGACAGCAGTGATCAATGCCTTACGGGATTAAGCTGCGAACCGGTCATTTTGGGTGGGTCGAACTTTGAAGAAATGGCTAAACGGAAATATATATTAAGGTGAATGGTTCGCCGTATGCCGCTTTTCGGAAGTTTATTGAGCTCCGTACCGCGTTTCCCCATATTGAATGCGGCGTGTGTATTAGTCGAATGAGACGAAGACAGGGCGTTACTTTGTTTTTAACAATTTGGCGGGGGGAGCTAACCACCATCGATGCTGTGAGGCATCTGTCCAAATAATACTTAAATTAGCGAGAAGCGTATGTCTCCAACAGTTAGTCAATTTTTGGAAAAGCTTAGACTTGGATATCTACGGAATTTCCACGTTGGGTAAAGTCATTAATTCCGATGCCATCCGTTTGTGCGGCAAATTTAAATTTTGCTGTAAGAGCTTCTTGTGCCACTTGTCTGGCACCCGAGATCCCGTTTTCAATCGCTAGCTCTTGATCGCTTCGGATGGATTGCGCCTGGAATAAATTTTCCGCTGAAGATAGCCCTAGATTAGCCTCGGCCAAACGTCGTAAATCATTTGTTTCCGCGGCTTCAACATCGGACCCAGCGATTAACTGCAGTGGACTGCCGGTACCTGGGTCTGGACCGAATTTCGCTGTAAGGGCCACGTCACGGCCCAACTTCGGGTTGATTCGCCCTGCGGCATTGCCAGCGGTACCTGGGCGGGCTGCCGCGGCAGCAGTCTCAATTAAACCCGGATTTGAGATAGACGCTACCATAATCGTCTATTATTTAGTTTTTTTATCATTTTTTCAACTCTTACGGTTGGGGGGACATAATATGACTATTTCAGAAAACAATTGATTCAGCCTATCTAGGCCGCTGGAAAGTTCTGGTTTCCAAGTGGTATACTTTTGCTAATTGGGTGCAACGCCTTGTAATAGATGTACGATTTGGACTGTAAATGGGTGATATCGACCTAACCTAAATGTTTAAGGCCGCCGGTGGGAGGTGGCGGAGGGATCGGGAGTATACTAGAATGCCTAAAAGCGATATTGAAATTGCGCGTGAAGCGAAGATGATGCCAATCGGTGAGATTGGTTCTAAATTGGGGATGCCACAAGATGCATTGCTGCATTATGGACCCGATAAGGCGAAAATTTCGTTCGACTATATAAATTCCCTGCAAAACAAGCCGGACGGAAAACTTGTCTTAGTCACAGCGATCACGCCGACTCCCGCAGGCGAAGGTAAGACTACTATGACGGTCGGCCTCGGTGACGGCCTGAATAGAATTGGAAAGCGTGCAGCAATCTGCTTACGAGAACCCAGCCTCGGCCCCTGTTTCGGGATGAAGGGTGGGGCGGCTGGCGGTGGTTACGCCCAGGTCGTGCCAATGGAGGATATCAACCTTCATTTTACTGGAGACATGCATGCCATAGGCGTCGCGCATAATCTACTTTCGGCGATGCTCGACAATCACATTTATTGGGGTAATGGTGAAGAACTCGATGCCAGACGTATTCAATGGCGTCGTGTTGTGGACATGAACGATCGAGCACTTCGAGATATTGTCGCTTCTCTGGGAGGCGTTGCAAATGGATTTCCACGACAAACTGGCTTCGACATAACGGTTGCGTCCGAAATCATGGCGATCTTCTGTCTTGCCACAGACCTGACGGACCTTAGCCGACGTCTAGCCAATATAGTTGTTGGCTTCACTCGAGACCGAAAACCAGTACGAGCCGGTGACTTGCAGGCCGATGGCTCGATGACGGCACTTTTAAAAGATGCTCTTGCGCCGAATCTCGTTCAGACGCTCGAAAACAACCCGGCGTTCATTCACGGTGGTCCTTTCGCGAATATCGCGCACGGCTGTAATACTGCCGTCGCCACCAAAACAATGCTAAAGATGGCCGATATCGTGGTTACAGAGGCTGGCTTTGGTGCCGATCTTGGAGCGGAAAAGTTTTTTGATATCAAGTGCCGCAAGGCGGGTTTGCGCCCCGAAGCTGCAGTGATCGTTGCTACGGTAAGGGCGCTGAAGATGCATGGTGGGGTCGCACGAGACGATCTCGGTAAAGAAGATCTTGAGGCTCTGAAAGCAGGGTTAGCTAATCTAGATCAGCATATCGAGAATATTAAGAAGTTTGGCGTACCACCAGTAGTTGGCATTAATCGCTTTCACGCGGACACCGATGCCGAATTACAGATGGTCAAGGATCACTGTGAGGAGCAAGGCGTCCCGGCCTATGTCTGTACGCATTGGGCCGATGGTGGAGCCGGCACCGAAGAAATTGCCGAAATGGTTGTTAAGATTCTAGAGAGTGGTGAGGCCAATTACAAGCCGATCTATCCCGATGAAATGGGCTTATTAGAGAAAATTGAAACCATCGCACGTGAAATATACCGAGCCGATGGGGTAACCGTGGATAACAGAGTGCTCAATCAATTGGAGGATTTTGAATCTGAGGGCTTCGGTAATTTTCCGATCTGCATGGCGAAGACGCAGTACAGCTTTTCCGCGGATCCGAGTTTGCGCGGTGCGCCACGCGGTTTCACTGTGCCCATCCGGGAGGTTCGTTTGTCCGCCGGTGCTGAGTTCATAGTCGCTATCGCTGGCGACATCATGACCATGCCGGGTCTTCCAAGAACTCCGGCGGCGCATGGTATATTCGTAAATGAAGGCGGTCAGATCGAAGGGCTTTTCTAACGCTGGGCCGTAGGACGGAGACATTGCGTTGATAAGAAATTATCCGGTTGAGCTGACTGCGCCGGATATCACGCCTTATCGGATAGGTAATACCGGGC
Source organism: Pseudomonadota bacterium (assembly GCA_036337155.1). Classification (GTDB taxonomy): domain Bacteria; phylum Pseudomonadota; class Alphaproteobacteria; order UBA8366; family UBA8366; genus UBA6544. The sequence continues at coordinate 10,619 of JAYZET010000028.1, read as the reverse complement.
TAAACTACGTTACTGCATTCGATAGTGGAAAAGCAGGGCATGGTAGCCGCCGTCACGCACGGTAATGAGATTTGTGGCGCTATCACGTTGAACTTCTTGTTGCGGCATGAATTTAGGCCGAAACGTGGTAAATTGACTTTGGCATTCAAAAATTATCGTGCCTATATCAATTTCGACCCGGGACACCCATTGCTCTCCAGGTTCATCGATGAAGATATTAATAGGCTCTGATCCACCGACGTACTGGAGGGTTAGCGAAGCAGCGCCGAGTTTGAGCGTGCACGTGAATTACGTCCGTTGATTGATGAGGTCGGTCTTCTCTTGGATATACATTCGATGCAAACTAGCATAGCGCCCCTGATGTTGGCGGGGCCGTTGGCGAAAGTTCGTGATCTTGCCCACCCTCTAGGAAACCCGATGTATTTAGTTTCGGACGACGGGCACTCCGCTGGTAGAAGATTGCGCGACTACAGCGATTTCGGGTATTCGGTTAGCCAGAAAATCGATCTTTTGATTGAGTGCGGCCAACATTGGGAAAGGGCGAGCGCCGATACTTCGTTGCAAACGACATTTCAATTCCTGCGGGCCTGCGACGCGGTGGGTTCAGAACTATTGAATCAACACATCGTTTCTGAATCAGGGCGGCAAATTTTTATTGAGATGGTTGAAGCCGTCACTATCGAGACCAAGGAGTTCGAGTTTGTGTAACCATATTACGGTTTCGAGGTCATATCCCACGCTGGTAATTTGCTCTCGCGTCATGGCGGGGAAGAAATTCGAACGCCACATGATGATTTTATTCTAATCATGCCTTCATACCGCCTCTACCCCGGCCATACGGTAATTAGATTGGGCCGATATATACAATAAATATGTGATATGGTTCACATCTAGTCGGTGCAGTGCTTATATAGAAGGAAAGCATCTTGCAGGTGTCATTGCCTTGCGCGTCATCTTAGAAACGGTATGGAGATGTAAACGTGGCTTTCTTCCTGACCGAATTGTCGATTTTTGTAATTGTTTTCCTTTTATTAGCGATCGTCATAATTTTGATGGGCGTGAAACAAGTACCTCAAGGAACCCACTACACGGTAGAACGATTTGGCCGTTATACAAAAACGCTCCGGCCTGGGCTTAATCTTATTATCCCCTTTGTCGACCGAATAGGTTCTAAAATGAACATGCGGGAGCAGGTACTGGACGTGCCGCAGCAAGAAGTTATCACGAAGGATAATGCCATGGTGAGGGCAGATGGCGTTGTCTTCTTCCAGGTGCTTGACGCTGCCAAGTCTATTTATGAAGTAAATGACCTTGAACGGGCAATTCTCAATCTGACAATGACGAATATCCGAACTGTAATGGGTTCGATGGATCTTGATATGGTCTTGTCGGAGCGCGACCGGATCAATGCCAATCTGCTTGGTGTGGTCGATGACGCAACTGATCCTTGGGGCGTTAAGGTTACCCGTATTGAGATCAAGGATATTGCTCCACCATCAGATTTAGTCACCGCTATGGCCAGGCAGATGAAAGCCGAGCGCGAAAAGCGCGCTGTAATTTTAGAAGCCGAAGGCGAGCGCCAGTCGGATATATTGCGCGCGGAGGGCGAAAAGCAAGCTGCTATCCTTGAGGCGGAGGGGCGTAAGGAAGCGGCGTTTAGAGATGCTGAGGCTCGCGAACGGGAAGCGCAAGCGGAAGCGAAGGCCACCGCTTTAGTTTCACAAGCTGTATCAGAGGGCAACGTGAATGCGCTAAATTATTTTGTAGCGCAGAAATATGTCGATGCCCTTGGGCAGTTCGCGAATTCGCCCAACGAAAAAATTCTCATGATGCCGCTGGAGGCTTCTGGTGTTATCGGCGCTGTTGGTGGAATTGCGGAATTGGTGAAGAATTCGTTTTCTTCAGGTGATGATGTTACGCAACTTGGGGATCCACCATCTGAAGTCGGCCCCTGGCAGCGCCCGTCTGCAGAATAGGATGCCAAGTCGTGGATATTGACTTACAATTTTCAGATCAAATCCGCTTCTGGCATTGGTGGATTCTCGGCCTTGCCCTATTGCTGGTGGAAATTGTCGTGGCGGGTACCTTCTTTATCTGGATGGGTTCTGCGGCATTCGTTGTAGGGCTAGCCTTATTGGTCTCTCCTGAGCTTGGGTGGGAAGGGCAGGTGTTGGCGTTCGCCGTCTTGTCGGTCGCCACTGTTATCGGTTGGCGCGTTTGGTTGAGGCGTCATCCTACGGAATCTGATGACCCGGCTTTGAACGAGCGCGGAGCCCAATACATGGGACAAATATTGACGCTTGTCGAGCCTGCAGTAAACGGTATCGGTAAAGCCAAGGTTGGGGATAGTCTTTGGCGAATTTCGCTCCCCGATCAGTGTAACCTTGCAGAAGGTGCTCGGGTCAAGGTTACTGGTGTGCAAGGGGCCACTTTGACCGTCGAACTCGTAATAGAAGACGTTGGAGATTAGCCGTCAGGCTGTGGCGGAAAGAATTTCCCAAATTTGCTCAATCCAATCCTCGTGCTCGGGCTTCATCAGGCAGGAGCGTAAACAAATGGCGGAAGTTTGATTGAATTCGACCATAGGCCAACATGCGGAAAGTAACTTCTCCGACAGCGATACCAAAGCCAGGTGAAGGCCACGCGCCGCAGCCTCATTGAACATTCTCTGTGCAGATTTAGAAATTTCACTCGCACTTTTTCCTCTAGGTGCCCAAAGAACGATGTCCAGTTCCGGGGGAATGATTGTGAGAAAGCGTTTATCTTCATTCAGCCGATGGAATAATTCCTTGGCGGCTCGTCTACATTTGGCAAGATCGGATGCGAAAGAACCTTCGCGTATCAATGGAAGATGTTTTTGCGTCGCCCAAAGTGCTACCGCCGCCGCTCCGGGACGTGAGCATTCGAGACTGATTTCACCGAGATGTAGGTCTGCCGATGTGAAGTAGGTATAAGGTGAATTATGTTTGTAATGGGACCCCACCGCGGGATCGCGGAACAATACACATCCGCAACCGTATGGCTGCAGGCCATGTTTATGCGGATCAATAACAAGGGAATCGGCTTCCGAGATTGCATTGAAGGCGGCGCGCGTTTGCGGCATAAGATCGTCGATTAACGTGAAGTAGCCACCATAGGCTGCGTCGACATGAACGCGAGCCCCATGCGCGCGCGCTAACTTCAGGATATCGGGTAGCGGATCCGTCGCGCCTAACCCCGTGGTGCCAAGAGTAGCGACAATGGTGCCAACCTCACCTTCGCTAAGTAAATTCTCCAGTATTTCTAGGTCTATCTGACCCGACGCATCGGACGCGACGGACGTAAACGGAATTTGCAGGACCTCGCTGATCCGGCCGTGAGTGTAGTGTGCTTGATCTGAGGCAATGATCTTCTTGCCGGGGTTGATCTTGTTTGAAATCCATAGGGCCTCCATGTTCGCCATGGTGCCCCCGCCGCAAAGATGGCCGAGATGCCTCGTCCAACCAAACATCGAAGCCAATTCCCCAACTGCTTCCCTCTCCATCATAGAACTCGCGCGTCCGCCATCCATCGCGTGATTGTTTGGGTTAACGAATTGCGCCATGGCATAAGTGAGGCGTGCGAGAGGATGCGGCGGCTTCAGCATCTGTCCCGCGTAAAGGGGATGCTGATAGGGATAATTGTCGTGCATGCGCTGGGCTGCTTGAAGCAAAATAGGGCGCAGTGCATCAATATTCGAGTTCGGCGCAAATGCTGGCAAGTCGTCAAATCCTGCGTCGAGATGAGCCACGGCCTCTGAAAGGAGTTCGAGTGTGGTGCGGTCGAAGCTCATGAAAGAAAGACCAAAGGCATCGATAGCTCGTGATCCATAACAAGGCCCCTCTCTATAGAAAATTTATTTTCACCCGAAGTGAAGAATAGCACCAAGCTTGTAACGCGCCAGACGTCGAGCCTATATCCCATCGGTCATTGTGCATGTCGGTTGCGGATAATTTTTCGAGATTTTCCCGGCATTACTGTCCGTGAGGCCGTGCGCGGCCATTAGCATGCTTATCATTCCTGCTAGGATCGAGTTGCAAACGATTTGAGTTGTTAAATTTTGCGCATTGGTTGCCTGGCTCGGTTGCAGCTGCCCGATATGAGGCGTTCCATACGCAATATACAAAACGCTCATCTAGCAAATTCAGATGCAGAGGAGATATTAACGAGGGCGCTATTGCTCTCTCTTGATGCACAGCGTCGCAAGCTCGTAGATAAGAAAAATACTTTTAACATTGATTGAGAATATCTTCTATCATTCATCCTCATCATGCTCGACTAAACCAAAATTATTGAAAATGCGGATGCTATATGCGCGTGCTGGTGGATCATCTATTCGGTATACGTTTCATCTCGCTCCCGCAATTCTGTTTTCAGGACTTTCCCGTAATTGTTTTTCGGTAGGGCATTGATGTAACGATAATCCTTTGGCCGTTTGAACCGTGCGATATGTTCCAGACAAAGTGCATCCAGGGCCGCTGGCGATGCCGCTTCGTAATCCTCGGCCACTACGTACGCCACAACGACCTCACCCCATTCGGGATTTGGTCGGCCAATTACCGAGACCTCCGTGACTGCTGGGTGGCGGAGCAGTATTTCCTCAACTTCGCGCGGATAAATGTTGGTGCCGCCGCTGATGATCATATCCTTGGAACGATCTTTCAGTGTTAGGAAGCCGTCTTCGTCGAAAGAACCGACATCACCGGTATGCAGCCAGCCATTGCGTAGTGTTGATGCCGTCGCATTGGGGTTGTCCCAATAGCCTTTCATGACCATGTCGCCTTTGACAAGAATCTCACCGATTTCTCCAGGCGGCAATGTCACATCCTCCTCGTCGGCCGTACGGACCAGAACTCCGCTCATTGAACGGCCGACCGAACCAAGTCGTTCCATATAACGTGGGTGGTCGCGCATGGCGTGAAAATCCTGGTTAAGCGCGGTAATTGTCATGGGAGCTTCGCCCTGGCCATAAAGTTGCGTGAATTTGTTGCCGAAGCGATCCATCGCTGCGAGGATGTCCTCCACATACATAGGACCGCCGCCGTAGATCACTGTTTTCAAGTTTCTGCTATCGCTATCTATTGGTGACATAAGCATCCGTTTCACCATCGTGGGTGCGGCGAAAAAGGAGAGATTTGGCCATGTTTGGATCATCTTAAAGATTTCCTCAGGCTCGAAGCCGCCGCTCTCTGGTATGACCTGACATGATCCCTTCATGATATGGGCAAGGCCGTAGAGACCAGAACCGTGACTAATTGGAGCGGCGTGCAATATTGCAGTCCATGGAGCATAAGGATCGACGTCGGCTAAATAGCACCACGAACAAACCGCCAGATTGCGATGAGACAACATTGCACCTTTTGGCCGACCGGTGGTTCCGCTTGTATAGAAAATCCAGGCGAGATCGTCAGCGTCTGTCTCGACCATTGTCAGCGGTTCCGCTTTGAGGAGTGCCTCATGGTCTTTATCGCCAATAACTATCAACCGTTCGAGACAAGCTATATCTGCTGACGCCACCTTTTTCGCCAAATCCGGCGTCGCGATGCAAACCTTGGCTCCGCTGTTCTCAATTATGAATCTAAATTCGCTTGGGTGGAGTTTAGCGTTGATAGGCACAGTGGCGAGGCCGCCATGCCAGGCACCGAATATGCACTCCATGTACTCCGGGCAATTCTTCATTAACAAGGCCAAGCGGTCGCCTGACGTTAAACCGAGGCTTTGCCGCAGGCCGCCGGCAATGCGCGAGACACGGTCCGCCATTTCGCCGTAATTTTGGACCACCTTATCGCCATAGGCTACCGCCGGCCGGTCAGCCATCGTACTGCCGTTGCGGGCGACCCACATTGCTAAATTCACGTTTCTGCGTCCTCTTGAATTACCGTTTAGTTGTTACCTCGTTGGAGTCTGGCGGAGGGCAAGGCCAAGAGCAAATTTTTTGGCGGTAATCTCGTGACGAGGGACATCAATCGACATAACCTAGCCGCATTGCGTCTGTAAAGGATATCTCGTGTCAGCTGCTCACAACGCTCCCATCTTCAACGCGCCCGATGCTGTCAAGTGGATTGTGGGGGTGACTTTAGTAGCGCATTTCGCGCGGGTTTATCTCCTGCCAATTGAAGAATCTGGATCTTTGATGATTGAATTGGCGTTCGTGCCTGCCCGTTATTCTTCCGAAATACTTGATGTATTTGGGAGTAGCTGGTCGACTTTCGCCTCACCTGTGACGTACATGCTGGTGCATGGCGATCTCACTCATCTGTTGATAAACGCCCTGCTATTTCTCGCTTTTGGCTCGGCGGTGGGACGGCGTATGGGATTTCGACCTATGCTGGGTTTTTATATCCTATGTGGGTTGGCTGGAGCCTTTGTGTTCTGGGCCTTCAACATTGGAGAAGTCGTGCCGGTAATTGGCGCATCGGGTGCCGTTGCAGGTGCCGTCGGTGCGGTAAGTCGGCTGAGTTTCCTTAGGCATGATCCGAGCAACCCCATGCCTTTCAATAATAGAGGTTCAGTGTTCGCCTTTGTCATCGTCTGGCTGCTGTTAAATATCTTTTTCGGCATGCTGCCGCCGGAAGCATTCGGATCATCCGGTGGTGGCATCGCTTGGGAGACGCATCTTGGTGGCTTCGTCTTTGGATTTATCGTGGTTTCACGGTTCGACGGCCGAGGTCTGCCACCTATTCCTTTGAATTTCGTCCAACATCATATACAAAGCAAATGTAGGCCCAGATTTTGAGGAGCTCGTTTCGATGAATATGATAAATTCTTTGATTTCCAGGGTTTCAGTTCCGCCGAGATTACTTGGCGATCCAGCACCTGCTGGCGTAGATCTTGACGAAATTATGTCGGCTGCGATGTCTACTCCGGATCATGGTGCATTGACCCCCTGGCGCTTTATTACGATTCAGGGGGAGGCTCGTGCGAAATTGGGTGAGGTTTTTGTTGATGCGTTGAAGAAACGCGATCCGAAAACTGATGATGCCGCGATTGAAAAGGAACGTAATCGTCCCATGCGTTCGCCGATGATCGTGGTCGCTGTTGCGAAGATTGATGATACGGTCGCCAACGTTCCACCGATCGAACAGGTAGTCGCGACCGGGATTGCTGCGTACAATTTGATCGTTGCGGCGCAAGCCAAAGGATACGGCGGTATCCTCCTTACTGGAAAAAATGCTCAGGACCCAAATGTTAAGGCGGCCCTCGGTCTCGAAGAAACGGACGAAATTGTTTCCTTTGTCTACCTCGGAACACCGATCAAACAGGTAAGCGACAAGCGGCGCCCAAATGCCGCTCAGTTCATGTCGGAGTGGACTGGATAGGTTGGGCCTTTACCATTCTTCAAAGTAATTTGTGGGATTCATAACGATAGCTTTGGCTAGAGTCTTTTAAGCAACTTTATCGGCATATATTTGCAGATTATTTGGAAATCCGAATTAGCTTCTCAGGGCTTCACGTTACCTGAGTTTATCAAGTCGTGGTGAGTAGAGGGGGAACACCGTTACCTTGGCTCCGACACTACGTAGTACGTGTTGCCTTGCTGCTAGCGATGCTCCGCCTCGCGAAATCAGGCCGCGACGCGGGAGCACGTTGGACGACTGATGACAACGTGTATGCAGGCCAAGCTCTTTGTCCTGGGTAATGCCACTTGGATAAAATGCAGATTGTGGCTTCGCTTATCCGCGTCAGCAGTCGCATTTTATCATTTCATTGGCGACGCAAACTGTCATGGATCAGTGTACATGGTTCCGTAGCTGCGAATTGGAAGTAGGTGAAAATTATTCTAAGCATCCTTAGCGACGTGCACTCGAATGTTTCTGGTTACTTTACTTTGAATGATTAATTCCGCTGCATCAAAAATGTCAATCGCGGAGGCTAAGACCATGACGTTAGGTGTAATCGTCATCCGACATCGGCTCCACAGCCTGTTTTGGCATGACTTTGTAGCCATTATGTGAAATCTCCGGTAGGCCCATTGGAATGATGTAGCCGCAGTATTCGTTAATTTATACTTCTGTGAAAGTGTGGGTCTTCATCCCCTAATTTCGTTAGTGGTAGAAATATTTTTAATCAACAGCGTTTCAGATTTTCATTGATGTCGCTCAACCCTATGATATTAGTCGATGGATGGCGAGAAATCAGTGAGTGCTTCGGCGATTCTCTGGATTACCTCGGGCCAGCCGTTGCGTTCTCGGAATAGGCGCATGCTTGGATACCACGGCGTGTCCTCCCCTTTCAGACCCCATCGCCAGTCCGGTATGCGAGGCAGTAATAGCCAAATGGGCACACCTAATGCGCCTGCTAGATGGGCGGGAGCGGAGTCGATGCTGATGACAAGATCAAGCGCTTGTATAGCGGCGGCAGTGTCCGCCATATCCTGGAAACTCGATCCAAGATCGATCAGATTCATAGCATCGGGAGGTGGTTGCCGGAAAGCATCACCTTTCTGTAATGAATAGAAATTCGCATCTCGACGAGCGGTCAGCGGGGCGAACTCACAGAGTTCTCGACTGCGCTCCCGATCGCGCGCGTGTTTTGGGTTGCCAGCCCAGACGAGACCCACCCTTAGTCCTGTGTAGGGCCCTAGGTTGGCTGGGCGTGGTATCGAAAGGTATGGAATTTCAGTTGGAATTTTGTCGGTGCCGCAGTGGAGTGGGAGGCTCATCAGAGGTAGATGGAAGTCATAGTTGCAGGCATTATTTAGATCGAAAACCTCATCGACTACGGGTATTTCCTTGATGAGGCGATGTAGTGCTGGGTTGCATTCAACTGCGACCCGGCCCGCACGGTCTGCAATTAGTGGAATGTACCGTGCAAAATGTATGATATCTCCAAGGCCTTGCTCACCCCAAAGCAGGATGGTGCGGCCGGTGAGGTCCTCACCTGTCCACATAGGGCCGTGGAAGCTCGAAAGGTCTCGGTAATCAGGTCGCCGAAGGCGCCATTCGTGCTCCTCGTATCCCTTCCTGTAATTACCCAACAACAACAACAAGTGCGCATAGTTGACATGCGCCTCGATGTTTTCTGGGTTCCTCGCCAGTGCCGTCTCGAATGCTTCATTTGCACTCGCGAAATCTCCTAGCAGCACACAACCTATGCCGATGTTGATTTGTACGCTGGCGTTGTGAGGGTCAGTCTGCAATACAGCGTGAAACAACGACACGGCTTCTTCGGTTCGATGAAGCCTCAGCAGTACGCGGCCGAGTTGTGTCGCCGCTTGTCTGTGGTGAGGATGGTAGATAAGCGCTTTGCGGAGTGTGAATTCGGCTTCTTCGTATCGCGCTAGGTCAAACTGCATGCCACCAAGATTGGTGTAGGCATCGCCGTTGCTGGGGTCGAGCGCGAGGGCGGCGACAAAAGCATCCTCCGCATTAGCGTATTGGCCTTGGCGGACCCGAATTTGTCCGAGCGCCACCTGATACCGGGGCTCCATTGGCTTGGTAGTAACGGCTGCTAGGATTGATTTTTCCGCGCCGATTGTATCATTTCGGCGAAGTTGCATGGCAGCTAGATGATAATGTGCTTCGGTGTCTTTTTGGTCATCGGTGACGATTTCGGAATAAAGCCGTTCCGCCTCCTCGAAGTGTTTGTCTCGCAGGGCGTCGCGTGCAACCGCATGGCGCGGATCTTCCATCAGCTGACGGGCTTTGGCCGCGGACGGTTGAAGCCGGTGAGAATTCGGAATCCGTCATCGCCGATGGCGCCTGGACGTGGCTTGCGGCCACCGAACTGGATCTCTTCCATCAGCCGCTTTCGTACGATGAATTCGATCCCGCATTCGCCAATTGGCGTCAACGTCTGATCGAAGCGAGGCAGATTATAACGAAAAGTCGAATTGAGTTGCTCGATTTTCTGAATGTCGGCCGCCTCGCCTAGGGCGTTCACCAGTTCGGTGATATTGCGAGAACGGTTACTCCACGATTGTGTCTTAAAAATCGTAAATGTCCACTTGTGATCGGAATTGTGGGTACTCGGGAATATCCCTTGCTCGTACATGTCTTCGTCGGGAACGGTAATCACTAGATGGCCGCCAGGCTTCAGAATGCGAAACCAGTTTTTGAGCCCTTCCGCTGGATCGTTGAGATGCTCCAGGCAATGGCTCGAATGAATGAAGTCATAGCTTTCGTCCTCGATGCCATCCATGAACTGTGCGTCACCGTCTTGTAGGTCCCAAACGCGCACTTGGCCCATTTGCGGGAATAGCTCCTGATAGACGCCCAGCGGATCTGGACCGCCGCCAATATCTATCCCATTACCGCAGAAATAACGTGAAGCGAAATTCGGATTGGAAAGCCGACGCATGATCGATTTGCTGCACTCTTTCATCGTAATTACCCACTTGCTGGGAGGGTTACACTTTTAAAATAGCGGATCCAGCGCCGTTTCCTGAATTTGGCATAGTGCTATATTGAGATTCACAATATTCGAGCCTAAACATTTAAATGAAAAGGGACAAGGTATGTTTCTAATTATTATTAATAATAAAAATTTATTTGTAAAATGTAATGTTATTAATTTTAAATTTAAAATTTTATTTATTTTAAATAATTTATTATTATAATTATAAAATGTATATTAACAAATATTATATATAAAGTAATAAT
>JAYZET010000027.1:0-77948 GCA_036337155.1 Pseudomonadota bacterium | reverse complement strand
GCTTAATGCGCGCGACGTTGCCACGGTACCCAAGATCAATTTCGACCCGGGTTGCATGGAGGCCGTGCGCGAAGCGGCGCTGGAGCTAGGGCTCCCGACGCGGGATATTCTCTCGGGTGCTGGGCATGATGCGATGTATATTGGAAATGTGGCGCCGGTCTCGATGATATTCGTGCCGTGCGAGGGGGGGCTCAGCCACAACGAGGCCGAAACAGCAACACCAGACGATCTCGGTGCAGGGTGCGATGTCTTACTGCATGCCATGCTCTCGCGTGCTGGCGTGGCGGATACCTGACTGCGCGTAGAACGGACATCCGAAAATTATCTTCGCCAACGAAACCATAGAAGATCTTTCCGCGCGTTACGGCAGGCCGTATCGTGTTCTTGTTATGACGGCCGGCATGGCGGCGTCGTTTACCATGGTTGTGTCAGGTACCATCGTGAACGTCGCAGTACCAAGTGTAATTGGTGCTTTCGGTATCGGCCTTGATCAAGCGCAGTTGATCACGACGGGCTTCAATATAGCCATGGTCACAAGCCAGCTGCTGAATGCCTGGTTGGTCGCGGCCTTCGGTCAGCGGGCTACTTTTCTGCTGGCAGCAGTGGTTTTCACACTCGGTAGTGTGATTGGGGGGCTCGGACAAACATTCGATATGGTTGTGGTCGGCCGGATTTTGCAGGGGTTCGCGGCGGGCGTGATCCAGCCTTTAGTTATGGTGGTTGCCTTTCAGGTGTTTCCGTCAGATCGGCGTGGTTATGCCATGGCAATCTACTCCATGGGGATATTTCTTGCAGTTGCCGTTGGACCTGTTTTCGGTGGGATCGCCATCGATTTACTGCACTGGCGTTACATCTTCTGGGCGCCCCTGCCAGTGATTGGATTGGCCGCCCTTATGGGCTGGATTTTCGTGCCGCAGGCACCGAGTACCGAAAGAAAGTCTTTCGATTGGATAGGATACATTCTGCTCCTAGTTTCGGTTTACTGCTTGGTCATGGCGATGACAGAGGGCAATCGAGAAGGATGGGCATCCAGCTATATACTCAGTCTTTTTTTGGTCGGTATCGCCGCTGGGGCGATGCTCATATGGACGCAGTTGCAGGATTGGTCGTCCCTAATTGACCTTTCAGTATTCCGGCACAAACAGTTTGCAATGACGGCGCTGATTGCCTTCGTCTTCGGTGTCGGCAACTTCGGCACGGGATATGGTGTCCCCGTGTTTGGGCAGCTGATCCAAGGCATGACCCCCATCGTCGCCGCATTGATGATGTTGCCATCCTCGCTTTTAATTGTGGTGGCGCTGCCTTTCACTGGCAAGCTGGCGGATAGAATACCGGCCCATATCGGTATTCTGATCGGACTTGTGTTGTTCGCAATCGGCACAGCGCCGATGAGCGGTGCGGATGTGAATACACCGGTTCTTCTAATTGCCATCTACTTCATCATCAGCCGAATGGGGATGAGTTTTACAAACCCCTTCATTATGAGTACTGCGCTTCGCTCCCTGCCGCCTGAGCAGCTTAGCGCGGGTGGTGGCATGATTAACTTTTGTCGACAATTCGGCGGCTCAATGGGGCTTACCGCGTGGGTTGCTTTTGTGGAATTTCGAACCCAATTCCACGGTGACGCGTTGGCCGCGACGCAGAGCGCGGATAATTCAACGACCCAGGCGCTTATGCACGGCGTGTCGCAGCTATTTACGGCGGCTGGTCTGCCGCGTGATTTGCATGAGCCTGGCGCGCTTCATTTCCTCAGCAGTGTTGTCCACGCGCAGGCTAGCACTTTCGGTTTTCAGGATGGCTTCTTGCTTCTGGTTTTCTTCTTTCTTTGTGCAATGATCCCCGCCTACTTGCTGGGCCGGCTGCGGAAGTAATTTCCAACGAATTTGTCCGGCGAAAGCGAGGGCTCTGGCGCAATTTGAGATAAGATTATATTTTTCAGAAATTCCCGAGGCGATGAACCTGACCGAGCACTATCAATGGAAAAATCCGTACAGATCGACAATGCGCGCCGGATCGATGCTTATCTGAGTTCGAAGAGCACGCAGATGGCAGACGCGATTTACCGCAATCCGGTATCGCAATATACCTGTCGGGACCGGCTTGATGCGGAAAAGATCGGGCTTTTTAGGCGGTATCCGTTGCATCTCGCGTTCAGTTGTGAAATGTCGGAACCAGGCGACTTCATGACCGATGACTTTTCGGGTGTACCAATATTACTTGTGCGTGGAAATGACGGCCGGATAAATGCCTTTCTGAATGTTTGCCGCCATCGCGGCGCGCCTGTTGCGGACGGATGTGGCAAGGGAAAACCGCACTTCGTCTGCCCCTATCATGCCTGGGTTTATGGAATCGATGGCAGCTTAGAATTTGTGCCGGGTGAAGAAGGCTTCGAGGGTATTGAAAAGGCTTTACACGGATTGACGCCGCTGCCGGTACAGGAAAAATACGGCATGATATGGGCGATGATGCAGCCCGGGCCAGATTTTGAGATTGACGATTACCTGGGCGGTTTGGTGGCCGACCTCTCGTCTTATGGCTTCTGCGATTTCCACCACTACGAAACCCGTGAGCTTAGTCCAAGAATGAATTGGAAGCTGGTTGTCGATACATTTCTTGAGAGTTATCACATTCGCACGCTGCACCGGAACTCGATTGCCCCCCTCATCGAATCTAACGTGTCGACCTTTGATGCCCTTGGTAATAATTTGCGGACTATTTACGTGCGAAAAAATTATGGTGAGATGGCAAGCCTGCCGGAAGATCGATGGAGCCTCATACCGTACACCACGATTGTCTACGTAATGTTTCCCAACACGGTCCTCGTGGTCCAACAAGAACAGGTTGAGACTTGGCGCATCTATCCGGACGGAAATGATCCGAATCTGGCGAAGATGCACGTCTCACTCTATACGCCGGAGCCAGTGTTGACGGAGCGCGCTGAACGACACTGGGCAAACAACATGAACCTATTGATACGCGTTGTAGATCAGGAGGACTTTCCGCTCGGCGAACGCATGCAGGTTGGTTTTCACTCGGCGGCGCAGCGACATATCACCTTTGGCCGCAACGAGCCGGCCCTTGGCCATTTCCACAGAAGGCTTGACGAGGTCGTCTTGGCGACCGCCTGAGCAGTACCGAAATTTTTCTAGTTAAGTTCGTTAGGTGCGCGTTGGAGTTTCGGTCTGCGGGTGCGCGCCGAAGAATGAATTTAATTCCTCAAGGATTTCTGCCCCTCGCGTCTCCGGCAGCATGTGTCCTCCGTCATTGAATGCGATCAATTCGGCCCCTCGGATGCCGTCGGCAATTTCCCGTCCAAACCAGTCTGGCATTAGTTGATCGTCAGCGGCGGTTACGACGATTGTTGGGCAGGAGATGGTTGAGAGATACGGACGTGCGTCGAAGGCCAGTATCGCCTCGAGGCGTTCCGAAATTTGATCCGCATTCTGGGGCGAAGACTTTGTTGCGTCGGCTATCTCTTCGAACCCCGCTTGGTGGTCACGGCGGTAGGCAGGTGGAAATAGCAGGCTCGAGTTGAACCAGGCATAGCGATAGGGGTCGAGACCGCGCGCAGCCGCGATGCGAAGATTTTGCATGGTAGCCAGGTGTTCATCGGCGTAGCTCCAAGGTGAGATCAGAGCCAATCCTGCTACGCGATCCGGATAGGTAACTGCAGTTGCAATGCCGATGCCGCATCCGGTCGAATGGGAGCAAAGTATGGCGTGATCCAGCTCAAGCGCGTCCAGAAGGGCTAAGACCTCGCCGGCGCGGCTGGTCATTGTCATTCCGTCGGGAGAAGCGATAGGCGAACTTTTCCCTGTGCCGAGTTGGTCATAACGAATGACCGTAAAAGTCTCGGACAGGCCGTTTAGGAACGGTTCAACTCCGACCGGCCCGCTGCTTTGCGGCAGCAGCGTGATCATCGTGTCACCTGCGCCCAGTCGGTCAAAATAAATTTCCCCAACCCTGGATTTGACTATTGGCATTGGCAATTCTCCATTCCGGTACGTCCGGCACCAAGTTAATCGTAGCGAAATTGCATTCAATGGCTGATAAGTTACCTTAACGACAAAGTACGGAGGCTGAACGATGAGTGTATATCTAGTCGGTGTCGGCATGACCAAGTTTGGTCGGTTGCCGGATAGTTCCGTAAAGGATATTACGACGGCTGCTGTGAGCGCGGCGTTGGCTGATGCCGGAATTGGCACGGAAGCGATCGAGGCTGCCTATTTTGCCAATGCAACGCAGGGTGCGCTCGAAGGCCAATACATGATCCCCGGTCAGGTTGCGTTGCGAGAGATGGGCATCGAAGGCGTTCCGGTGGTTAATGTTGAGAATGCCTGCGCCAGTGCTTCGACCGCATTCGCACTTGCCTGCAAGGACATTCGTGCTGGGGATGCCTCAGTGGTCCTTGCGGTCGGCGCTGAGAAGATGCTGACCGAGGACAAACAGAAAAACATGGCAGTGTTCGATGGCGCGATTGACGTCAACGGACGCGATGCGACGCTCGAGCGATTACTTGCTTTGTCAGATGGTTTTGAAACGCCCCCGGAAGCGCTCGTCCAAAATGGCCCGCGCAGCATCTTTATGGATGTGTACGCGGCAATAGCTAAGCATCACATGAAGCTTCATGGAACAACCCAGCGGCAAATGGCGGCCGTTGCCGCTAAAAATCATCGGCATTCGGTTTATAACGAGCTTTCGCAGTTCCGCAATTCTTTCACTATCGAGGAGGTGCTGGCAGCGCGGGGAATTTCCTGGCCATTGACCTTGCCAATGTGCTCACCCATAAGCGACGGTGGTGCGGCTGCCATCCTGTGTTCGTCCGATGCATTGGATCGTTTCGACAGTTCCCGCGCTATCAAAGTAGCGGCGTCGGTCATTGCGACCGGCAGCGAGCGAGATCCGGACAACGGGGAGCGGCATGTAACCCGCCTCGCATCGCAAAAGGCGTATGAGCGAGCGGGCGTGGGGCCTGACGACATGTCCTTTGCCGAAGTCCATGACGCATCCGCTATCGCGGAGATTTTGCAAACAGAGAACCTTGGCTTTTGCCCTATTGGCGAAGGTGGTCCCTTGGCCGAAAGTGGAGCGACGGAGGTCGGCGGTCGTATCCCTGTCAATCCATCGGGCGGCCTGGAATCAAAGGGGCACCCGATCGGTGCTACCGGGCTCGGGCAAATTCATGAACTGGCGGTTCAGCTTCGGGGTGAGGCGAAAGAACGTCAGGTTGAAAATGCGCGGTTCGGTATAGCGGAGAACGGCGGTGGTATGCACGGCATTGAGGAAGCGGTTGCCTGCGTGACCATTCTGGAGCGTTCTCACTGAATGCACGGTGCTTTTAATGCGCCTTTTCACAGTTCGCTCTGTCCCCATCACCAGCTGGAGTTCACACGACCCATTCAACCTGCGTCCAAATCCGAAAACCTTATTGCTTTTAACAATTGGCTTACTCCTTTTTGGCGCTGGCGAGGCGCTACTTATCGCCGGTGGGATTGGTGTCAGCCCATGGACCGTAATTGCGCAGGGCGTTGGAATTACGGTTGGAATTGGAATCGGCGCTGCAACCTTGGCGGTCAGTCTCGTCGTTCTTCTTTTTTGGATACCGCTGCGGCAGCGGATCGGTATAGGGACCGTGCTGAATGCTATCATCATATCGGTAACGATCGAATTCCTATTGCCACACCTTCCAGCCTTTGAGAGCACAAGCGTAAATATCTTGCAGGCCTGCGTAGGCACCATCGTCGTAGGCCTTGGTAGCGGCATCTATCTTATCGCCAATCTGGGGCCGGGTCCGCGTGATGGACTGATGACGGGTTTGCAACGTGTAAGCGGCGCCCCGGTCGCTTCGGTGCGTGCGGCAATTGAACTGATCGTCGTGCTGGGCGGCTGGTTGCTTGGCGGGACTGTTGGTATTGGCACCCTAATCTTCGCGTTTGGCATCGGCCCTGCAGTTTCCGCCGGTTTATTTATAACAGCGCGCTGTTCGCGCAAATAGTTGAAAACATAATTAAGCCAAAAAAATTCAAGATTTTTATAAATGCCTTACATATGAGTGGTTATCTCGAGCCATATTAGCAAATATTGAGAGAAATCGGTTATGCAAAGAATTACGTTTTTAAGAGGGACGTATAGTCCAGGGTAAAGAACGCCCCTCAAGCTTTTTCTTTTTTCTTAGCGCCGTAAAACCGGAGCCTTTATAAATTTGTTTCGGCATTGAATCGGTCGATAAGGCCATCCCAAATCGGCACTAATTCCATCATATTATCCCAGAAACTAGGATCGCGCCTTGCTTCGAAATCCGGGAGCGATACGCCCTGCTGTTCGACCCAGGTGAAGTACCCGAGATTGAAGATTGCCTCGCGCTCGGGTCGCGTCAGTTCTTTCATGTCTCCTGTCCCCGTGCCAAGCAGGTAGCGTCCATAAATTTCGGCTGCTGATTCGCTGTCAAAGGCGCCGCGGAATGCTTTATTTCGCGTCTTATCAATCTCGCTGCTGTAGAGTTCAGCGCCGTCGGTCGCCAGCGTCAGCACCGCGTCCTCTGGACCCAACTGCTGGTATTTTGCGTATTTGATCGCGCCAAGCACGTTGGCGATCGCGGACAGTCCAAGATCTGCAAGGGCGCTGAGCGCTTCGTAACCTAGATCGGTGCGCCGTGCGAGGTAGTCCCGCCCAATAGAAGTATTGAACAAAAGGTTAAGCGCATCAGACGCCGCGTCCGATACGCCTATTACATAATCCGTGTTAAGAGCGTTGTGGATAAAGGGGATGTGTTTGTCGCCAATCCCTTGGATATTGTGCTCTCCATAGCCGTTCATTAGGAGTGTCGGGCACTCCAACGCTTCGACCGCGCAAACATCGACGCCAAGTACGGATTTAAGATAATCGCCGGCGGCAATTGTGCCGGCCGAACCTGTGGCGGACACGAATGAACAGGCGCGCAAAGGGGTTCCCGCCGCAACGGCTAGAAACACCTGTTCTAATGCGGGTCCTGTCACGGCGCGGTGGATAATATAGTTTCCAAATTCGTTAAATTGATTGAGGATCACGTTGTTGTCTTTTTGGGCTAGGACGTGGCAGGCGTCATAGATTTCCTTGACGTTGCTCTCGGTGCCGGGTGTCCGAATGATGTCCTCTGGACCGTCAACCCATCGTTCAAGCCACTGGAACCGTTCAGCGCTCATGCCCTCAGGAAGGACGGCGACGCCGCGGCATCCGAGTATTCGCGATATAGCGATCCCGCCGCGGCAATAATTCCCCGTTGACGGCCATATCGCTCGATGGCGGGTGGGGTTGAATTGGCCTGTCACCAAACGGGGTGCCAGACAGCCATATGCTGCGAGCACCTTGTGTGTTTGAATCATTGGGAAGCGGTTACCGATGGCGACTATTATCTTTGCGTCGACGCCGGTCAGCTCTTTCGTTAGGACGATATGAGCGGGAGTCTCTGTAATTGTCCGTCGGTCGTCCCCATTGTGCCAATGCACTCGGAACAGGTTGCCGGGTTCGGGAGCGTCGGGATCTATATCTTCGTACGCAGCAATCGTGTGTTTGTCTATCATCTTTGGATTGGCGAGTTCGGAGAGGCGTGGCAGGCGGACGCCGGCCTTTGCAAGGTGCTCGACGGATCTTTCCCAAACATTCTCATCGACGATCTCGCGGGCGAGTGTCTCTGACATGGTATTGCTCCGTTTGATTTACGCGAAGGGCTGAAAGGTTCTCGCATTGCTAATACGAATTTGACAAGGTGGACGATAGCCGATGTGCGCCCGCAAGCAAGGCAGGTTGGATTTTCGCCCCTTGCGCTTTATCTTGGGAGCAGCGCCGTTGCAGTACCGAAGAGAAATGGGAGCAAGACGTGACCTTATCGCAAGCAGATGATTTCAGGGAAGAATGTGAGGTCCTGCATGACCTCCTCGCGCCACTTGGTGAGGCCGATTTTGAGCTCCCGACCCTGTTCAAGAACTGGACGGCAAACGATATCTTACGCCATCTCCATCATGGCAATAGGCTCGCCGATCTATCGCTTAACGACGAAGCGGCCTTTCATGCAACATATGCGAAGATGAAGGCTCTGCGGGACGGCGGCATGGATACGCCGGAGGCGACAGCCCAAATTCTGGAAGGTCTTGCAGGCAAGGAATTACTTGCCGCCTGGCGCCATTTTTATGGGCCGATGAGCGAACGCTTCTCTGTAGCCGACCCGAAGAAGCGGGTCAAATGGGTGGGGCCAGACATGAGTGCGCGATCCAGCATAACTGCGCGGCTGATGGAAACATGGTCGCATGGTCAGGCGGTTTTTGACCTCTTTGGCGTCGAACGGCAGGATACAGATCGGATCAAGAACGTTGCCGTGCTGGGTGTGAACACCTTCCACTGGACCTTCGTTAATCGTAGCGAGGAAGCGCCGGCGCAGGCGCCTCATCTTCGATTGATTGGTCCATCCGGTGCGGTTTGGGAGTGGAACGATCTTTCAGATACAGAACGAATTGAAGGAGCGGCCGTTGAGTTCTGCCAAGTGGTGACACAAACACGGAATATTGCTGACACCTCTCTTATGGTGATAGGTGAGGTCGCGACAAGGTGGATGAGCGTGGCGCAGTGTTTCGCCGGACCGCCACGCATGCCGCCTACCCCTGGCACACGTCGGAAGATGATGGGTTAGCGCTATGTGCCCTTCTACTAGATCCCTGCGAAATAGGCCATTCGACGTTCATATATTGTCGTCCGAGCTATATTGATCGATCGTGCAAGATACTTGCTGAAGGGTGTGAGATGGCAGAAGCAAGATTGGCTGAGGTTGGCAGGGACCAGGCGACAGGCGACGAACGCTGGGCGCTCGCTCTAATCAGCTCTGGACATTTCCTCAGTCATTTTTATGGCCTCGTATTGCCGCCCCTTTTTCCGCTGTTGAAGGTTGAGTTCGGAGTATCCTACCTAGAACTCGGACTCGCAATGACTGCGTTCAGCCTACTTGGTGGGGTTGTCCAGGCGCCGGTGGGTTTCCTGGTCGATCGCCTTGGTCCGCGCCGGGTTTTATTGGTCGGTTTGGCGTTAATATCAGGGTCCGTTCTGTTGATGGGGTTTGCCTCTTCTTTTGGGTTGCTATTGGTCCTGGCGATTTTTGCAGGCCTTGGAAACAGTGTCTTTCATCCAGCGGATTACGCAATTCTTGCGGGCGCAATTGGTGAAAAGCGACTTGGACGTGCATACTCAATGCACACTTTTTCAGGTTTCCTTGGTGGAGCCTGTGCTCCGGTCAGCATGCTGGCGCTTGTCGCCCTGTTCGACTGGCGTACAGCATTGATTGCTACTGGCGCCGTGGGACTTGCAATTTTTACAATAATGGCGTTCCGCCGGGAGGTTTTGATCGGGGAAGGTGCAGAAACGATGGAATTAAAACTGTCAGAGAATGGCGGCATCGGTCTTCTGTTTACGGCTCCGGTACTGTTATTCCTCGCGTTCTTCACGCTTTACGGGATGGCAAGTGGCGGCCTTCTGGCCTTTACAGTCAGCGGGCTAATCGACTTACATAGGCTTCAGTTGAGCGTCGCTAACACTGCGCTGACAGCTCATTTATTTGGAGTTGTCGCTGGCATATTATTGGCTGGCATAATTGCTGATCGCTATCCTCGCCACATAGTGACCGCGGCTTTAGCATTGATTTTGGGTACTGTTGCCTCGATGATCCCGATGTTTGGTGGGCTGTCCGATATAACCTTGATAGCAATTATGGCCTTAGCGGGTATCGGGCTCGGTGCAGTGCTGCCGCCACGCGACCTGATGTTGAGAACTCTAACGCCAGCTGGTCAGACCGGCAAAGTCTTTGGCTTTGTCTTCGTTGGGTATTCCCTTGGTGTCAGCATCTCACCACTGATGCTCGGAGCCTTTCTCGATGCTGGATTGCCTGCCATGGTATTCCTTACTTCCGCCACCTTCGCCTTACTCTCACTGTTTGCTATTTATGCTGCTTACCTATCGTCGCCGAAGGACGTCTAGAGCGTTAGTTTCGAAAATTATTTTGCGCCTCCGCTGGGTCCCAGTGTAGGAAGTCAGGACCAAGTTGATCGAGTGATGGACAACCGATCTGCTTCAGATTGGTTTCAATTTCTTGCAGCACTATATCAACGGCCTTCGCTGCGCCTACCTGGCCACCGGCAATACATCCATAGAGCGTCGGTCGGCCAAGAAATACGAACCTCGCTCCCAGGCAGAGGGCGATCATAATATCTGCGCCGCGCCGGACACCGCCGTCCAACATCAAAATCATGCGGTCACCGACAGCAGCATTGATAGCGGGCAGCACGTCGAGGGGTGAGGGCGCACGATCTAACTGCCGAGCACCATGGTTTGAAACCATCAAGCCGTCGACGCCGGCCTCAGCCGCGCGGATGGCGTCATCGACCCGCATGATCCCTTTTAACACAAGATTGCCGGACCAAAGGCGACGGAAATGCTCTATGTCTTGCCAGGTAAGGGGCCCTGGAAACTGGTTGGCGACGAATTCACCAACCTCGTGAGCATTCGAGCCATCCGGTGCATATTTCTCCCAATTTGCTATCATCGCGATACCGTGGGTCATGTAATCTTTCAGCCATAATGGCCGCCGCAAGGCATCGAACTTGCACTCCCAGGAAAGCCGCAGTGGCCGGCCGAAGCCATTTCTCTTGTTGCGTTCCCTATTGCCGCTCGCCGGTACATCGACAGTAATTACAAGGGTTTGAAAGCCGAGGTCGGCAGCTCGTTTAACTTGGTCTTCCGAGATAGAGCGGTCTTTCGCTGTATAGAGTTGATACCATCCATGATCCGGTGCTTCGCGCGCCACGTCTTCCATCTTGGCGGTTGCAGCGCCAGACATAATGAATGGAATGTTTGCATCACGTGCAGCGCGGGCCAGCATAAGGTCGCCCCCGCGGCGATAGTTTGAAATGCCGCCGGTTGGGGCAATTCCGTATGCGCTTGAATAGGTTCGTCCGAAGAGTTCCGTTTTCTGGTTGATCGTTGAGATATCGACCATGTATCGCGGGACCAGGGCGCGGTTCCGGAATGCGTCTTCGTTGCGCGATAGACCGGCTTCGTCTTCCGACCCACCTTCGATGAAATCATAAATGATCTTTGGGACGCGTTTTTTTGCAATTTTCCGCAGATCGTCGAGATTTATGCAATCTTGGACCTTCATGGCCTAAATCCTCGTTCCCCTGGGTATAAAAATGTTCTTTCGCAATTTAGACCACTTTGAAGGATGGACGAGTGGCCAACTTCGCGCTGCACAACAGTGAGTTACCGGCAATTACAAGAAAGGCTCCTTTAAATCAGGATAACGTACAAATCTTAATCGACTTCCTGGATATGTTCTATATGGCCGCATTCGTAGAGGGTATAGCAGCCGGTTCTATAGCCGCAATGGACGCCGTCTCAAGGTTGTTCAATAATTTATCAATAAGGCGATTCTACTCCTTGGACGGACACTCGGCTGTCTTGCCACTCGGTATCCTTGAAATAGACCTGCCGTTGCATCTCTTCGGCCTTGCGGTGGAAGGCGACAGCGACTGGATCCATGTCACAAGTTGGCTCCGGTTCGTGCTCGAAATGGCCGTAGCGGTCCTCACCGCGCACCAAGGCTGCGCTGTCCCAATCTGCAAGCAACTGCTTTGTCTCCGGCGGAATGTAGCGCAGTACGATGGCAATGCGCCGGTCGTTGCTCTGGTTAGGGGGAGAGGCGTGGGCGATCGAATAGTCGAATAGGGCGGCTTCTCCAGTCCGGAGTTCGATGTCCACCGCATGTCTTTCGTCTATTTCCATAATTGTCTGGCCGCGGGTCAGCATATTGTGCTCGGCCTGCGTGTCGGTATGGGGCATCGGCGGGTGAAGGTGGCTGCCTGGCAGCATCTGCATACAACCGCTTTCGCGCGTTGCTGGTGACAGAGCAATCCAGACGCTGACAAGCTTCTTAGTACCAAGGCCCCAATAATTATTGTCTTGGTGCCATGAGACGTAGTTTGGGCTGTTCGCCTCCTTGATAAACCAATGCGTGGTCCAACAAAGAATGTTCGGCCCGATTAGATCTTCGACGGGGTCGAGGATGTGTGGTGCGCGGACCAGGTTGGCGAGCCATTTAAAAAGCAGGTGCGTCTTGAACCGATATGCACCCTTAAGCGCGCCGCCGTTGGCAGCCTCGAATGTTTCGAGCTGTTGCCGGTAGCTCAATGCTTCTGCCTTGGTAACGCCAGGAATCGGAAAATGAAAACCTTCGTGTCGTAATCGTTCGATAGCTTCCTCGGTTAGGGCTTTAGGCATGGTTGCCTCCTTATTCTGCCGCTTGCTCTTCCGGCATACCTGTCATGCTTACCATGACTTGGTCCTCGGGCTCGATGTCAAACATGTTATTGAAGATGTTCATTCCGTGCAGCGTCGCGACAGCGAAGCCAATCTCTACAATTTGAGCGTCGTCGAAGAACACACGCATCTCCGCAAACAGGCCCTCAGCCGCATCAGTCTCGTTCTGTGACATCGCGCCCGCGAACCGCAGGACGGCACGCTCGCGCGGTGTGAAGACTATGTGGTCGGGATTGGAGACCTCAGCAAGTTTTTCCTCCGTAATACCGTGATGCCGGCCCGCGGCATAGCGATAGTTCAGTCAATAGCGACACTCGTTGATAGTGGCGCAACGCATACGGACCAATTCCTTGATTCCGGCGTCAACCCGGTCGCTAAGCCAAATTTTCTCATAATAGGTGTTGAGCCCTTCAAGGAGTTCGGGGCAATGGGCGCGGACACGCTGCGTGTTTGGCAGTGATACTGGGCCGGTTGGCGGCACATTTGGCATGGTTCATCTTCCCCGTCGCTAAAGAAATCAGAATTAGGATAACACGATGATTATTATTCTGCATCCGTTTGGAAACTCGGCTATCGGGCTATCTCGATTGCAGTAGAGCCACATAAGTGGAGACGCGAGAATGCAGAAGAACCAATTTGGGCCCCGACGGACCGCTTTTGCGAGGCTCCAGCGCAATCCGGCTAGCCGTCACTTCTCCCGTTTCAATATTCTAGTTCATCTCGGTAACGACACGAACCAGCAGTTTACCAGCGTTCTCCGCTGCGCTGAGAATCACAGAGCCCACACCATTGATTCCAGCCGCCACAGCCCCCTGAAGCATCTCGGGAGCTCGGGCTAGTGTCATCCGTGCCGCTTGGCCGCATGGCACCATTCTATGTTTCTCTCGCCCGTCTAGCATTCCGTCCAAAAAAAACACCTGATCCGGCGTCGCCGGTTGCCCTGTCAGGTGTAACAATAAAAATTTTAGGGAGGACATGACGTCCATGAGGTCGTTGCACGAGTCCCAGGCGCGAACCGTGGTGCTCTCCTTGTCTGATGTACAAATACCTCTTTTCAGCTTTCCGGATTTACCGATCAATATGCCCTCTATCTTCTCATTGGTTGTCCGGAGACAGTGAGACAAATGATGCGTCGTTGGATGATCGACAAGAGAGTGGTAGTTCAGATGACCGCAAGTTCTGATTGTCTTGGTCGGCGCATGGCGATGATCCGTTCGGCGTCCTTGTTTCTGCCCTGTTGCCGCATCGCATATGCGAGGCTGAACTCCAGTAGGTCGCGCTGCGCACAACTCCCGCCGAGGCGTTCATGGGCCGACATCGCGGCGCCAAGATGTTGCTCCGCGTCATCCCAAATTTCACTGGCGAAGGCGCTGAAGCCGGCCCAAACGGATGAAACCACCTCTGCCGCTGGGCCTATGGCTTCTTTGGTGAGGGTTTCGTAGGCGTCTATGTTTCCAGCCATGCAATGGGCAAGTGCCGAGTGTATGTCGGCAAAAGCCATGCCCGAAGTTGGGAAAGAGCTCGCTGCATATTCGCTTATCTCTTGCCAACGCGTCGAAGGGACTTCGATGCCGGCGAGCGATGCGCGGTGTAAAAATGATACCGTGTCGGTAAGGATGTTTAGAGGCGGACCTTCCGAGCCACCGGGTTTACAGTGCTCATCAACGATTTGCCAGGCTGCCTCAGTGTTGCCGGCCGCCATGGTCCACAGCGCTAAATGCCAAGAGATATGACCATGAATCGCGCCTCCCTTGTTGTAGCCGTTCCACCAATTCTTCAGGAAATGGTAACCAGTCTTGTTGTCGCCCGCCTCGTAGTAGATGTGAGCGCTAACATGAGCGTTATGTGCGCTTCGCGGGTTACCTTCGAGCGCCTTTTCGATCAACTCGCGAGCGCTGTCGAGTTGTCCAACCTCGGCTTTTGCGAAGGCGTGCATACCGAGAAACCACCAGTCGTCTCCATAGGCAGGCGCGAGCAGACTAGTATACACAAGCTGCTCTGCTTCGCGACCTTCGCGACCGCTGAACCCAATCAGACCGAACACGCTGGTGCAGGTTTGTGCGATCATGACGTCGCGCGGATGCTTGGTCACATGGGCGCGGATAGCTTTGTAGGCACCTGGACTGTCGCCGTCGACAAGCCGGCCAATTGCCTCGACATGCGCCGCCTCGCGCGAGCTTAGGCTGGATGCTGTCGCGCGGGCGGAGGCGATAGCGGCCGCCGCGCCGTTCCGGTCTCCCATCAGCAGCCGGCATCTTGCTACGCCTACATGACTGACCGCTAGGTTTTCGTCCGCTTCCGTGGACTCACGGAACGCTGCCTCTGCACCCTGCTGTGCCGCTAAAAATTTCTCTACGCCGTCGATATAGTAATCGCGCGCGGATTGCGAGACCGTGTTGAGATTGTTTCCGTAACCGTCTTCTAACATCGCTGACCTCGTTATGAGTATTCTTTTTTGGTTCTTTGGTTATAAGGCGCGTAATGCTGCTCCGGCAAATCTAGCTTGCAACTTCCTGGCGTCGCCACATCATTGCGATTAGAGGCGGTCCTTGGGACCGACTCGGAATGAGCTGTAACCGGAAGGAACGAAAATATGGATATGGTCCGCCTCGACGCGCCCGCGGAATTAATGATGCCGATTGGCGAAGCGATGTTCAGCCAGCGCGCTACGCGTCGCCTCGATCCGGATCGTCCTGTAAGTGACTCACAGTTGAAAATTATACTGGATGCGGCCTCCAAAGCGCCGAATGGAGGGAACGCGCAGCCCGCACGTTTTCTGGTGATCCGCGACCGCACCGATATTGAGGCATTCGGTAAATTATATCATGAGGCTTGGTGGGCAAAGCGGCGTGACGCCTACGGCTGGACGAGTAAGGCCGATATCCCTGAAGGTTCGCAATATCGGCTCGCCGCTCTGCTCGCGGACGAGATGGTCAAAGCACCTGCGGTGATCCTGGCTTATTCGATGGCTTCCGCCGTGGCGGCCGCATCGACTTTCCCTGGCGTTCAAAACCTGCTCCTGGCGGCCCGTGCCCTCGGCATCGGTAGCGTGCTGACGACGCTCCATCCAGAGGTAATGGACCGGGTCAATGAGATGTTAGGTGTTCCGGACGACATGGTATTTCATTGTTGCATCCCGCTTGGCTATCCTCGTGGAAAATTTGGGCCAACTAGCCGATTACCTACCAGTGAGACTACATATTGGGGCCGATGGAACGCGGCACCGCCGTGGAAATAGAAATGTACTGCATCGGTGCGGTTGCGGATTGACGTAAACACGGATGCTTCGACACACCGCCAAACGCATTCTATTGATGTTTCCGACTTTGTTCGGTGCGGCCATGCTGGCATTTTTTTTGCTGCGCGTAATCCCTGGGGACATCTGCGAAGTCCGTTTCGGTGGCATCGAGGGCGGCACCTACAATTTGGCAGCAGTTGAGCTTTGCCGAGAACAGAACGGTTTGAACAAACCACTCGCTCTCCAGTTTGGTCAATTTATCGCTGGTGTTGTCTCATTTGATTTTGGCATTTCAATGTGGTCGCACTATCCCATCTTGGACGAATTAGGTCAGCGGTTTCCCCTTTCTATCCAGCTGACGGTTATGGCGATGACGGTATCGATAGCTCTAGGTATTCCCTTAGGCGTTGTAGCTGCATTGCGCCAGGATACCTGGACCGACTACCTTGTCCGTTCTTTTAGTATTGTCGGAATTGCTGTGCCGTCCTTCTGGTTCGGTATGATGCTCATCGTTGGCCTGCTATTATCGACGCATGTACTGTTCGACCAGCCTTGGATGCCGCCGCTTGAATACACCCCATTTTTTGACGATCCGGTTGGTAATCTCGAGCAGTTAATTTGGCCCGCGATCGCCGTCGGCTATCGTTTTTCCGCATCCGTGATGCGATGGACGCGGTCGGCCATGCTCGAGGTGCTGCACGAGGACTATATCCGCACCGCGCGTGGCAAGGGATTGCTTAAAAGAATCGTAACACGGCGGCACGCATTGAAGAACGCCATGCTGCCTGTAATTACGGTGCTCGGCATGGAATTTGCCGCACTTATGAGCGGTCTGGTGGTGATCGAGCAGGTTTTCAACTTGAACGGTATTGGTAAATGGTTCGTACTCTCCATCGATAATCATGATTTTACGTCGACCCAAACGCTTGTCTTACTGTTTGCTTTTATCTTCATAGTGACGAATTTTGTCGTCGATATCTTCTACGCGTGGCTCGATCCGCGCATTCGGTATACTTAGGAGGCACAGTGCGTGACACGAATAGGTGGCGTCACAGAAGTCAATCCCAAAGATATGTTTGTGTCCGAGTCGTTCGGCCAAAAATGCTTTCGCTTGGCAAGGCAAAAGAAGCTTGGTGCGTTTGGAGCAGTGATAATTATAGCGATGGTTCTGATGGCGGTGTTTGCTAACTCTGTCTCTCCATACGATCCGCTTGAGAACAATTATACGCGGATCCTTGAGGCGCCTAGTTCAAATTATTGGCTTGGCACCGACCGTTTTGGACGGGATATACTCAGCCGAATTATTCACGGATCACGGACTGCGTTGTTCATCGGCATTCTTAGCGCCTTCCTTGGGGCGACTACCGGCCTCATCCTCGGCCTTGCGAGCGGCTATTTTGGTGGTGCTTTTGATCTTATCTTTATGCGGTTTATTGATTTATTTATGGCCTTTCCACCGCTTATAATGGTGATGGCGATCGTAGCGACCTTCGGTAACGAATTGCATTTTGTTGTATTTGCAATTTCTATCTCAATCATTCCTGACAGCACTCGTATCATCCGCTCCAACGCCTTACAGGTCCGCCGTTTTCCCTATATCGACGCTGCAGTTTCGCTAGGTTTTGGACACGCTCGGATTATTCTCCGGCACATGCTGCCGAATGTCATGGCGTCCTACCTTATTATTTTCACGGCGGCAGTTGGTGGTGCAATCCTGGCGGAAGCGGCTTTGTCCTTCCTAGGCCTTGGTGTAAATGAACCGCTGCCCGCCTGGGGCTTGATGCTACAGGGGGCGACAGAGGAATCGATGACTGGCGTTTATTGGACGGCCGTCTTCCCGGGTTTGGCTATCACCCTCGCTGTCTTCGCATTTTTTGTCTGGGGCGACGCGTTACGAGACCTGCTCGACCCAAGATTGCGGGAGAAGTGATTTGAGTATGCGTTTTTGGGGTTTGATCGGTGGCTGGGGCGGCAGGATTCGAACCTGCGAATGCCGATACCAAAAACCGGTGCCTTACCACTTGGCCACGCCCCAATCCGAGGCGGAACATAAGACCGTCCGAGCTGCCTCGCAAGGGGCGATGATGCTTGCCCGCTACTACCTGGAACTTACCGTTTCTGATAAGCACTAGACCTATAGACAGATGGAGGTGGCGATGAAGGCCGTGGTGTTTTTAGGCGACCGCAAAATCGAATTTATGGAATTTCCCGATCCCACGCCAGGTCCGGGGGAGGCCGTGATTGAGATCAAGGCCTCTGGCATGTGTGGCAGTGACCTGAAGATGTATAGGGCAAAAGGGGGGGCCGCCGCATTGGGCCTTGTCGGCGACGGTTCTCCGTTGGTCGCAGGGCATGAGCCTTGCGGCGTGGTCTCCGCTGTTGGCAAAGGTGTGCCGGAGGCGCTTGCGAAGGTGGGCGATCGAGTGATGGACCATCACTACAGCGGCTGTGGTGTGTGTAAGCATTGCCGAGACGGCTGGTCTCAGCTGTGCCTCGACGGGGTGACCGTCTACGGTGCTACGGGTCATGGCGCGCATGCCAAGTATATGAAGGTGCCGGCGCACACACTGGTGAAGTTACCCGATACTTTGTCTTATAAAACTGGCGCAGCTATCTCATGCGGTACCGGGACGGCATTTGGCGCTTTAAAAAGGCTCGATCTAGCCGGAGACGAGACTATCGTGATCTTTGGACAGGGCCCGGTGGGGCTCAGCGCGACGCAACTCGCGAAGGCCATGGGCGCCCGCGTAATCGCACTTGATATCGGTGATGAACGTCTCGAACTCGCAAAACAGTTTGGTGCTGACGAAGTTATCGATCCGGGAAAGAATGACGTCGTGGGAGCGGTCCGGGATCTTACGCACGGCGAGGGTGCGCAAAAATCTCTCGATTGTAGCTCTAGTTCGGAAGCCCGGCGCGCCGCGGTGCAATGTGTACGAACCTGGGGCACCGCGTGCTTCGTCGGAGAGGGCGGTGACGTTACTATTGATGTTTCAAACGACATGCTTCGCCGGCAGGTTACGGTTGTCGGTTCTTGGACTTTCAGTAAGAATGGTCAGGCAGATTGCGCCGAGTTTGTGGCGGACCGGGGCATCGACGTGGACGCGCTTTTCACTCATGAATTCACGCTAGATCAGGCGGTCGAGGCCTATGAGTTGTTTGATAGCCAGACTACGGGTAAGGGCGTTTTCCTAATGGATTAATTAAGGGGTGGTGTTTGGGCTACAGGATAAAACGTCGTATTATTATTGTTTAGGTCCGCGCGGAGCGTTAACTGGTCGAAGAGGGGTGATACGCTGGTCCAGAGTCCTCAAATTCGGTCGGGCCGCTGAAGATATGGCATTAGCGGTAATTGCTTGCGCATCCGAGTAATAAAGACATTGAAGTGTAGTTGAAGACTGGAAGCTATCATTTATCGCTTCGGGTTCGGAAGCGAGTCGGGCGGACCCACCAACCTTCTATGTTGAAGTCGGTCGCCGCGTCTTCCGCCGTTGCAAGCGTGTCGAATAAACCGAAACAGGTGGCACCACTGCCGGAGAGACGTGCAAGTCGGCATCCGGGCGTTTCTTTCAGTGCCGTAAGTACTTCTTGGATGACTGGCGCGAGGCGGAGCGCTGGTTCTGTCAGGTCATTGCTGCGAGTCTCAAGTTCGTGTACCAAGGTGTCGAATGACCGCGCCGATTTCATCAACGGTATCGTGGGAGAAAATTCTCCCCGCCGAGCCAGAAAGACTGATTGTGTCTCGAGTACTATTCCCGGGTTGACCAGCAATAATCCGGCCTCGGGTAGTTCAGGACCAGCTCGCAGATGCTCGCCAACGCCGCCTACGTGAACTGTATCGCTCCAAAGGCAAGCAGGAATATCGGCGCCTAGGCTGAAACCAACGTTGCTGAGGTTGACAGCCATATCGTCGATGTTCCAAAGCTTCGCGAGACCGCGCAGCGTCGCAGCCGCATCGGCGGAACCGCTACCGAGGCCTGCTGCAACCGGTAACTCCTTCTGTAAAGTGATCCGGGCAAGCGGGTTCACGCCCGCTGCCTCTCCGAGCGCTCGGGCCGCGCGCAGCACTAAATTGTCCTCCGAATTCGTTAGTAGTGACGCAAAAGTTCCTTTGATATCAAGGGAAAGTCCGTCTGACGGTTCCAACGTTAGTGTGTCGAAGACGTCAGTAAAAGCTATGAGTGAATCGAGTTCGTGATATCCGTTAGCGCGACGTCCGAGGACATGTAGATATAAATTGATTTTTGCCGCGGCCTCGACGGTAATATTGGTCTCAATATTTTTGCTCATCCACCGGAACCCGGTTTTCTCGCAGGTGTAGCCAAACCCTTTTCGAGCTTGGTCTTAATCTTGGAGATAGCGTCTTGCTCAGGGTCCAAGCTGAGCGCCCGACGCCATTGAAATCGCGCCTCGTGACGTCGACCCACCTGCCAATAGGCATCACCGAGATGATCGCTGATGATGGGGTCCAGTGGGCGTAATTCAACAGCCCGTTCGAGATGTTGGACCGCGTCATCATATTCACCGAGGCGGTAGAGCACCCAGCCCATACTGTCGATTATATAACCGTCATCTTGTCGCTGTTCGACAGCACGCTCAATCATTTTCCGAGCTCGATCGAGATTGATGCCTTGATCCACCCAGGAGTAGCCGAGATAATTCAAGACGTTTGGCTGATCGGGATTAAGATCAAGGGCTTTGAGAAAATCCTTTTCCGCTTGATCCCATTTCTTGAGCCGCTCACGCGAAATGCCACGATAATAGTAAAGCGACCAGTTTTTCGGCTTCGATTGTCCCAGGCGTTGAAATGCCCGGTTGTACGCGTGCTCGGCCCCGGTGAAATCCTTACGGGCACGCAAAAAGCTGCCGAGCCTAACCAGTGGCTCGATTTCAGTCGGGCGTTCCTTCGCCATCTCTTCAAGAAGGGTTTTAGCCTCGTCAATTCTATCGATGCGGTCAAGATTGACGGCTATTTTTAATCGGGCGAGCCAGCTATAGGGCGAATTCCGCTCTATCCTTTGATAAATTGCGATCGAATCTGTGTGCCGCTTGCGATGATCTAGGATATCGCCCATCAACAATTGCGCGACAGGAAAGTTTGGTTTTAAATAAATAGCCAGCTGCGCATAGAGTAATAAATGGTTTCCTCCTCGTGTTAATGGCAGCGCGGAAGCCAGGTTGAACATGCCCTCTGCAAAACCGGCGGGGGCATTGGCTGCAATGGGTTTTGGTTCTTTACCGGCCTTGAGCCGCTGCATTTCCGACGCCATTAGATAACTGGTTGGATGGTTTTTAAGATATTTCTCGTAAAGGTGGCGAGCCTCCTCGACCTTATTTGCATTTTCTAGGGACGCGCCCATGGCTCGCACCATTCGTAACGGCGCCTTGCTCATGTTTTCTGTCGCTTTTTTATAGATAGCAAGGGCGTCGTCTGATTGCCCAGCTATGTCGTGCAATAACGCGGTGTGCAGATCGGTCAGCTTCCCAAAACCGCTTTCTGCCGCTAGTGGCTTTAGACTGGCCACTGCTTCATCGAACTTACCAAGGCCGGCGTCGATCCAGGCGGCCGCGATTGGTCTGCTATATTTCGCTAAGCCGCGGTTCGAAATACCCTGCAGCCAAGTCTTGGCGGAACTGTATTGATCAGCTTTGACGTCTCGCGCAGCGAGCAATAGCAGTGATATTGTTGTTCCCGCCTTCTGCTCGGCGAGTTTCTCGGCGAGCCGCAGCGCCTCGTCGATTTGACCCGCGCCGAGAGTTAAATTGAAAGTGCGGCGAAGTAGTTGATCGTTGTCGGGATGATCTCTTAGAACGCGGTTCATCATGTCTGCGGCTACTGACAGGTCTTGCCGTCTCTCCGCGAACCTTCCAGCTAGGTAGCTGCCAAAAGTCGACTTATCGAAAGGCTCTCCATTGACTAAAGTCGATAAGCGGTTTGTATATTGTAAATTTGATGATGAATCATTTCCGCTTGCTACACAGGCAGAAGATATAAGTAAGCCACCGATCGCGATGAGATGTAATACGCGCGCGCTAAGCCAACATTTACCGCTAGTACTATGGATTTCTGCTGCCATAAGCCAATAGCTAACCGACCCGGATCGGGTTGTTAAGGATACTCTATATAGTAGACCCTAGCCAGCAGACGATTCCGTCGACGGTGTTCGGCGAATCTACATATTTGGGTAGTTCGGGCCGCCACCACCTTCCGGTGCCACCCAGACGATGTTTTGGGTAGGATCCTTAATGTCGCAAGTCTTGCAGTGTACGCAGTTTTGGGAATTAATCTGGAGCCGAGGATTTGAACCGTCGTCCTCATAAAGTATTTCATAGACACCAGCTGGGCAGTAACGCTGTTCTGGTGCCGCAAAATCCGCAAGATTAACGTCAATCGGAACACTTTCGTCTTTCAACCTAAGATGATTTGGCTGATCTTCCTCGTGGTTTGTTGCGGAAAAAGAGACGCTGGTCAACCGGTCAAAGGAGATCAAGCCATCGGGTTTTGGATAATCAATCTGCTGATAGTCCTGAGCTTTGCCGGTCGTCTCGTGGTCTGAATGCCTATGTGATAATGTCCATGGTGCTTTGCCACGCAGCAAAACTTGATCGATCCCGGCGTTGAGAGTGCCGCCCAGCAAACCCCATCTGAAACCAGGCCGGACGTTTCGCGCATCTTTTAGTTCCTGATAAACCCAGGAATTTCGCAGCGCGTCTGCATAATCGACCAATTCGTCCGAGCTGCGAGCATCTGAAATCGCTGCAAAAGCTGCCTCGGCGGCCAGCATGCCAGACTTCATCGCCGTATGGCTGCCCTTAATTTTTGGTGTGTTGAGTGTGCCGGCCTCGCAACCGACCAGCACGCCGCCTGGAAAGGTTAGCTTCGGCAGGCTTTGCAGGCCACCTTCGTTCAGCGCCCGGGCACCATAGGCAATCCGGCGACCACCTTCGAAGGTTGGGCGGAATTTTGGATGCATCTTGAGGCGTTGGAATTCTTCAAATGGGCTTAAATAGGGATTCTTGTAATCGAGGCCAATTACAAAGCCAACCGCAACCTGATTGTTTTCGAGATGGTAAAGAAAAGATCCTCCATATGTATCGGACTTCATCGGCCAGCCCGCACTATGGACCACAAGCCCTTGCTTGTGTTTTTCCGGCTTAATCTCCCATAACTCTTTGATACCGATTCCGTATGTCTGCGGTTCTACGTTCTGCCGCAGATTGAATTTTTCCATCAGTTGTTTCCCGAGATGGCCGCGACAGCCCTCTGCGAAGAATGTGTATTTTGCATGGAGTTCCATGCCCGGCTGGAAATTTGGGCCTTGTTCACCCTCACTTGTGATCCCCATGTCGCCGGTCATTACGCCACTGACGGAACCGTCCTCGTTGTAGAGGATCTCGGATGCCGAAAAACCGGGATAGATTTCTACTCCTAGCGATTCTGCCTGTTCGCCGAGCCATCGGCATAGGTTGCCTAGGCTGATGATATAGTTGCCATGGTTCTTCATCGCCGGCGGCAACAGGAAAGTTGGAAAAGAAATGCCGCCAGTCTCACTCAGAAATAGGAATTTCTCACCTGTCACGGGCGTGTTGAGCGGTGCTTCCTTTTTTTTCCAATCTGGGATTAGTTCGTTTAAGGCGCGTGGCTCTAGGACTGCGCCTGACAGAATATGCGCGCCGACCTCCGAGCCTTTTTCTAGAACAGTTACTTCGATATCGCGGCCTGCTTTAGCCGCGAGTTGCTTTAAGCGAATGGCAGCTGCCAAACCGGATGGGCCGGCGCCAACAATCACAACATCCACTTCTATCGAATCGCGTTCCACTGAAACACCTCACTCCACAGATATGCATCTCAAAACCATTCCTGTTCTCTATATTAACGCGGCTAAATTTGGTAGATACTTTAGCAAGAAGGGGTTGATCTGCTATGATGGTAAAACGAGGAAGCAAATCATCTTTATATTCACTTGATGCGCTTAGGTGGCATATCGAGATGGGTGTTGATGAGTTGATTGACGATAATTCAGTCGACCGATACTCGGCCGTGGTGAAGACAACCGTTGCGGCATCAGAGATCAAGGCCCCACCGGCGCCTCTAATAGAAAATACGGAGGCAACAAGACAGGTGAGTGGGTCTGGGCTTGCACCGGCTGAAGGTGCCCGAGATGCGATCGAAGTCGCGGCGGGTGCCGGTACATTAGAGGAGTTGCGCAAGCGACTCGAGGCTTTCGACGGGTGCGCCCTCAAATTCACAGCGACCAATACAGTATTTGCCGATGGGGAACCCGGTGCCGACCTGATGTTCATTGGGGAGGCGCCCGGAGTTGATGAAGATCGACAAGGCCTGCCCTTTGTGGGTGCCAGCGGACAGTTGTTAAACCAAATGCTGAGGGCACTCGGACGCGATAGAAGCTCCGTTTATATAACTAATATTCTATTTTGGCGCCCACCTGGCAATCGCAGCCCGTCGGCGACCGAGACGGCCGCCTGTTTGCCATTCGTGCGTCGCCACGTCGAACTAGCTCGGCCGAAAGTGTTGGTGTTTCTTGGCGGGAGCGCTGCCAAAACCATGCTCGATCGTAGTCAGGGCATCATGCGTCTGCGCGGCAAATGGTTTGACTATATAAGTGATGGCCTCAATTCACCGATCCCGGCGATGCCGACCTTTCACCCGGCTTTTCTATTGCGACAACCGGCGCAAAAACGGGAAGCATGGCACGATTTTCTAGCAATCCAGGAAAAGCTTGGGGAACTGGGATAGTATTCCGGTCTCTGGGCCATATTTTCAGGGGCAACTTGCACAGAATCCCGTTCTCAAGTAGGACTGTCATATGAAGAGCTCGGCTCGGATACTAAGACTTCGGAGGCGAATTATCTTTCAATTATGGGATCTAAAATGTAAGCGCGGCATTTTGATTGTCGCTGCTAGCGTTGCATGTGTAGGTTTTTCAGTTGCCGCCGACGTTCCACGAGATACCGCAGCGTTACCAATCGTAGTCGACGTAGACAACGCTGGTTTTACGCTACCCGAAATTTTACCCGCTGCCGATGCAGTGCGATACCGGCGAATCTTCAAATTGCAACAGGACGGTAATTGGCGTGCCGCTGATGAGATTATTGAAACACTGACGGATAGCCTATTGATTGGGCACATCCTTTATCAACGTTACATGCATCCAACGAAGTACCGTTCTCGTTACGTCGAACTTAAAAAATGGATGGGTGCATATGCCGACCATCCTGGGGCCCGTCGCGTATATCGGTTGGCCATGCGCAGGAAGCCTAGTAATTCGCGGGCGCCACAACGGCCAATTGGTGTTTCCTTCGGCTTGTTTTTACCAGAGATGGAAGGCAACTCCAGCGCTAAACAAACTTCCAAAAAGCGCTTCGGCACGCGCAAGCAACAACGGTACGCACGCTATGTGACCCGGCAAATTAAGTCTCTAGTGCGACGTGGACGCCCAACTCAGGCGCTCAAACGCCTTCAGCGCAAGGATATCCGCCGCAGGTTCCACGCTGTTCATTATGATAAAGCGCTCGCCATTGTGGCGCGTGGCTATTATCACGCTAATAAAGACGAAAAGGCACTGCAAACGGCTGCGACGGCGATAGAAAGGTCTGGTACAAGAGTGCCGATGGCCCTCTGGTGGTCAGGCCTCGCTGCTTTCCGTTCTGGAAAGTTTGCGCTGGCCGCGATGAATTTCGAGCATTTGGCCAAAACCGAGCTCGACGACGACTGGATCGCGTCAGGTGCGGCTTATTGGGCGGCGCGGGCAAATCTTGCGGCACGCAACGCATCTAAGGTGAGCCCTCTACTTACGTTTGCAGCGCGTCATTCGCGCACCTTTTATGGTCTCGTAGCGTCGCGCTCTCTTGGTGAACTGCCGAAATTTGAGTGGAAGCTGCCGCGACTCGGGACGAAAGAGATGAACCTACTTTCACATGCGCCGGCGGCGAAACGTGCTCTCGCCTTGATTCAAGTGGGCGAAACGGTTCGCGCCGAATGGGAATTGAAGCGTTTCACGGGCAACCTTTCTCCGGAGTTGGGCCGAATTTTGTTAGGCCTCACCGCGAAGGCCAATTTGCCAGCTCTTGCCTATAGGCTGGGGCGATTGCTGGAAACGCATAGAGGCTACAGATACGATGCCGCACTCTTTCCTTTGCCTAATTGGCAGCCCAAAAGTGGCTTTCATGTTGATCGTGCAATGATCTACGCACTGATTCGTCAGGAATCTGGCTTCAAACCAAAAGCAAAGAGCAAGGCCGGCGCACGAGGATTGATGCAGCTGATGCCGGGAACAGCCGGGTTCGTAATTGGCAAGCGTTTGCGAAGTCGTGGGCGTTACGCGCTGTTTAATCCAGAATACAACATCGCGCTAGGCCAACGATATATTGATCATCTCTTCGAAAATCCAAGCATTGGCAAAAATCTATTTTACGCGATGGCAGCTTACAACGGGGGGCCCGGAAATCTCAAAAAGTGGCGTAGAAAATCCGAGTATCGGGACGATCCGCTCTTGTTTATTGAAAGCATTCCGTCTCGCGAGACCCGTGCATTTGTTGAACGCGTGCTGACCAACCTCTGGATTTATCGGTTCCGGTTGGGTCAGCCCACCCCGTCACTTGATGCGGTTGCAGCTGGGAATTGGCCGCATTATAAGGCCCTTGATAAGAATTTGAAGAAGGTGGCGCGTGATGCCGGTTGACGGAAATCGTCCTTTTCTACCCGTCAATATAGCAGTGTTGGCCATTTCCGACACGCGCACGGAGATCGACGACAAATCGGGAGATACTCTGGTTGAATGCCTTAAGGCAGACGGACACAAGCTCGTGGATCGGGCTATCGTGAAGGACGATGTGGATGCTATAGAAAGGCGTTTGTTATATTGGGTTAGAGATTCGAATGTTGATGTCGTGATCTCGACTGGCGGCACGGGGGTGACTGGCCGCGATGTGACACCCGAAGCTTTTGCTCGTGTCTGCGAAAAAGACATACCGGGCTTTGGAGAGCTGTTCCGATGGGTTAGTTTTCAGAAGATTGGTACCTCTACGATACAAAGCCGGGCAGTTGCAGGTGTCGCAAATGGCACATATTTATTTGCCCTACCGGGTTCAACCGGCGCGTGCCGCGATGGTTGGGATGATATCCTTCACCACCAGTTGGATAACCGATTTCGTCCGTGCAATTTTGTGGAACTTATGCCCCGCCTCCAAGAAAATTAAACCCAAATTAGAGTCACCTTTGTATAAAAAAACAGTGGTGCATTGATAGATGGCCATTACGATGCGGTTGGCTCGAAAACAGCCTGAAGTTGCCATTACCGAGCCTTTTAGCGACATCGCGCCGCCAGAGACCGTAAGTTTGACGATAGTGCCGAAGGCTTAGCTTGAAATGCTGGAGTAATGCAGCGTTTCTTCGAGCATGTAGCAGATTGGAACAGAAATGCCGATTACTCGAGATGTTGATGTCACGTCTTACGACGGGTCGCCAAATCTAATTTCAAAATCAACTGACAGCGGAGGTCTGTCGAAATTTTAAGAGCACTGTCATGTTGGACGGCTTCCCCGCGAGGTATTGGTCTGATTTTCGGCTAATCGAACCTTTGATTAAAACGCAAGGCGCCGTGAAACAATGGCCTCCAAATTTTTGACGAACTCCGAATTGCACATATTGTCGACAACCAAAATGCGTTGGTGTTTCAAAAAATATAATGCTCCCTTAGTTTTTTTTTGGCTAACGCTCATTACTTCCCGTCAGAAAAAATTGCAGCCTGAGTTGGGGTTTCAAAATACTCTATTGAGGATTAATCCACTTTTCATTAATGGCCTGATTCCAATCGCCAATTAGCAAAGGAAATCCCATTGTCGATGTCACTGAGGACCGGAGCCAGACCAAATTTGCGGGGCAGACGCAGGTTGTGAATGGTATCTGAGAGGGCGTGTTCGCTAGACCAGCGGACATCCTGGAATAGGGTGGGGGCTGCACGGTTATTTGGTATTCCGATTAACCAATATCCTCCGTCTGTCGAGGGGCCGAAAACTGCGTCCATGCCTTCAAGCGCATGGAAAGCGGCTCGGATATCTGACGCATTTGCGCACGGTATGTCGGAGCCGATGAGTACAACTGGTCCAGACGGCACGGATTGCAGCGCCTTCTCCATGCGCCGACCGAGATTACCCTGTGTCTGTTGCCGTCTTGGCAGACCGCCAGGCCAACGTGCCGAGTTGTTGTCGACAAACAGCCAGGTCTGCCAACGGCGATCACGACTAAGCCTTCGGATGGTGCGGGTTAGGGTAGTGCGATAAAAGTTTAGGGCTTCTAAATCACCTATGTCGCGGGCAAGCCGCCTTTTTACTCGGCCCAATCGAGGTGCCTTGGCCAAGATAATTAGGTGCCGCTGTCTCATTCGTATAACCAGAGAATAAGACGAGTAGGTACGCCGAGGTAATATAATCCAAGGCAAATCAGATTACGTGCCGAGCGCTGCAAATAACCTTCCTTTCGATAACGTTCGGCCGAAGTGATCGCCGTTGCTCCAAGCTGGCGTAGACGCCTACGGCCGATCCGGCGTATCAAGTCGACATCTTCCATTAGCTGAAGGGGTCGATATCCGCCAATGTGTTCGTACAGAGACTTCGAAAGGAGTAGGCCTTGGTCGCCATAGGGTAGAGCAAGTACCCGATTGCGCCAGTGGACGGTACGCTCGAGGCGTCGTGCCATTGGTGTATGGTCCCCAAGTGCAAAACGAAAATAACCGGCCATTCCTCGGGTGTTCGGGTGGCCAATGAATTCTCGGACCACTTCGCTCCATCCTGCCTCAAGGAGGGTGTCAGCGTGTAGGAATAATAGCCAGGCTCCTGTTGCTACTGAAGCTCCTGTCTTTAGTTGCTGCCCTCGTCCGAGGTTCGATATGACTACCAATGCTCCCGCCTCGCGTGCGATTGCTACGGTGTGGTCGGTCGAGCCTCCATCCGCAACAACAACTTCTTTGATCAAGCCGACTGACTCAATTTGCGCTAGTAGGGCGAGTGTCGGGCCGAGCATACGCGCCGCGTTATAGGTTGGTATGACGATACTGAGTTCCGCCATGGTACCAATTTTAGCATGCCGGATGGGACTGTTGGAGTTTCGAATTATCATGAATTGCAGTTTTAATGTTCTTTAATTGTTCTACATAATCACGAGATGGACTGGAGACTAGAGGATAGGATTCGCAAGGGACGCGGCGCGATTAGCAATCGTTCCGGGCGCTTTGAGACGGCCGAACGCTATCTAATCGATGACGGTTGGGTTACTGAGAAAAATGAGCCGGAACACATAGCCACGACCCTCTCGGTGGATACGGCCCGCACTGTCATTACGCGTAACAATTCACCCGACGTGCCGTTTGATCGTTCTATCAATCCTTATCGCGGATGTGAGCACGGCTGTATTTATTGTTTTGCGAGGCCTACGCACGCGTATTATGGATTGTCGCCAGGCCTCGATTTTGAGACGCGATTGTTCTACAAGCCGGATGCGGCAGAACGATTGCGAATTGAATTAGATGAGCAAAATTATGCGGTAGATGTGATGGCGCTGGGCACCAATACGGATCCCTATCAGCCAATCGAGCGACAGATAAAATTGACGCGTCGTATTATAGAGGTTCTCGCGGAATACAACCACCCTTTCGGTATAGTTACCAAATCCGACTTGGTACTCCGGGATACGGACATAATCGGCCCCATGGCGGCTAAAGGAATGGCTACCGTGACTGTTTCCGTGACAACGCTTGATCGTGCTCTCGCACATAAATTGGAGCCGCGAGCGCCGACGCCGCAAAAGCGGCTGGCCGCGATTGTCTCCCTTGCGTCACTCCGTATTAGAACCGGTGTCTTGGTTGCTCCGATTATCCCAGCACTAAACGATATCGAGATGGAAAAGATTGTGGGGGAAGCCGCGAAGGCAGGGGCTGTCAGAGCCGGATATGTGCTCTTGCGCTTACCTTTGGAAACCAGTGATTTATTTTCGGAGTGGCTGAAAGTTCATTTTCCGGATAAGGCGTCGCACGTTCTCAACCTGGTGAGGGATACCCATCTCGGAAAAATATATGATTCTAATTGGAATCAGCGCATGGTTGGTTCTGGGCCATATGCGGATATGCTGAGCCAACGCTTCAAACGAGTGCTTCGTAAATACGGGCTGGACAAGCAGAGCGCGGATCTCGACTTGTCGCGCTTTCGTCGCCCGCCCCATGCCGGAGTTCAACTCGATCTCTTGTGATCTCGTCTACTCGGTTATAATTTATATTCATCGGTTTGAGCGATAATGCACTCGGTCAACTTTGCCTCCGTTGTGACGGAGTTATTTCTACCTGTGAAATGACATTGTCACTACTAGCGGGTGAAATTTCAATTTTTTACTTTTCTATTTTCAATGATGTCACGTAAATAGCGGCAATATGTCTCTCGGTGTATCTGAAACCACGCGGAAAACATATGGAATAATCTGCTCTTGATGAATCTCTAGTAACATAAATCCAATCAGCAACTGAGGACGGACCGCTTAGGTAAATCCATTCTGCTACTGAAGATGCACCAGTTGTAAAGGCAACATCCTTTGCTTTGCCGAGTTTGAGATTTGAAAAGAACAAACGAAAATGATTGTGAATATGAGGAGTAGGTTTTTCACTCGCTGACTATAGCTGCAACATTTAAATATCATAGAGGGAGATGAGGATTACCCATTTTTCACCAGACCTAACCATATTCTTTAATGATTTAAGTTCCATCTTTCCCATATTGGTTTGTATTCCTTCTCAATGAAGTCCCGTCGTTTTTGTCTCTCTCTGTATCTTTTGAGGACACTAAACACTTGGGTGTTCTTCCACCTGTTTCCTTTACTGGCGGTGATACCTCTCTGATTTAGATAATGGGATTCCTCTTGTTCTTGAGTGAACCTGTTTTGGTAGTGTTGGAGTTTGTTGGTTCTGACGGAAATTGTGAAACAAATGTAGTGAGAATAGGGATTTTTGTTTGATGTTATTTCACCAGTTGAAATTACTCCACCGTGATAGGTGAGGTGTAGATCTGCTGATTTGGAGGTATTAACATCTTTCTTAATGCGTCTCGGATTAAATTTGACAGTCGAAGTGGCCGGGGATCTGTAGCAGTTGAATTTACCGCCAGGTGTTTTTATCTTTAAAGCTAACGGTTCAGCCACGACGAATGCATCTTGAGATACTTTCAGTCCCTTTACTTAAACCAAAACTTGCGAGTTGACCTAAATTCTTGTTGAGCTGGATACAAACTGAATTTCGCATAGTCCGGCAACCTATAAAAACTTGTAATATAGTGGGCTAGGCAAAAGTTTTATTGATCCGTTGTGATTCGGTTCCAAAGAATTTCGAATCTTTTGCTGTGTTATAGTAAGCTAGATCTTGCCGGGCGCGAGGCCAATTTGGAATCGTCAACGGCTCATCCCGGAATGAGCTAACGTCAACGCTACATGGAACAAGGAATTGAACTAACGGGATTAGCCGTCGTAGCGGCGGCTGCCACACTGTGCGGCATGGTGATGGCTCGGCTCAATCAGCCGTCTATCGTTGGATATATTTTGGCAGGTGTGATACTCGGCCCTTCCGGGTTGGGTTTGGTCGAAGACCGGAGTCAGGTAGCAGTATTAGCTGAACTCGGCATTCTCATGCTGCTCTATATCATCGGAATGGAGCTTTCCGTTCGCAGTTTTAGGCGCATGTGGCGAATCGCCGTTTTCACTACTGGTCTGCAGATTTTGGTCAGCCTCGTAGCCATTTTGTTCCTTGGCTATGCACTCGATTGGCCAATGACGCATGTCGTACTTTTTGCCTTCGTCTTGGCTCTTTCTAGTACCGCGGTCGCCGTCAAGATGATGGAGGACGTTGGCGCTTTACGGCGCCGAACTGGGCGGATCGCTGTTGGCGTGTTGATCGCGCAAGATCTCGCGGTTGCCCTGATGATGATTGTTCTTACTAGCCTTGTGGGTGAGGGATTGGACGCGATTGTATTTGTTGAGATTATCGTCGCTGTCATCCTATTGGTAGTTTTGATCCGCTACCTGGCGCGCGATCGCAAATTTGACTTGCCATTTGCAAAACTCGTGCTTGGTAAGTTGGACCTTCGGCCTGTAGCGGCCCTAGCCTGGTGTTTCTCGGCGGCAGCGCTCGCGGGATTGATCGGTATCTCAGCTGTGTTCGGGGCTTTCCTCGCTGGTCTTGTGGTGGGCAGTAGTCATCAACGCCATGAGTTCTATGAAGCAGCGAAACCGGTAGAAAGCATTTTGCTAATGACTTTCTTTCTATCCATTGGCCTGCTAATCGATCTCGAATTCTTGTGGAATAATTTCGGTTTGGTGTTACTCCTTTGGGCTTTCGTGACGATATTCAAAACGATTCTTAATGCTGCCATTTTTCGTTCCATGGGTGAGACTTGGCAGCACGCGTTCCTTTCTGGCTTATTTCTAGCACAAATTGGAGAGTTCAGCTTCATACTCGGCGGCGTCGCTCTGGAGAGCAAAATTATTAATACGGACTTGTATCGCCTAGTCGTTGCCGTCACGGTTCTGTCGCTAGTAACTAGCCCCCTTTGGATGAATAGTGCGCGGCGCGTTCAACATAGAGCCGCAGCTCATATGAAAACCCTCGGTGGATTATTGCGGCTTGTGTATTTTCGCGAATGGCGATTTACACGGCGCAATAGCAAGGTACTTTACGATGCAATTTATTGGCTGGTGACGCAGGCGGAGATCGCTGGCGAACGGGCGCGCCGAAACCTTCGTAAGCGTCGTCGACAAAGCCGCAATTCCTCCTCGCCCATCATCAAGACAGACGATGATGCCTGACTTCACATTTGAAAATGCAGCCATTGCACCCGTCGCTGGCATAGACGAAGCGGGCCGTGGACCCTGGGCGGGGCCCGTTGTTGCGGCTGCTGTTATTCTGCCAAATGACTTGCCGGCTGAATTGTGCGGCCAAATCGATGATTCGAAGAAGTTGAATCGTAATGTTCGCGAAGCGCTCTTGGCAGTGTTGGAGTCGACCGCGCAGGTTGGTGTTGGTGTAGCGACGGTATCGGAGATTGACGAATTGAACATACTGCAGGCGACGATGATTGCCATGCATCGTGCTGTTAGTGATTTACCTGCTGAACCCTCAACGGCGTTAGTTGACGGAAATTGTGCGCCGGAACTCGGTTGTACGGTAAGAACCGTCGTCAAAGGCGATGCTCTGTCCCTCTCTATCGCAGCCGCCTCCGTTGTGGCTAAAGTCACACGTGATCGGATGATGGTGAAACTCGCCCAGAAATTTCCCGGCTATGGTTGGGAACGCAATGCTGGCTATGGGACGAAAGAGCACCGAGAGGCGATTGTGCGCCTCGGTGTAACGTCAG
This sequence comes from Pseudomonadota bacterium, assembly GCA_036337155.1. Lineage (GTDB taxonomy): Bacteria > Pseudomonadota > Alphaproteobacteria > UBA8366 > UBA8366 > UBA6544. The sequence continues at coordinate 44,971 of JAYZET010000027.1, read as the reverse complement.
TGCACCGGGGCAGTTTTGCCCCAATACGTGAGGCATTAACAAGATATAGACAGTAAAGTTATTTAAGACTCAATATGTTGACATATACATTCCATAATTTACTAGGAAAATTCTTCATATTGACGCGGTGATTTCTATGAATCATCTTTATTACATGAGTAAAATAAATGAATACTCCGAAGTACTTCCAGAAAATGAAGTTTTACTGGGCGATTCCACGAAAATGCTCGCCTCTTTGCCGGATCGTTCGGTAGACATGGTTTTTGCAGACCCGCCCTACAACCTTCAACTGAACGGAGAGTTGCGACGCCCAAACGATAGCCGCGTTGATGGTGTGGAGGAAGACTGGGACAAATTCGACGGTTTCACGTCATACGACCGTTTTACGTGGAAATGGCTCGATGAATGCCGCCGTGTCCTTAAGGATGATGGTACATTGTGGGTCATCGGCAGCTACCATAATATCTATCGCGTTGGTGCGACATTGCAGGATCTTGGTTATTGGATTCTGAACGATGTCATCTGGATTAAGACCAATCCGATGCCAAATTTTAGGGGCAGACGTTTCACAAACGCACACGAGACGATGATCTGGTGTGCGCGTTCATCGGATTCAAAATACACCTTCAATTATGAGGCTATGAAGGCGCTTAATGATGATTTGCAGATGCGAAGCGATTGGACCATACCGATCTGCACTGGACACGAAAGACTAAAAAAAACGGACGGGTCAAAGGCGCACCCGACCCAAAAACCAGAAGCATTGTTGCACCGGGCCATACTGGCGTCGACTAACCCGGGAGACATAGTGCTCGATCCTTTCTTTGGGACCGGCACGACGGGTGCGGTGGCGAAGAAGCTGGGCCGAAGATACTTGGGTCTTGAACAAAATCCGGATTACGCACGCGTCGCACGTAAGCGCTTAGAGAAAATTCCGGGTACAGTCGATCTCAACCTAGTCCAAACGCCGTCAAAACGAAAAGAGCCACGGATTCCTTTTGGTTGGTTGGTTGAGCGCGGATTGCTTGAACCGGGCACCATCTTACGGAGTCATTGTCGACGCTGGACTGCAAAGGTACGGGCCGATGGAACGCTCATCGCTTCGGACTATCGCGGTTCGATCCATCAGGTCGGCGCGGCAGTGCAGGGGGCTGCCAGTTGCAACGGATGGACTTTCTGGTATCTCCCGAGTGACGGCAAGGAAGTTCCACTTGACGTCCTACGTAGCAAAATCCGAGCAGAAATGGCCTAGTTGATTTACTCTTGGGGCCGTTTTCTGTATGGAGGCACTGACTTCGTTCAGAATTACCGCTCAAGATGAAACTGGATGTTAGACTCGCAGCAACTGTTATAGATATTGTAAATTAGGTATTGCTGGCTTGTGACGGTCTAAATCAATAAATAGGCGCAAGTTTGTTATTTTTTTTAGGATGGCACTTCCGTGCCGAAATGACCTTCTCGGATTTTAATGTAGGAATTGCAGGCTGTATTTGATGAGTGGCCGCTTACTGTTAATTGTCGCTTGTGGCGTCGCGATAGTGCTTATAGGCGGAGGCCTGCGACAGGCATTTGGGGTATTTCTCTATCCCGTTACCATTGATCTGGAAATGAACCGCCAGTTTTTTGGCTTGGTGATGGCAACGCAGGCCCTAATCTATGGATTTTCGCAGCCCGTCGCCGGACTGCTTGCCGATCGATACGGTACGGTTCGTATCATGGTCTCAGGCGCTTTGCTTTATTCCATCGGGCTCTGGTGGGCTGGTATCAGCGGTGATTCATGGGAATTCATGATGTCGCTAGGCGTTCTGGTCGGCCTTGGTCTTAGCGGTCCGACGCAAGTATTAGTTCTTGGGGCTGTCGGCAAGGTGGTGGCGAATGAACGCCGCAGTATTGTGTTTGGCACCGTGATTGCCGCGCAGTCGGTAGGAATGTTTTTTTTCGTTCCAGGTGGTCAACAGCTCATTGACGCAATTGGATGGCGGGATGCTTTTTTCTGCCTCGCGGTTATGGTCGCCCTGTTAACATTAGCCGCGATTGGTCTAAAGGGCGCAAAAATTACCGAGGGAGATGGCGCGAGACAGTCGATTTCAGATGCCATTTTGGAAGCTCGTTCCCATTCGGGATACATTCTACTCACGCTAGGCTTCTTCGTCTGTGGATTTCACGTTACATTTATCGGAACCCACTTTGTTGCGTTTCAGATGGACGAAGGTCTATCTGGTGAATTTGCATCCTATGCGCTCGGTCTGATTGGTCTGTTTAACGTTGCAGGCGCTTATATCTTTGGTGCGCTTGGTGATAGATTCAGTAAGAAAAACCTGCTGACGCTAATTTACGCGGCACGGGCCGCGGTCATGGCGCTGGTCTTGATGATCCCAATCACTGAGATCACCGCAATTGCGTTTAGCGTAGCATTCGGCCTGCTTTGGCTTGCGACTGTGCCCCTCACTAGCGGAATTGTAGCGCAAATTTTTGGCACCCGTTATTTCTCTATGCTTTTCGGCGTAGTGATGTTGGGCCATCAATTAGGTAGTTTTTTTGGGGCGTGGCTTGCCGGCCTTATCTTTGACGAGACAGGTTCTTATGATTTGATGTGGCTTGCGGCTGCCGCTCTCGGCATTGTAGCCGCGTTTCTGCATTGGCCAATCCGGGAACAGCCTTTGGCTCGGCTTGCACAAAATACCGCATAGCGAGTTATCTCTATCTTCGGCAACTATTTTTGGCAGATAACAAGAATTTGACTGGCCCATACCCTATGCCGAGGTAACGGTGGGGTAGTCATATGATCGCACAGGAACTTCACCCGAATGTTATCGCCTTTTCGGCAACTTTCTTCATTACAGTCGGTAAGGCTTGATCTGCGAAACCATTTATCGAGGACCAAAATGCGTTGTCCGGTGCAGGCGCGCCCTGTGTGACGTGGCCTTTAAATACCACGAGTTCGAGATGAAAATGTGTAAATGTATGGCGTACCAAACCATCCAGCCGAAACCATTTACTTGCTGGTAACGGCGCATGTTTTATCGCGTAAGTCATCTCGATGGGGAGGGTTCCTTCGCGCCAGTCGCTGGAAGGAAACTCTATCATCCCACCGAGCAAGCCATTTTCCAACCGTCGCCGAAGTAGAACCGTCCCGTCTGGACGTTCGATCCAGAAAACGGCGCCGCGTCGTATTGGTTTCTTCGGTCTAGGCCGGCGCGCGGGGAGCTTTTCTGCAATGTTACGTCCGCGGCAGTCTTGCATCCATGGGCATATCGAGCATTTTGGCCGCCGAGGCAGGCAGATCGTCGCTCCGAGATCCATAACTGCCTGAGCGTAGTCGCCCGGACGATCATTGGGGGTCAATCTATCAGCGTGATTCCTTAACACCTCCTTTACCCCTGGCAGTGGTTTTTTTTCTCGGAATAGTCGGGCCATGACCCGCTCGACATTGCCGTCGACGACGACGGCACGTTTGTCGAATGCGATGGCGCGGATAGCAGCCGCAGTGTATGGTCCGATGCCTGGCAATGCTACCAGTGCCTTCTCATTTTTTGGGAAGTGGCCTTCTAAATCCTGTGCAACGATTATGGCACACCGATGCATGTTACGTGCGCGCGCGTAATAGCCGAGGCCCTGCCAACAATGTAGGACGTCGTCGAGTTTTGCTGCAGCGAGCGCTTCTACCGTCGGCCAACGGGATAGAAATTCTTTGAAATAGGGGCCGACCGTGGCGACTGTTGTCTGTTGGAGCATAATTTCACTCAGCCAGACGATATAGGGTTTGTGGCGCTTTCCCGGTGGTGCGCGCCAGGGCAATACGCGGCCGTGTCTATCGTACCAGGCGAGAACCTGGGAAGCGTGGGTGGCATTGTGGTCGCTCATGACATTATTATAGAGCACCGGCGTGCGGAGGATAAGATTTGAGCGACGACAATAAGATGAAAAAGCACGATTCGGCCACTTCGCGCGGCGGCCCGCCGCGTGCAGTCGCGCAACTCGTTCCGAGACTCACAGAAAAGGCTCTCGGCAAACGTGGCCTCGCGCATGCTAATCTTATCGTCGACTGGCCAGCTATTGTTGGGCCGGAAATTGCCAACGAATGTCAGCCGGAAAAACTCGCTTTTCCGCGCGGCGAACGTAGCCGGGGCGTTCTGCATCTGCGGGCTTCTGGGCCGGTTGCCCTTGAAGTGCAGCACGACACACCGCGACTGCTCGAGCGCATCAATGGTTATTTCGGCTATCGGGCAGTAACCGAAATTCGTTTGATCCAGGCACAGTCTAAAACGATAGAGAAAATCCCGAAGCCTCAGTATCGGACCCCAGCGGCCGCGGAACTTAATGCGCTTGAGACCACTCTGGCTCATGTCGAAGATGCCGAATTGCGGGAAACGCTCAATAGACTTGGATCGGCTATATTGTCCGAGTCGCGCAAATCAACAAAAAAGTAACCCGCTCGCGGACTTGATACTACCGCAATTGCCTTCCTATACTCCGCTTCGTTTTAATACGAGCTAAACGCATTCGTTAGATGCTTTATTCGCTTTCTGTCTCGAGGAGGACAGCGTGAAACGATTTTTACCGTTGGCGACCGTCGCCGTCACTTTTATCTTGTCTTTTACCGTTCTAGCAACGCCGCCCACGACGGAAGCGGCACTGGCCGATCGCATTCTTGGCGACCCTAATGCGCCAGTCACGATTGTCGAATATTCTTCTCTTACATGTTCTCATTGCCGCAAATTTCACGTCGAAACCCTGCCTAATCTAAAGAAAACCTATATAGACACCGGAAAAGTGAAGTTAATTTATCGAGACTTTCCGTTTGACCAGCTTGGCCTGATGGCTGCTGTTATGGCGCGCTGCGCAATGTCGGATCGATACTTTGCATTCATTGAGGTGCTATACGAGCAACAGTCGAACTGGAGCCGCAGTAAAACGCCGTTCGAGGCTCTTGTGAAGATTGGTAAGCTCGGCGGTTTAAACCCCGCTGATTTTGAGGCGTGTCTAAAAAATGAAGCCCTTGTGGACGGTCTCGTCAAAAAGCGACTTGATGGTCAGAAGAACTTTGATGTAAACGCGACACCAACTTTCATCATAGATGGTGATCACAAGATCATTGGCGCGGAACCATACGAGGAATTTGATAAAATCCTCGCAAAGAAGGTAAAGTAGCCGCTTAGTCTGATCGCCGTCAAAACGGACGTCGTTGCACACGTGCATTTCCAAAAGCTCCGCCTTGTTGGTTTCAAATCTTTTCTCGATCCGGTTGAAGTCCAGATCGAGGACGGGATTACCGGTATTGTTGGGCCGAATGGCTGCGGTAAATCGAATGTCGTCGAGGCTCTTAAATGGGTGATGGGTGAGACGTCCGCGAAGCAGATGCGCGGTGGCGAAATGGACGATGTCATCTTTGGCGGCACAGACGATAGGCCCGCCCGTAACATCGCGGAAGTTTCTTTGATCTTGGATAATGCCGATCGTAATGCTCCGTCGGAGTTCAACGATGAGAGCGAGCTCGAGATTGTAAGGCGCATCGAACGCGGCTCGGGCTCCAACTACAAAATCAACGGCCGGGACGTGCGCGCCCGGGATGTGCAACTCCTCTTCGCCGATCTTGCCACCGGAGCTCACTCCACCGCAATGGTTAATCAGGGACGGGTGGGTACGTTGATTGGTGCCAAGCCAACCCAACGGCGCGGATTGCTCGAAGAGGCCGCTGGCATCAAAGGCTTGCACTCGCGCCGACACGAGGCGGAACTTCGTCTGCGGGCGGCTGAGACCAACCTTGAGCGTCTCGACGACGTCGTCGTCGCTCTCGAGGGTCAATTTCAGGGCCTTAAGCGTCAGGCACGCCAGGCGGGGCGTTATCGCCGCCTTGGCGGGCACATCCGGCGTCACGAGGCAATGCAGCTGTATCTTCGCTGGCAGGAGGTGACCGCTGCATTGGATGAGGCGCGTAAAGACTTGTCGGCTGCAGAGAATGAGGTGACTTTGCGCACCGGGCTGGCCGCTGAAGCGGCCCAGCTTCAAGCTAATATAGCGGTGAAACTGCCCGATCTTCGACAAGCGGAAGCGGTGGCTGCGGCCGAACTGCAGCGTTATCTTGTTGCTCAGCGCGAACTTGAGGCGGAAGAAGATCGTATCACTGAAGCGCTTGTCGTTGTTGATCAACGGTTGCAGCAAATCGGCGTGGATATGAACCGTGAAACCTCGCTTGGCGAGGATGCGGGGGCGGCGATCCGCCGGCTTGATGAGGAATTCACCGCTATTGAGGTGGCCCGTGAAGGCGAAAACGAACGGAGTGAGGAGGCGCGAATAGCGCTCGAAGAAATTGGCGATGTACTCCGGGAGCAGGAGAGTGAGCTTGCCGAAATTACACAGATGATTGCCTCTGCCGAGGCTAATCGAGATGCCTTGGTAAATCGCTGGGACGAACTTGGGGACCGTCACACTAGGTTTACCGAAAGAATAAATTCGCTTCACCAAGAGCGGGAACAACTCCTGGTGAAAATGCAAGCCGACCCGGCGTTAGAAGAAGCTGCCACCGCTGTGACAGAAGCGGAAGCAGCTGTCGAAATTGCGCGCCTGGCCGCGGACAAGGCAGAAGAGCTGCGAGGGGAGGCCCAACATGCAGAGGCTGAGCGCCGCGCCCGGCTGCAGAAGGCTCAATCGGCGCGCGATCGGCTACGTGCCGAGGAAAGCGCGTTGTCTGATCTACTCAAGGAAGATGATACGGACTTATTCCCACCGCTGATCGACGCTCTGGAAGTGACCCCAGGTTATGAGAAAGCGCTTGGAGCGGCACTTGATGACGAGTTGACGGCGCCAATAGATACGGCGGCACCGATACATTGGAACGCGCTGCCTCCGTTGTCCGCTCCCGCGCCCCTTCCAAAAGGCGTGTCGGCTCTTGCAGAGTTCGTGAAGGGACCACCGGCGTTCGCGCGACGCCTCAATGCTATCTGTGTAATCGACGACGAGACGCTGGGTCCTAGTCTTCATAGAGCGCTTCGTGAAGGTCAACGCCTTGTTAGCCGTGATGGAGCGCTGTGGCGATGGGATGGTTTTACGATCACGGCTGGTGCTCAGACTTCGGCGGCGACGCGGCTCAGTCAGCGCAATCGCCTTTCCGAAATTCGAAAGCAGCTTTCCGTTGTAGATAAGAATTTCAATGATATACGTCTCGCTCATGCTGATGCGCAAGATAGCGCGAAGCAGGCGACGGATCGTGAGCGAACCACCCGCTTCGATCTGCAGTCCACCTATGACGCGCTCTCGGGAGCTAGAGAAATCTATGCAAGATTGACCGAGGAGACTTCGGGGTCTCGCTCCAGATTCGAATCGCTTGGCGAATTGCTTGAACGCTTGCGGACGGATCTCACCGAGATTCATGATCAGCGGATTACGACCGAAAACGCGATTTCGCAGCTCACTGATCCGGTCGAGGCACGCGAGCGAATTTCGGCGTTGCGTGTTGAAATAGAAGAGGCGCGTTCCTCTGAACGCGAACGCCGTAGTACCCGCGACCGCATCGCCAATGAAGCGGAACTGCGTGTGGCCCGCCTCGATGCAATCTCCAACGAGCGCTCTTCTTGGGAGGAGCGAGTTGCAGGCGTGCGCGGCCGAATAGAAGAACTGCAGGCTCGCCGCAGCGAGGAAGAGATTCGTAAGGAGCGACTCGCGGCCCGGCCGGCAGAGATCGTGACACGACGGGACGAGTTGCTCGACATCATTGAGGCCGCTGAGACTAAGCGAAATGAGGCCGCTGACCGCCTCGTTGAGATGGAGAATGGGCTCACGGAAGCGGATACCGCGTTGCGCCGCACCGAAGCGGCGCTCGGGGAGGCCCGGGAAGAGCGTGTGCGTGCCGAGGCACTTGTAGAACAGGCAAATTCAGATTGCGATGCGGTGTCGGAACGCATGGCCGAACGGCTCGATAGCACACCTAAGACGATTGTTGCAGATACCGATATCGATCCCGACGGGCAATTGCCGCCGCGCGACGTTGTCGAGCTAAAGCTCGAGCGGTTGATCCGGGAGCGCGATAACATGGGACCTGTGAATTTGCGTGCCGAGCAGGAGTTGATCGAGCTCGAAGAGCAGATTGGTTCCATGCAGATGGATCGCGAAGACCTACTGGCAGCGATTGCGCGCCTGCGGCAGGGAATCTCTTCCCTCAACCGTGAGGGACGGGAACGGCTATTAGCGGCTTACGAGCAGGTTAATCGCCATTTTGAAGAACTGTTTGTCCAGCTATTCGGAGGTGGGCACGCCCACTTAGCTTTGACCGATGCGGAGGATCCATTAGAGGCGGGCCTAGAGATCATGGCCAGTCCGCCCGGCAAAAAACTTCAGGTGATGTCTTTGCTGTCCGGTGGTGAGCAGGCGCTGACTGCACTTTCGTTATTGTTTGCTGTATTTTTGACAAACCCGGCGCCGATTTGCGTCCTGGATGAGGTGGATGCGCCGCTGGACGACGCTAACGTTGAGCGTTTCTGCAAACTCCTGGATAAGATCACCAAGGCGTCGCGGACGCGGTTCCTCGTGGTCACTCATCATCGACTGACAATGGCCAAAGTTGACCGCTTGTTTGGCGTCACAATGGGTGAACGGGGCGTCAGTCAGTTGGTATCGGTCGACCTACGCGAGGCAGAGGCGTTTAGCGACTCGGCGTAAGTGCTGAGGAAGTCCGGAAAGCCCGCAAATTCAACGTTGGCATGACGTAATGCCGCAACTTGACTTGGTTAGAAGTGGCCTTTATGTTGCGGCCGCTCCCGGCGCTGTTTAGGCGTCAGAACGGGCTAATTGAACGATGTCTGAAGAGCGCCCCTCATCCTCGCTTGAAGAATTGCACGCGAAGCTGAAGGCGGCTCGGAGACAAAGTGAAGAGACCGATATGAAAAATGGCGGTAGTAAGCCCGGGAGTGGGTTGGGCATGGCGCTTAAGATCGGAGTTGAGTTCGTTTCGGCTGTTGGTGTCGGTGTAGCAATTGGTTTGTTGCTCGACTACTGGCTCGAAACAAAGCCTTGGATGATGGTTGTGTTTTTCGTTTTAGGAAGCGCGGCCGGGTTTTTGAATATCTTCCGCACGATGAGCGGATACGGTTATGCCGTCGGATACAGCAACAAGGACGGCGATGATTAACCGGATTACAAGAGGAACGAATAGGATCGACCATGGCGTCAGGTGGTGGACACAGCCCTCTCGAACAATTCGTAATTAAGCCGATTGTCCCGTTGGAAATCGGCGGTATCGACGTGTCGTTTACGAATTCAGCGCTGTTTATGACCATCGCGGTTGTGCTGGCTACAATCTTCTTGGTGCTGGGCATGCGGCGTAGCGATATAGTGCCGGGGCGCTGGCAAGTTGCGGTTGAGCTGTCTTATGAATTTATAGCAGGATTGCTGCGCGATACGGTCGGCGTGGAAGGGCGTAAGTACTTTCCAATAATTTTTACCCTTTTCATGTTTGTGCTTCTCGGAAACCTATTGGGAATGGTGCCGTACAGCTTTACCTTCACAAGCCATATCGCGGTCACCTTCGCGATGGCAATGGTTGTATTCATCGGCGTTACAATCCTCGGTTTTGTGCGTCATGGCATTCACTTTTTCTCGTTCTTCGCACCACCCGGTACACCGGTCGTGATGTTACCATTGTTAGTGCCGATCGAAATCATTTCCTATCTCTCACGCCCTATTAGTCTCTCGGTCCGCCTGTTCGCGAATATGCTTGCAGGACATACTTTGATTAAAGTGATTGCTGGCTTTATCGCACTGTTAGGCGTAGCGGGTATTTTGCCATTTGCTCTCGTCGTAGCGCTGACCGGGTTGGAAATTTTGATAGCTTTCTTGCAGGCCTATGTCTTCGCGATACTGACCTGCCTCTACATTAACGACGCAATCCACCTGCATTAGGGCGGGCTGCTAAACGAAATCAACGAATGACACTTTCCAACAAGAGGTAATGACCATGGAAGTAGCAGCTGCAAAGCTTATCGGAGCGGGCCTCGCCGTTATTGGCATGATCGGTTCGGGGATTGGTATAGGCAGTGTTTTCTCCTCTTTTATCATCGCGGTCGGGCGTAATCCCGCAGCGCGTGGCGAGGTCTTCACGATGACCATGCTTGGTTTTGCGTTGGTCGAGGCTATCGCGCTCTTCGCGCTGGTGATCTCGTTATTAATTTTGTTCGGTTAACGGCGCCGCGCCATCATTACGGGGGAAGGCCTATGCCACAGCTCGACGTATCGACCTTTCCGCCGCAGCTAGTTTGGCTGTCGATCACCTTTGCGGTGCTCTTCCTCGTGGTTTGGAAGGTTGCGCTACCACGAATCGTTAACGTTCGCGACAATCGCCAACGTCGCATCGAAGATGACCTCGCAAAAGCTGAGTCCCTGCGTGAGGAGGCAGAAACCGTGATGGCTACCTTGGAGAAGTCGCATGCTGATGCTGCGGCTGAGGCGCTCGGCATACATCGCGATGTGGTACAGTCGATTTCCGAGGCACGAACCAAACTGCAAGAAAAAACAGCGGCTAGATTGGCCGAAGAAACACACGCTGCGGAAGCACGAATTGCGGATGAACAGGCAGCTGCCATGGAAATTATTCCCGAGATTGCCGGCGATGTGACGCGTGCAGCCGTCAAACGTTTGATAGACGATGATATTGCGAATGCGGATGCCAAGAACGCGGTCAAGGCGGCGATGCAGGGAGGAACCTAATCCATGGACGCCTTCATTCACGACCCGACCTTCTGGGTTGCGGTCGCCTTTGTCGTATTCGTTGTGCTGATCTTCAAACCGATTAAGGGTGCGCTGATAGGCGGTCTGGATGCGAAAATCTTGGAAATTCGTCAGGAGGTAGAGGAAGCAGAGAAGCTTCGGGAAGAAGCTCAGAGCCTGCTAGCCAACTATCAGCGTCAGCAACGCCAGGCGATTCAAGATGCCGAGGCAATAGTGACTCGGGCGAAGGAGGAGGCGGAACGTTACCGGTTCGAAGCTGATGAGGCGATGAAAGATATGGTGCGTCGGCAGGAAGAGCAATCACGTGAGAAGATTATTCAGGCCGAGGCCATAGCAGTTCAGGAAATACGTGAGATGTCGGTTGAGCTTGCGATGGCAGCAGCGGAAAAGCTTCTAACGGACCGGCTCATCGATGAAGAAGGATCTAATCTCATTAATCAAGCCATTGAAGACATTCCTCGCAAACTGCAATAGAGAGATTTCAAATACCACATCGAAATTCCGCGTTGGCGGGGATGTGTTTGTTGTGTGTGGTTGGTGCCTTGATGCCGCAGAAGACGCTGCCGGTATTGTAAATTAGACTATATGCTGTGACCTACGGCGACCACATTGGCTATGGTCGGTATAGGACCTTCACCTACACTGATGGCGCTCAAATAAAGCGAGATTTTCCATTATTATGCGTTGAAAATAGACGGCTCGTACTTTGAGAAACCTCAAATTATCTATGGCTTTATGGGCTTTCCGAAGGCCGTAACATTATAATTTTTTCCGGCCTTCGGAAATTAGCGCAGCAACGATTGGGTGCTGACGTAAGGTGTAGTTAGGGCAAAAATGCTTTCTAAATAATTGGTATTAATGTCACTCGGCGGCGTCGAGATATGTTTCAAGCGGTGGGCAGGAACAGACCAGATGCCGGTCGCCGTGAACCTGGTCGATTCGGTTGACCGGTGGCCAATACTTATCCCCTCGCGGTGCCGCCGCCGGATACGCTGCCTGTTCGCGACTGTAAGGGCGTTCCCAATCCCCGACTACGTCGTTCACCGTATGCGGTGCGTTTACTAACGGATTGTTCTTATCGTCGTATTCGCCTCTCTCAATAGCGCGTACTTCTTCGCGGATTGTAATCATGGCGTCGCAAAAACGGTCCAGCTCTTCTTTTGATTCGCTTTCGGTAGGCTCGATCATTAGGGTTCCAGCAACGGGCCAGGACATGGTTGGCGCGTGAATACCGAAATCCATAAGACGCTTGGCGATGTCCTCGACATTGACCCCGGCACTGTCTTTGAGGGACCGGACGTCGATGATACATTCGTGCGCGACGAATCCGCCGGCGCCCTTGTAGAGCACTGGAAAATGCGGTTTCAAGCGAAACGCCATATAGTTGGCATTTAGGATCGCAATTTCAGTCGCGCGCTTAAGCCCATCGCCGCCCATCAGGGTGATGTAGGCCCATGAGATGGGTAAAATACCTGCGCTACCCCAAGGGGCGGCAGATACGGGATGGCTTTTTCGTGCAGGATCGGCGAGGTGCCGATGGCCCGGCAAGAAAGGTTTCAAATGCGTGCGGACTCCGATTGGACCAACTCCGGGGCCGCCGCCACCATGAGGAATGCAGAATGTTTTATGTAAATTGAGGTGTGCCACGTCGGGTCCGAACTGTCCCGGCCGCGAAAGACCGACCAGAGCGTTTAGATTGGCACCATCCATATAGACCTGACCGCCATGGCGATGCACGGTTTCGCAGATGTCGATGACGCTTTCTTCAAACACGCCGTGGGTCGATGGATAAGTTACCATAAGGGCGGCGAGCTCCAATGCGTGCGCGGATGCTTTGCTCTCGAGGTCGCCTACGTCGATATTACCGTTCTCATCGCAGCCGATGACTATGACGCGCATTCCGGCCATCACAGCACTCGCTGGATTTGTACCGTGTGCTGAACTTGGAATAAGACAAATATCCCGCTCGGGTTCGCCCCGACTTGCGTGATAACGCCGAATTGCTAAAAGACCGGCGTACTCTCCCTGCGAACCGGCATTCGGCTGCAAAGACACCGCTTCGAAGCCGGTAATTTTACAAAGCATCTCTTCCAACTCTTCCGTTAGCCGGCGATACCCCGGCGTTTGGTTAAGTGGCGCTAATGGGTGAATGTCGGCGAACTGAGGCCATGTAACTGGGATCATTTCGGTCGTCGCGTTAAGTTTCATAGTGCAGGAGCCCAGAGGAATCATCGATCGGTCAAGCGCAATGTCTTTCTGTTGCAGCCGCCTGAGATAACGGAGCATTTCTGTTTCGGAATGGTACTGGTGAAAGGATGGATGTGTTAGGTAATCCGATTCTCGGATAAGTGCCGTCGGCAAGCCTAACGGCACCGATCCATCGAGCTCGTCAACATCCGTACCTGTGGCACCGAGAATATGCCAAAGTGCCTCAACGTCCTTGCGCATACACCTTTCGTCAAACGAGATGCCGATGCGGTCCTTGTCTATCGGCCGTAGATTGTAGCCGGCGGCATGCGCGCGACTGTGCGCCGCATCCGCATCATCTACTCGGACGGTTATTGTGTCGAAAAACGTCTCGTTCTCGACTTCGACACCTGCTTTTTTCAAACCACTTGCCAAGATCGCCGTCAGTCGGTGCACTCGTTGGGCGATGGTTCTAAGACGATCAGGGCCGTGATAGACGGCGTAGAGGCCAGCCATGACAGCAAGTAATACCTGTGCGGTGCATATATTGCTCGTTGCCTTCTCGCGCCGTATATGTTGCTCGCGGGTCTGCAGAGCGAGGCGTAGTGCAGGACGCCCGGCGCTGTCGACGGAAACGCCAACTAAGCGACCCGGTATTGCCCGTTTGTGCGCATCTGAGGTTGCGAAAAATGCTGCATGTGGGCCCCCAAACCCGAGCGGAACACCAAATCGTTGGGCGGTGCCGACCGCTATATCGGCGCCCCACTCACCGGGTGGCTTAAGTAAGGTCAAGGCCAGAAGGTCGGTTGACACAACCAACATGCAGCCTGCTGCGTGAAGCGTGTCCGCGATGTTGCGGTAATCGTTGATGCTTCCATTCGTCGACGGATATTGAATTAGTGCTGCATAAACATTCTCCGGATCGAGGTCGTGGGCGATGTCACCCACTACAATTTCGATACCGAGTGGTGCGGCGCGGGTCTTCAGCACGTCGATGGTCTGCGGATGGCAATCAGAAGCAACGAAGAACCGGTCATTCTTTGCTTTTCCGACGCGGTGCGCCATGGTCATCGCCTCCGCCGCAGCTGTTCCTTCGTCTAGAAGTGAGGCGTTAGCTATTTCCATTCCGACGAGATCGGAAACCATGGTCTGGAAATTAAGTAAGGCTTCCAGCCGGCCTTGCGATATCTCGGGTTGATAGGGCGTGTAGGCCGTGTACCAGCCTGGATTTTCCATAACGTTGCGTAGGATAACCGTCGGCGTAATGCAATTGTAATATCCAGCGCCGATCAACGACTTCATGACACGGTTGGTATCGGCTATTTCGCGCAGCTCAGCCAGAACGTCGCTTTCCGACCGGCTCGGCGCTAAGCCGAGTGGAGATTTGTCGAGGATTGCTGAGGGTACGGTGTTATTAATCAATTCCCCGAGGGACGCGACGCCGATTTCCCTGAGCATGCTCGATATATCGGCGTCTCGTGGACCGATGTGGCGGGTGACGAAATCGTCGGTTTGTTCCAGACCGATTAATGACGGTGCCGTATCTGACATGTCGGAAGTCCTCTCTTCAGATAAGACGTTCTAGGTAATGAATTCTTTGTAAGCAGTTTCGTCCATAAGATCGTCGAGTGCATCCAAGTTGGAAATTTTAATTTTGAAAAACCAACCATCACCTTCGGCCTCCGAATTGACGATGTTGGGCCCTTCGATCAAATTATCGTTAGCCTCCAACACCTCTCCTCCGACTGGGCTATAAATCTCCGACGCCGCCTTAACGGACTCGACGACCCCGGCCTGATCACCTTTACCAAAAGCGGTGCCTGGTTCCGGCAATTCGACAAAAACTATATCGCCTAGCTGTTCTTGTGCGAAATTGGTAATGCCGACTGTGCCGACTGCTCCATCGACCCGGATCCATTCGTGGTCTTTGGTAAATTTGACATAGGCCATGCCTGCCTCCCTTTGGTTATCCCCTAAAGTAGCGTTGTTCAATAAACGGCATGCGAACGACCGAAGCATCAAGCATTTTGCCGCGGACATTCCCCTGTATTGGGGTTTTGGCTCTGGCAGATCTCGTCGCTATATATCCCATGGCAACGGGTCTCCCGATGCTCGGCCCAAACCCACCGCTTGTTACGTTTCCTATTGAGACGCCTTCCGTATCGAACAGTTCAACGCCTTCGCGCATTGGTGCGCGGCCATCCGGTTTGATGCCGACACGGCGCCGCGCAACCCCCTTAGAAATTTGACGTTGCACGAACTCCGCTCCCGGAAATCCTCCCTCTTCCCGACGGCGCTTGCCAATCGACCATAACAAGTTGGCCTCGACGGGCGTTGTGGAGCAATCTATATCGTGACCGTATAAGCATAGTCCGGCTTCAAGGCGTAGTGAATTACGGGCTCCCAATCCGATCGGCTCGACAGCTTTATTCGCTAGGAGCAAGCGAGCGATAATTTCGACGTCGCCAGCCCGGCAAGAAATTTCGTATCCGTCCTCTCCGGTATAACCGGACCGCCAGATTCTGCAGGCAATACCGTTTACTTTAACCTCAGCCATCGACATAAATGGCATTCTTAAAAGTTGTGCCGATCCGAGTTCGGAAAGAATGGATGCGGATTTTGGGCCTTGTAAAGCGATTAAGGCTCGATCCTGCAGTTCAAGCAACTCATGCCCATTTGGTAAAGCGCTCCGGATATGAGCTATATCTTTCACTTTGCATGCTGCGTTCACCACCAGCAGTAATTGCTTACCATCCCGTGTTACCATAAGGTCATCTAGGATTCCGCCGTTGTCGTCAGTCAGTTGAGTGTAGCGAGTTGCCCCGTGTTCAAGCTCCATGATATCGCCTGGGACCAAGGACTCTATCACACTTGCTGGGTCGTCGCCTACAATAGCTAATTGCCCCATATGTGAAACATCAAAAAGGCCCGCTGCTGAACGCGTATGGAGATGTTCTTTAAGTATTCCGAGCGGATATTGAAGCGGCATTTCGTAACCTGCGAATGGTACGATTTGGCCCTCCAGTTCACCATGCAAGTCGCGCAATGGCGTGGATTGCAATGGGTGCTGCAGTGAGTGATTTTCTGTCAATCGATCCCTCCGACATTGCGCGTTCGAAGCCACTCCGTTATAAGCCGGCTCCTCCCCGCTCTGTCCCGGGACCTGAGAGTGTCACCAGCTAGGCTGGCTTACACCTTCGGTGTGCCGCGCTAAGGTTTGGCGGCCGCTTTCCAGAGTGCCCTCCCCCTACGGTCCTTTCGCCTGAGAGATTCCGGGGTGGTTGCTCCTTCGGCGCCTACGTTTAACGCAGGTCTCTCCCACAGGGGTCTATGGGCATTTTGTCGATGCATAGCATCCATGCATAGGCTACAAGAGGCGGTAGGAATGTCAACCAACGTTCAGCCGTCAGCGTTGGCGACGTCGGTTGAATTCAAGTTCCTGCGAGGTCATCTCAAATCCGCCGTAGATCGAATAACTCGCCAAGTCGACACCTTTTTTTAAGTCGATTTGTACCGACACCGGATTTTCGAACTCAAAATTTCGGTTTGGGCCTTGAAACTTTACAACGATCGGCATCGCTTCCCATAATATGACTGTCCGTTTTTCATCTATCACACTGACGAAGATAGTTAACTTAACCTCGCGTTTAGTTTCTGCCGGGCCGCGGATAACTCTGAGTTTAGTATCCGCCGTTACGACGACGGAGTTTCCCTCGTAAGTGCAAGTGCTGCCAATTATTTCTACACGGGCTTGGAATAGGACATCCGCAATTTTACCGGTTTTCCCGTCGACGAACCTGGTAAGTTCGCCAGGTCCCTCCAACACGGCCACTTGTGGGCAGGCCAAACCGGAAAGTTCACCGCCGCCGAACAACTTACTGTTTTTAGCACACGCACTGGCGAGTAAAGCGAGGATAATAAATATGGCTGTTGATTTGATCGCTCGGTCTAGTCTTTTCACAGCTTGGAATGCGTGCCGTCACAGACCGGCTCATCCTTGGTATTCTTGCAGCCACAGAAGTAAATAGTATCGTTTTTTTTCGCCGTATATTTAGATGGCTCGAACCCAGTGCCTTTGTGGCTACCATCACAGAAAGGCTGCTCCTTACTGTGGCCGCAGGCACACCACCAATAACTTTTGCCTTCTTCAACATCCACGCCGTAAGGCGCCTTCTGAGAGATCGCCGGTTCAGCCATAGGTCTTTCCCTTCTCCCGTTGCTGCGTAATATGCCGTTGCAATTTAGGGTGCCAAGTCGTGTCTTGTTCGACATTACTTATTGATTTTAGGAGACCAACCCAATCAGCACAAGCGGAGGCGGATACAGAAATATGGCCGTATATACAGAAGTGTCAGATGAAGAACTAGAGGCGTTTGTTGCCGAATATGACATTGGAACGGTCGTCTCTTGCAAGGGAATTGCGGAAGGTGTCGAAAATACGAATTATTTGATGCAGACGGATCAGTCGCAGTACATTTTAACGCTTTATGAAAAGCGAGTGGCGGTGGAGGACTTACCCTATTTTCTCAACCTTATGACGTATCTTGCTGAGGCGGGCATTCCATGCCCGACGCCGCTACACGGGCGTGACGGTAAGGCGCTTCGTATACTCTGCGATCGTCCAGCTGCGATTATAACGTTTCTGGAAGGCATGTGGCCTAAGCGCATTAACGCGTCCCACTGTGCCGAAGTTGGCACATTCTTAGCGATGTTCCACAACGCGGGTGAAAATTTCGAGATGGAGCGCCAGAATGCGTTGGCATTGCCAGCATGGAGATCCTTATTCGAAGAATCGCGAGCCAGGGTCAATGAAGTGCAGCCGGATCTTGCCGGGCTCATTGCCAGCGAACTCGACTTTCTTGAAATAAAATGGCCTAAGGATTTACCGTATGGGGTTTGCCATGCGGACCTTTTTCCCGACAATGTATTCTTTCGTGGAGATAAATTGTCGGGATTGATCGATTTTTATTTCGCCTGCAACGACTTTCTCATCTACGATCTAGCGATTTGTATCAATGCGTGGTGCTTTGAGCGTGATAACAGTTTCAACGTTACAAAGGCACGCCGCATGCTATCGGCCTACCGCCGCGAAAGACATGTTTCCGACAACGAACTTGCAGCACTGCCTACGATTGCGCGGGGAGCGGCACTCCGCTTCCTGCTAACGCGTCTATACGATTGGCTCAATCATCGCGAAGGCACCTTTGTAAGGCCGAAAGACCCAATCGAATTCCTTGCAATTTTACAATTCCACCAGGGCGTATTCAGTCCTGCCCAGTACGGGATAGATTAATGGATAAGTGGGCCATAGTTGAGATATTTACCGACGGCGCATGTAGCGGTAATCCCGGTCCGGGCGGTTGGGGTGCGATTTTGCGCTTCAAGGGAGCGGAAAAGGAGTTGTCCGGAGGCGAGTTGGATACCACTAACAACCGTATGGAGTTGCGTGCCGCGATTGAAGGTTTGCAAGCGCTAAAGCGACCAATGCGTGTAGTTGTTTACACCGACAGCACCTATGTGAAGAACGGTATCACTAAGTGGATAGTCAATTGGAAGCAAAACGATTGGCGGACTGCTGCTAAGAAGCCGGTTAGAAATGTGGATCTATGGTTAGCCCTGGATGATGTGCTGGGAAGCCATGAAATCGAGTGGCGATGGGTTAAGGGTCATTCGGGTCATCCGGAGAATGAACGTGCGGATGCTCTTGCACGGGCCGCGCTGCAGGAAGTAAAGCTACATACTCCCAGCTGAGTGCTGGAAACCATTTGATGATTTTTTGGTTTTGTATCTATAGGCTTTGGAACTTCTTCGGCGCTGATTATGGTCGGCCATACTTCGTCTTTAGGGTGAGTATTTTTTTATGCGACCCCCGATGCCAGGACCAAGTGTTTGCCCCGTATGCCAGGCTGCTTACGATGTCCTCCAACTTCAATCGCCACCAACTTGTTCTTTCAAGCGATGTTGGTCTTCAATTGCGACCTAAGACGCAACTCATACTTCGGTGCCCCAAGCGGTAATAGTTTAATGATTTTAGAGATTTGATAAATTTTTTAGCGATGTTTGAGAGTTGCTTTGGTGTCTGCGCGACCGGCAGCTTCAGCGATGATATTGCTAGTGAGCAGTTCGGGTAGCGTTATGCCATTTGGCGCGTCGGGGCCATACACTGCATTGAACGGAATTCCGTATCGACCAAAAGTTGCGAGATAGGCGGTAATAATTGGGTTGGGTCTTGTCCAGTCTGCCCGCATGGCGACGACGCGATCATCTTCAAGCCACGTTGCTACCGGCTCGGTGTCCAGCACAAGGTTCTTGTTTAATTGGCAGGTCAGACACCAATCGGCCGTGACATCGACGAATACCGTTTTTCCCGAATTGACAATTTGCCTTAGCACATCCTTATCGAAGACGTGCCAATTTGCTGACGGTCGATAGGTCTTGGTTTCTGAGGTGGTCGCGAAGCCACCGGCAACCAAAGCAGTTAACGCCAGTATAGCCGTCAGTTTGCCGGCGTGACAACCAAGCCGCGAGCCCGGCAACCGCTTCAACGCGAGCACCACCACCATTAGCATCGTTATTGAGCCGACACCAAAAGCCTTGTCCGCTCCAATCTGTGCAGCGAGGACCATAAGCAACCAAATAGCAGTTGCGGCTAGCGCTAGACCAAGGAAGCGCCGAAGCCAGATCATCCAATTGCCGGGCTTCGGAAGCCGTGTGGCTAGTTGTGGAAATACGGCGACAAGGAGGTACGGAAGCGACAAGCCTAGACCGAGAACGAAAAAGATGCCCAAAATTTCAGTTGGGCCGCGGCTTAGCGCGAAACCGACTGCGGTGCCAAGAAATGGTGCGCTGCAGGGTGTCGCCAGCAAGGTTGCAAAGGTGCCGGTCGCGAAATGCCCACCAAGCGAATGATCACGCCGCACCGACCCTGCTAGAGAGGCTATCGAACTGGGCAGAACGATCTCGAAGAAATTAAAAAGGTTACCCGCGAATAGTACTACGACCAGCGTCATCGTAACGATGAATAAAGGTTGCTGGAATTGGATGCCCCAGCCGATCGCGATACCGGCGGATTTTAAGGCGATGAGGCTGCCCGCGATCAACAGAAATGAAAAAATAATACCCGCGGCGGAAGCAATAAATCCGCTCCGTACTTTGCGAGAGTCTCTCCCGCCTTGGTTAATTACGCTAAGAAGTTTCAAGGATAGGACAGGTAAAACGCAGGGCATAAAGTTGAGGATGAACCCACCCACAAGAGCCAAAAGCAGGATCACAAAGATCGGCTGACTTTCCGGTGCGTCATTACTGGTATGCGCGGAAGGTTCCCCCGGCTTGGTCATCCGCGGTTGTTCCAACATTCGGCTGCCATCGACAAGAGTAAGGGTCAATGGTACACTCTCGGAGGCGGTGGGGATTCTGAAGCCACTCCCTGGTACGACAGCTGTCGCTCGGTGTCCGCCTTCGGATAATTGGACTTTAGGCTTACCAAAAAAAGTGCCTTCGGGACCTTCAATGAATATGTCGGGTGAATCAAACGGTTCGTCAGCTGTGGCCACGACTGTAACTTCGACGCGATCACCCAAATATTTGAGTTGTGCATCTATGATGGTTAGCCCGTGTAGGCGGCCGTTACCGGGTACGCGGGCTTGATAACGGTCGAGTTCGTGGGCAATCGGGGAGGCCAAGGCGGCGCCGATTTTAAGCGGTAATTCAGCCGTTCCCTGATATGGGATGCAAATGTCTTTACAGGTGAGGTAGTCGACCTTGGCTCGTAAAGTGGCCTCATTGCCGGCGCGTTCGAGCGTTACGGTCAATGGTAAGATGACTTGATCAGTATATCCGAGCGTCTCAAAATTAAAGATTGAGAAACGTGTTGGCGCCGGCCAATGAACACTCACGTCCGCGATATTTTCCGATCCGTCCCAGACCGGTCTTGGTGGAAACCCGGCATCGCCGGGTGAACGCCAATAGAGTTTCCAGCCGGGTTTCATCCGAAATTGTAAACCGAACGGTAATGTCACGCGTTCGCCGACCGCCTTAACACCTGAAATAAGGCGCATTTGGACATGCTCATTGCGATCCCACTCCCCAACGGTCTTAGAGGCACCTAGGGCAGGAGGTAGGAATATAGTAAATAAGATTAGTACGAACCAAACTCGATCCACGTTCAACCTCTTAAACAATCCGGTGTTTTTTTAAGCCAAAGGTCTGAAGGTAAAACCGCATCATCATAAACGGCTGCGTACCCATTCTAATATGATGCGGCCTATTCAAACACTTTAGGTAAGACTATCATATCATTGTCGGAAGGCGGCGATGAAACGTTGGAGCGAGCGTCATGAGGGAGGCGGATTACCTAACCGGTCAATTGTTAATTGCAATGCCTGCGATGGGTGATCCCCGCTTCGCAAAAAGTGTCATCTACATTTGTGTGCACAATGAGGACGGCGCAATGGGCTTAATTATCAATAAGCTTGTCCATGATATAGCTTTTTCTGACTTGATTGATAAATTAAATTTAAAGACCTTGGGCATGGCGCCATCGCCACCAATTCATTGCGGTGGCCCGGTAGAGACAGGTCGAGGTTTTGTTCTGCATTCGTCAGATTACGTTGGTGATGACACAATTGATGTGGGTGCCGGCGTCAGTCTTACGGCAAAAATTGATATTCTGCAGGATATTGCTGAGAGCAACGGGCCGAAGCGTTTCTTTTTGGCCCTTGGTTATGCCGGCTGGGGTGCAGGACAACTCGACCACGAAATTCAGCAAAATACTTGGTTGCATGTGCCTGCCGATCTGGAGCTCATTTTTGGCCCCGATATCGAAAAAAAATGGGAGTTCGCCATTGCAAAGATTGGCGTCGATCTCTCGTTGTTATCGGGAGACGCGGGGCACGCTTGAAGGCGGAATTCAATTTTTAGAGGGACGATCTGAACCTAAGATCCCAAATATTCGGTGATCCTGCCACTGCCCATTAATGCAAAGATATTGGCGGGCCAGCCCTTCTTCGTGGAAGCCTAGTTTAAGCAGAAGTCGGCGACTTGGTTCGTTATGGATGAGACAGGCAGCCTCGACCCGGTGTAGACGTAGATTTTCGAAAGCGTAGTCGAGTACCAGGTTGACAGCCTCCGCCATGTGGCCTCGCCGTATATAGGGATAACCCATCCAATAGCCGATCGTTGCCGCCTGGGTGACGCCTCGTCTGATATTAGATAGAGTTACGCCGCCGAGTAGATCGTTTCTATTCCGATGAAAAATAAAAAAGGGATAAGCATCTCCTGATCGCCAATCTTCGCTAAAGTGCTTAAGGCGTCTGCGGAATGCTTTCGGTTCAGCACCGTCTTCTGGCCAAGTTGGCTCCCATGGCTGGAGAAAATCTCGGCTGATTCGCCTTATATCCACCCATTGTTTTTGGTCCCGCGGTCGCGGCGCACGCAAATAGACGGACTCGCCGCGCAGCGAGGCCTTTGAATAGGGTAAGAATAGGAGATCCAACACGATTGGCCTCCCTCCTCGGTCGGTTGCGGCTCTAGTTTGCCAGCGTCGTTACCAATCGATCATATTCCATAATTTGTTTTACTGGACCGATGGCGGCGATTGTGGGTTGACCGGAAAAAATTTGCGCGGCGCTCTCTTGGACGGCGAAGCGGTCGATCGCTTCTATCCGCTCGATCTGTTCAGTGGTGCTCAAGGGATGCCCGAAAATTAGCATTTGCTGTGCCATCTGTTCGCATCGGGATCCTGTCGATTCGAGCGACATCATGGTCGCAGCCCTAAGCTGTGTGCGGGCGCGATCGACTTCCCGGTCGTCCAGAAAATCGTGCAGTTGACGGACTTCCTGGCAGATCGCGGGTAATAGTTCATTGACGTCTTCGGGTCCCGTGCCGGAATAAATTCCAAATAATCCACAATCCCGGTAGAAGGATGGATAGGAATAGATAGAATAAACAAGACCTCTTTTTTCTCGAACTTCTTGGAATAGCCGCGAGGACATGCCGCCTCCAAGCAGTGTTGACATAACGGACGTCGCGTAGAATTGATCGTCCTCATAGGAAAAGCCCGGAAAACCAAGCAAGATATGCACCTGTTCAAAATCGCGATCGTCCAAATGCATCCCGCCAACATAGGCACCGGGCTCCATCTCGACACAACTTTCGGTTGGAATGGAACTGAATAATTGCTCCGCAGTGCCTACGATCTCGTCATGGTCTAAATTTCCGGCAGCAGCTAATACCATACGATCGGCCCCATAGCCGGTTCGCATATGATCCATCAGGACTTCTCGCGGCATGGCGGTGACAGTCTCTAGTTCACCGAGCACCGGCCGACCTAATGCTTGGTTCGGAAACGCCGCAGCCTGAAAGTAATCAAAAACACAGTCATCGGGAGTATCATGTGCCTGCCCGATCTCCTGGATTACCACAGCCCGCTCCCGTTCCAATTCATCGGGATTAAAAGTGGAATATTGCAGAATATCAGCGAGAATATCGAGTGCAAGAGTTGTATTTTCTTTCAATACTTTAGCATAGTATGCTGTCTGCTCTCGACTGGTATAGGCGTTGAGATGACCTCCGACAGATTCTATTTGCTCAACAATGTCCTGGGCGCTTCGTCGCTTGGTTCCTTTAAACGCCATATGCTCTAGCAAATGCGCGACACCGTTGACCTCCGCCCTTTCGTTCCGTGCACCAGTTCCAATCCAGACGCCGCAGGAAACCGTCTCCACACGCGTCATCGTCTCGGTGATGATCCGCATACCATTCTGTAGTTTGCTGACTGAAACGGTCATGTCACCTCGAGAGTGAAGTTTGGGCACGTACGTGTTCCTGTACCGCGCCGAGGTCATTGGGTAATATGTTAAAGCGTTCTGGCCGTTGGTGCAGATCTGTGAGATGCAGTGGTAATTTGGGGCGCATTCCAGTCGCTTTTTCGACCGCGTCCGGGAACTTCGCTGGGTGCGCTGCCGCTTGGGCAACGACCGGCGCTCCGCCCGGCCGTTTCAGCAGTCGACCCGCTGCGATGCCGATCGCCGTGTGTGGGTCGGTTAACTCTCCGGTCGCATCCAGGACGCGCGCCATTTCTTGCATCGTTTGGGCATCATTCAGGCGCGTAGCCGCAATTGTGTCACGCGCTACAGCCTGCAGTTTGTCGCCCACGCAGAGAATACCCGCTTGCCGGAATTCCAACATTGCATTGTTTAGTGCAATACCGTCGCGACCGTAGAGATCGAATAGGAAACGCTCGAAGTTACTCGATACCTGAATGTCCATGCTCGGTGAAATTGTCTGATCTACTGTGCCGATGTTGAGCTTACCGGTCTCAAAGAATTTGGTCAGGATATCGTTGCTGTTAGTGCCAATAATTAACTGTTCGACTGGTAATCCGCAGTATTTAGCGGCGTAGGCGGCAAAGGCATTGCCGAAATTTCCGGTCGGTACGGCAAAGGATACCTGTCGATCTGGGCCACCCAAAGTGACCGCAGCGTGGAAATAGTAAACAATTTGAGCCGCGATGCGGGCCCAATTGATAGAGTTGACGGCGGATAGATTCATGGTGTTACGAAAGGAAGTATCGGCGAACATCGCCTTCAAAAGGTCTTGGCAGTTGTCGAAGGTACCCTCGACGGCAACACAATGCACGTTGGGTGACGATACAGTAGTCATCTGGCGCCGCTGCACCTCCGAGACGCGCTCATGCGGATAAAGAATAAAGACGTCGATTGCCTCTCGGTCACGGCAAGCCTCGATCGCTGCGGACCCGGTGTCGCCTGACGTTGCGCCAACGATGGTTACCCGCTCGCCGCGTCGTGTCAGCACATGATCGAACAACCGACCGATTAGCTGCATGGGATAATCTTTGAAGGCGAGTGTAGGGCCATGGAACAGTTCCATTAGCCAGATATCGCATTCGAGTTGTTTGAGCGGTGCCACGGCACTGTGGGCGAAGCTGTGGTAGGTGTCATTTACTATTTTTGCAAAGTCACTTTCGTGGATGCGGCCACCGAGAAACGGGGTCATTACCCGGATAGCGAGTTCAGCGTAACTCATCTGCTGCATAGCTCGGATGTCTTCCCGCTTAAACACAGGCCAATTTTCCGGGAGGTAAAGTCCCCCGTCAACCGCCAGCCCAGCAAGCAGAACATCGTCGAACTCTAGGGTTGGCGACTTACCGCGTGTACTTACGTATTGCACTCGTTTTTAGCTCCCGTAGCGGGTTAGCGTATCTGGCGTGCTGGGGCCAAGCAAGCGCCGGTATTAGCTGTGTTGTCGACTTGTTCGGTAGAGGCGGAGAAGGACTGTTTCCCTCTGTTGAACTTGCAGAGGAATCAATAACGTATGATAAGGATAGGGATTGATTGCAGTGACGCTTACTCCTAGAGCAATGTGAGTTCGACAAAGACGTCTAAAGGTCTCTATATTTATTTCATGATATGTCTCTCAGGTATCGGGTCTTCAGATGTTTTGTGAAAGCCGCAGAATCGAGCGGCCGACCTGTCGCCTGTTTTAGTAATTCGTTGGTCGAAAATCGCGCGCCTAGGTTATGAACCTCTTTTCGCAACCACCGCATCAAAGCTTCGAAATTGCCTCTTGCAATTCCGCTCTCTATTTTAGGGTCAGCATTTGTAGCCGAATCGAAAATTTGCGCTGCTGCCATTGCGCCAATGGTATAGGTTGGGAAATATCCCCAGGCACCATCGTACCAATGAATATCCTGTAAGCAACCGTTGCGGTCATCGGGGGGGACGACGTCGAGCAATGCTCGCAAGCCTTCATTCCAAGCACTGGGCAGGTCGGCCGCAGCGAGGTCGCCTTCAATCATCGCTCGTTCTAGACGATAACGCAGGATCACGTGGGCGGGGTAAGTTACCTCATCGGCATCGACTCGAATAAAGCTCCGAGAAACGCGGGTGGCTAGGCGATAAAGGTTTTCCGCAGACCATACTTCACCCGTACCATCGAATGCGGAGCGTATTTTTGGGGCTGCCCATAGAAAGAAGGGCCTCGAACGGCTGACTTGCATCTCGACGATTAACGACTGGCTTTCGTGCATTCCGAGGCCGGGCGTTTCACCGACTGGTTGATAGCGCCATTCGCTGGGTCGACCACGTTCGTACATCGCATGGCCCGTTTCATGAGCTGCCGCCATTATCGCCGGCATGAAATTGGCTTCGTCGTAGCGTGTGGTAATGCGGCTGTCTTCTGGCACACCGGTGGAAAAAGGATGTGACGTCGTGTCGAGCCGGCCGCTCGCAAAATCGAAGCCGATTGTTTCTACAAGATTGCGGCAGAGCCTTTCTTGCTGATCCACAGGGAAGGGGCCCATCGGCAGTTCAGGGGCCGGCTGGGCGTTCTGACACCGCAGCACTGCATCAAGGAATTCAGGGAGGAATTCGGCATAGTCGTTGAAAAGTTGATCTACCATTTTTGTGGTTGCGCCGGGTTCGTACAAATCCATCATCGCTTGGTAGGCGGGCATGCCGAGTGCTATAGATTTCACTGCTGCAACTTCGCGGATGAGAGCTAGCAAATCTTTTAGATGCGGTAGGATGGTCTGAAAGTCGTCTTCTATTCTGGCGGTTCGCCAAACTGTTTCGGTTACCGCTATAGCGCGAGACGTCGCCTCGACTAGATCTGCGGGTACAGCAGTCGTGTGCAGCCATCGGCGTCGCATACGACGCAAGTTGGCCGCCTGCCAATCATCCAGATCTTCATTTTCCTCCGCTTGGTCGAGGTAATCAGATACGGCAGGGTCCGAAATCAAATCATGTCTGAGGAGTTTCAAGGCTGCGATCTGTTCGCTTCTAGCCCCGGTTCCCTCCGGTGGCATCATGACTAACATGTCCCATCGCAATATGCCCAGCGTTTCGCTGAGGAGCGACAGACGGCGGTACCGTTCCTCAAGGGCTTGGTAGGCCTGCGTCATGTTACAAGTCTTTACGGTCCGGTTGGATATGATAAACGATATAGATGACGATCAGACTGAAGGCCAAAGCGAACCAGGTGATTGCATATTGTAGATGATCGTTGCGAATATCGACCCGCCATTGATGACTGACGGGAAGGCCCCCTGGCGAATCGTTAGCTGCGAGTAAGTAATACCCCTGAAGCGGCGGCAGTTTGGTGGAAGCAGACATTTGGGACGGATCGACGTAAAACCAGGTGTTGTTGTGGGGTTCGTTGACGGGCGTGAAAAGCCCGGGTCCTTTGGATATTCGCACGATCCCCTCAACGGTGACGCTGCCGCCAATTTGTCCTTGGAGCCTTGTTTCGGGCTCTCTTTTATCGAATGGCACCCAGCCACGGTTCACTAATACATGTCCGTTACCATCGGCACGTTTCAGAGGGGTTAAAACGTTCAGACCTGGTTTACCCTTTAGCGAACGATTGAAAAGGTAGAACTCATGCTCATGGAGAAATTTTCCCGTGACGGAGACGAGGCGGAATTCAAAATTTTCTAAATTATCGATCCAGTGAGGTAGGTCGACTGGCTTTGCGGTGGAGCGCTCCCGCAGGCGATCAATCAATTCCTCTTTCCAATTAAGTCGCTCGACTTGCCATGCGCCAAGTGCGAGCAATGTAAGCAGTGCGGGTACTGTAAAGAGCGTAGGCCAGAGTTTTGGGCGATAAGTCATGCTAATCCTGAGGGTCCAGTGTACTGAGATTGCTTCTATAGGCCGAGTCGTGAAATTGAAGCGTGATAAATGTGGCTTTAAAGAGTGGCAATAGGCAGACGCTTTGCACGAAGAGGAGCGGTAGCCTTAGCACTATGTGCATCGGTTAGGTAGCTGCGATCATAATCTTAGGCCAAAACGCCAATCCGAAAATGATTGATCTGATAATAAGGATTACGGACACTGCCGGTCCATCGCCGCTGGCTTTCGCCTTGAGCTCTCGTTTGCAAATGTCCCAAACAATTTTCACGCTAAGCAAACCGTCGAAACCGATACTGCAGTTTAGGCCCCGGCATTGCCAACCGATCAACAAGGGCTGACGGACGCGAGGATCTTCCTCACGCCTCGAACCTCAGGCGCTGTTTAAGCGCCCCACCAGTAAATGCAACAGAACAGGAATAGCCAAACTACGTCGACAAAGTGCCAATACCAAGCTGCAGCCTCAAAGCCAAAGTGATGATCTGGCTTGAAGTGACCCCTTCGGGCCCGGAAATAGCAAACGATCAGAAATGTAGTTCCGATTATCACGTGCGCCCCGTGAAAGCCGGTGGCCATATAGAAAGTTGAGCCATAAATGCCGCCGGTAAATGTGAAGGCCGCGTGCCCGTATTCGTAAGCCTGCACGCAGGTGAACAACAAACCGAGCAATATGGTGTAGGCGAGACCTTTAATGAGTCCATCGCGGTCGCCTTCACGCAATGCGTGGTGTGCCCAGGTCACTGTTACGCCGGACAGCAGTAGGATCAAGGTATTCATCAATGGTAGATCAAAGGGGTCGAATGTTTTGATACCTTCCGGCGGCCAAACACCGCCTGCGAAACCGGCTGCAAGAGGATCGTGAGGGATCTCTTTTGGATAAAGGCTCGATTCAAAATAAGCCCAGAAGAAAGCAACGAAAAACATTACCTCCGAGCAGATGAACAGCGCCATTCCGTACCGCAGCCCCAACTGTACTACCGGACTATGATGGCCTTCGTGTTCGGCTTCGCGAACGACATCGCGCCACCAAACGAACATGGTGTAGAGCACGAGTAACACACCGGGCACGAAGATAAGGGCACCGATCGAAGAAATCATCGGTTCGAGGCCTTCACCAAGCATGTCTGGATGCATGAAAAGTACGACGCCGAACGTAAGTAGGAAGGCGGCAATCGCACCTACGGCCGGCCAGGGGCTTGGGTCGACTAGGTGATAGGGGTGGCTGTGACTGTGATGTTCGTCAGTCGTTGCGCTCATCTCGTTTCCTCATTCTTCTCTCTGAGAGGGATTATGCTATTGTATCAACCGCAACCGGTCTCCGGGACCGATGTTGGCGCTAACTTGTCGTTCATCGTCTTGCCGATCCGTCGGTTCTGTTGGATAGAACGTGTAAGAAAGTGTGATGGTCTTTACGTCTTTCAGGTTTGGATCTTTGTCAATTTCTGGGTCGACGAAGAAGGATACAGGCATTTCTATTGTTTCACCTGGGGCCAGTGTCTGTTCCGTAAAACAGAAACACTCAACTTTGCTGAAATAGGCTCCGGCCTTAAGCGGTGTCACGTTGAAGGTCGCCGTTCCGGTAAGGGTTTGTGATGATCGGTTGGTGGCTTGGTAGAAAGCCAAGGCGTTTTCGCCGACCTTTAGTTCAATCTCCCGCTGGGCCGGCTGGAAGGCCCAGTTGATGTTGGTAACCATAGCATCAAACCGCACTTTTATAGGACGTTCTGATACTACAGCGCTGTGTTCTATCGCAACTTGCGTCGTGCCGCCATAGCCGGTCACCCGGCAAAAGAGGTCGTACAGGGGGACAGCTGCGTAGGATAGGCCCACCATACCAATGGCAACAGCGCCAAGGCCAAAGACGAGGCGGCGATTTCTTTGGGCGAGTGACGTCATGAGGCGCCCCCCATGCGAAGGATTGCCACAAGATAGATAATCACGGCCCATGCAAACAAAATAGTCATTAATGTATAATTTTTACGGCGTTGCCGACGCTGAGCGCTTGCTAGCTCTTTACTCTTCTGTTCCGTATCGCTCATCGTATCTACAATCATTCTGTATTCCTAATGTATCCTGGTAACAAGATTGTCTGCTACAAGAACAGCGAACAAGCTGAAGAGATAGAAAATCGAATAACCGAACATTCGTCGCGCGCTACGGTCGGTCGGGTCTCGCACTACCGCCACTGCAAGGGACAAAAACACGGCGTTTAAGATGATTGCGACCGTGCCAAAGATAGGCCACCCGGCGAAACCTAATAAACAAGGGGTGAGACTCAGAGGCAGCAACACAACTGTATAAGCGAGCATCTGCCGTTTTGTCGCCGCGGCACCCCGGGCGATAGGCATCATCGGTATCCCTGCCGCGAAATAGTCGTCTTTGCGATAAAGCGCCAGCGCCCAGAAATGGGGCGGCGTCCAGCAGAAGATCAGAAAGAATAAAATTGCCGCTTCGATTCCAACGTCGCCTGTCGCAGCAGCCCAGCCGATCATCGGCGGGAAAGCTCCCGCGGCGCCCCCAATGACAATGTTTTGCGGCGTTCTTCGCTTCAGCCACACCGTGTACACGAAAACGTAGAACAATATAGCTGCGGCCAACAGCACTGCCGCAACCGCGTTTGTTGCCAGGAACATCAACATCACCGCGCCCGCGGCAAGGATGATACCAAAAGACAACGCTTCAGCAGGCTCGATTTTGCCAGTCGGAAGAGGGCGGCAGTTAGTTCGCTGCATGATAGCATCGATATCGCGGTCGTACCACATGTTGATTGCGCCCGCCGCGCCTGACGCCAGGGCTACGCAGAGAACTGCCACCACTGCCAGTATCGGATGCATCCCTACCGGCGCTATGACAAGACCAGCGAAGGCCGTGAACACGACCAGCGACATAACGCGCGGCTTTAAGAGTGCCACGTAATCTCTTACGTCGCCCGTTGCTGGAGCCGATGGAGTGGCGGTGTGCGCCAAGATCTATCTCCGAACTCCGCGACGTTACTTGACTTGTGGTAGTTTATCGAAACTGTGGAACGGAGGAGGTGAAGTTACCGTCCATTCCAGCGTAGTAGCACCTTCGCCCCAGTAGTTCTCTCCCACGGGACGACCCGCCCGCAGGGTGTAGATCAACATGCAAACGAAGAAGAGCGTCGAAGCGAAGGAAATAAACGCACCAATTGATGATACGTAGTTCCAGCCGTGCAGTGCGTCGGCGTAATCAATGTAGCGCCGCGGCATACCGGCGAGCCCGGAGAAGTGTTGCGGGAAGAACGTGATATTAACGCCAATGAAAGTAGTCCAGAAGTGCAGCTTACCAGCCCATTCCGGATATTGTCGCCCCGACATCTTGCCGATCCAATAGTAGATGCCGGCGAAGATTGAGAAGACAGCTCCAAGCGAAAGGACGTAGTGGAAATGCGCCACTACATAATAGGTATCGTGTAGCACTAGGTCGACGCCGGCATTTGCCAAGACTACGCCAGTGACGCCGCCAACAGTAAACAGAAAGATAAACCCTATCGCCCACAACATCGGAGTATCGAAGCGGATCGAGCCACCCCACATAGTAGCGATCCAGCTGAAAATTTTAACACCAGTCGGCACCGCGATCACCATCGTCGCCAGGGTAAAGTATGCCCGAACGTCAACATCAAAACCGATTGTGTACATGTGGTGCGCCCAAACAACGAAGCCTATTACTCCGATCGCCACCATCGCGTAGGCCATCCCGAGATAACCGAAAACCGGCTTCTTTGAGAAAGTCGAGACAATGTGGCTGACAATGCCAAAGCCCGGCAGGATCATGATGTAGACCTCCGGATGACCAAAAAACCAGAACAGATGCTGGAACAGCACGGGTTCGCCGCCACCTTCCGGCTTGAAGAATGCCGTTCCGAAGTTACGGTCGGTCAATAGCATTGTGATAGCGCCACCGAGGACTGGTAGCGATAGCAAAAGCAAAAACGCCGTAACAAGGGTTGCCCAAACGAAGAGAGGCATCTTGTGTAGCGTCATGCCGGGCGCTCGCATGTTGAAAATAGTGGTGATAAAATTCACCGCACCTAGAATCGAAGATGCACCCGCCAAGTGAAGAGAGAAGATCGCCATGTCGACTGCGGCCCCGTCATGACCGTATCCGCCGGTGTTGGATAGAGGCGGATAAATAGTCCATCCGGTGCCAGCACCTCCGCCGATTACTGCCGAGCCTAGCAGCAGGAGGAACGACGGCACTAGTAACCAAAAACTGATGTTGTTCATGCGTGGGAACGCCATGTCTGGCGCGCCTATCATCAATGGCACGATCCAATTGCCAAAGCCGCCGATCACTGCGGGCATGACGACGAAAAATACCATGATTAGGCCATGTGCCGTTACGAACATGTTCCATTGGTGGCCGTCTGGTGAACCGTCCTCGTTGACCATGTACTGGACACCAGGGTCCATCAGTTCCATGCGCATATAGACGGAGAAGGCGCCACCGATTAGGCCCGCGATCACCGCGAAGGCAAGGTACATCGTTCCGATGTCCTTGTGGTTGGTCGAATAAACGAACCGACGCCATCCGGTCGGTGTGTGATCGTGGTGTGCGTGCGCCGTTGTTCCTTCAGCCATGATGACCTCTATACCTCGACTCTACTTGGACAAATCGCGTGCGGCGACCCTTATGGCCGCCTCGGCTGGTTGACCGACAGGCGCTCTGGGTTTATCGACCCTCGCAAATTCTTTTTGCGCCCTTTTAACCCAAGCAGCAAAATCTGCCGGGGGCACCGCTTGGACCATAATAGGCATGAATGCGTGATTGACCCCGCACAGTTCCGAGCAGAAGCCATAATAAGTGCCCGCCTTGTCGATTTGGACCCAGGTCTCGTTGAGACGCCCCGGTGTTGTATCTACTTTCACGCCGAAGCTGGACATCGACCAATTATGAATGACATCGACAGATGCAAATAGAAGCCTAACTTTCTTCCCAACCGGCAATACAACAGGATTATCTGTATCCATAAGCCGTTTTTGACCCGGCTTCAATTCATCCTCCGGGATCATGTTAGCGTCGAAGCCAAAATTTCCATGATCTGGATATTGGTACTCCCAATACCATTGATGGCCAATGACCTTGAGCGTCATATCAGCGTCTTCTACTTTATCTGCGAAATACAACAACTTCATGGAAGGAATGGCGATGCCAACAAGTATGGCGATTGGGATAACTGTCCAAAGAATCTCGATGAGCGTATTATGGGTCGTATTTGAAGGTGTAGGGTTTCTGCTTTCGCGGAACCTGAAGCATGCATAAAGCAGCAATCCAAGCACAAATATTGTGATCAAAAAAATGATCACGTTTAGGGCGTCATGAAAATTGTTGATCATTACGGCCGTTGGCGTAACGGGCGACTGCAGCCCAATCTGCCATGGTGTAGGCTCGCTGGCGGCGACCTGCCCGCTGAAAACTGTTGATATTAGTATGGTCGCTGTAACGAAAAGCTTATTCACCCTGCATTCTCCCACATCAACCTGCCTCTCCGATGTTCCGGTCAGTCTTAACGAACCGGAATTTAAGCACCGAAGAAGGCGCTCGGTAAAACTCTAACCTGCTCGGGCGCAAGATAGGCCACTTAATTTACGGCCAAATACGACCGAAGCAAAGACCCGAGCCTTGCAATAACGAGATCATATATAACAGTCGCGCTCTGCGATAGCATCTCTCGCGACACTATGTCGCAAAATTGGTTGAATTGCCAAGCTTTCGGCCGTTTGGCGTTAATTTATTCCGGCGACTGAATCGGTAATAATTATGCGTGCTGAAAATTCAAAAATTTTATAAGCTATGCATGTTGTAAAAGTGTGCCATTGGGAAGGCTAAGGGGTGCTTCATCTAATTTCATTATGCAACACACCCGATGCCTTGTAGGCAAAACAGCGCGGATTAATTTGAATGACCGACCTGACCCAGACCGACGATCTTTTCTTCAATCATGGCGGCCTTGATCGGGTGCGTCTCGAATCCATTTTGGGTGACGCATTAATAGGCGCGAACGACGGAGAACTGTTTC
This sequence comes from Pseudomonadota bacterium, assembly GCA_036337155.1. Lineage (GTDB taxonomy): Bacteria > Pseudomonadota > Alphaproteobacteria > UBA8366 > UBA8366 > UBA6544. Next base: position 11,374 of record JAYZET010000027.1, on the reverse strand, counting down.
TCGAATACTGTCAATCGGAAAGCGTTTCCTTCGATGATGGACGGGTTCGAAACGCCAGTTTCGATACGGCGCAGGGTTTCGGGTTGCGCGCTGTTTCAGGCGATACCACGGGTTATGCGCATTCGACTGAGCTTTCCGAAGATGCTGTGCGCCGCGCGGCCAACACGGTGAAGGCGGCGCGGTCGGGACACGGCGGTATTTATGCCGATGCGCCGATGCAGACCAATGCGAGCCTTTATACGGAGCAAAACCCACTTGGCGAGGTGGTGTTCGATCGGAAAGTGGCGCTTCTGTCAGATATAGACCGCTACTTGCGCGCAAAAGATCCGCGCGTTGCCCAAGTTATGGCGAGCGTTTCGGGCGAATGGAAGGCGATTCAAATTATACGGCTGGGCGGCTATCGTGTGGCAGACATTAGACCGCTTGTCCGTCTGAATGTTGCGGTGGTGGTTCAGGACGGCGAGCGGATGGAAACAGGTAGTTTCGGTGCTGGCGGTCGCACCGCCTATTCGAAACTCTTCCATGAGGGTACCTGGTGCGACTACGCTGACGAAGCCCTGAGACAGGCGCTGGTTAATCTCGAATCTATACCCGCACCAGCGGGAGAGATGACGGTTGTACTTGGTCCGGGATGGCCGGGCATCCTTTTGCATGAAGCAATTGGGCACGGTCTCGAAGGTGATTTCAATCGCAAAAAAACCTCAGCGTTCTCCGGCTTGATGGGAGAGCGGGTAGCTGCTCCCGGTGTGACTGTAGTCGATGACGGTACCATGGCCGGTCGTCGTGGCTCGCTATCAATTGACGATGAAGGAACGCCAACGCGGAGCACGACCTTGATAGAGGACGGTATTCTCGTCGGTTACATGCAGGATCGGTTGAACGCGCGCCTCATGGATATGGCTGCAACAGGTAACGGTCGCCGCCAATCCTACGCGCATGCACCGATGCCTCGAATGACTAATACGTATATGTTGGCTGGCGACAAGGATCCCGAGGAAATCTTGGCGTCGGTTGACCATGGACTTTATGCTGTGAATTTCGGCGGCGGTCAGGTCGATATCACGAGCGGCAAGTTTGTATTCACTTGCACGGAAGCATACAAAATAGAATCAGGTAAAAAAGCTGCCCCGGTCAAAGGCGCGACTTTGATAGGCAATGGCCCGGATGCATTGACAAAGGTGTCGATGATTGGAAATGACATGGCGTTGGACCCGGGCGTTGGAACTTGCGGCAAGGAAGGGCAAGGCGTACCCGTTGGGGTCGGGCAGCCGACGATGCGGCTCGATGGGCTAACAGTCGGGGGAACCGCGGCCTGATTGGGTTTTCCACTTTGAGGGCATCGTGGAATTTTGGAAACTCCACATAGCGTTCGCCATCTTGGCCTTCCTCGTTGGTTGTGATGAGGAAGAGGCAACGAAACAAATTGGTTCAGGCCCGGCGCAACTCGTCCTTGAAATAGCGGAATTACGCCATCAGATCTTGGACGGGCGCCATACCTACTTCCATAAGCGGAAATATTCTGAATCGGGCGGCACCGGCGTGACGCTGCAAATTGGCAAAGTTTGCATTGAGAATGGCGAATCCTGCCTAAGTGCGCGGGTAAACTATCGAATAGATGGTGGGCAAAGTTTGGAACAATCTGACCATCTTGTCGCGACGCGGCAGGCTCGGGATACGATCACGATCGAATACTGGGGTAAGGATGATGCCGGCAATGATATACGTGTAATGAAAACCTTGTTTGTTGAGGCTGATAAGGTCGACGTGCGCTAATCATTTGTTGACCAGGCTAGTAATGCTGGTTAATCGCGAACCAAAATAAGGTCCATAGGCGTCACAATGGAATACCATCTGGAAACCAAAAATTGTATTGCCTGGGAAATAACCCACTGCTCGAGGTAAGATGGCTTTTGTATGTGTCACCATGCAATGGCGCATCTATGGGGTAAATCAGTAAGACATCACTTCGTAGGCTTTTTCAATTTCTCCATCCCAGACATTCTCATAGGCGTAGAGCAATCGCGCAGCTCGGCTTAGGCCACTGTCGGCGATTTCCCTCAATTCCGCCAAGAACATGGTTTCATCGACGCCAGCGTCATTTACCTTCCCTCGAAGTTTCAAACCAGCCTCGGCGATATCTAAAACTTGGCGGGCTAGGTCGAGGACGGTGCCACCGCGGAATGGTGTATCAAGGGCCGTTTTTGGGGTCTCTCTGCGGAGATATTCGCGTTCCTCGTCGCTCCAGTCCCGACAGAGGTCCCAGGCTGCATCGAGTGCTGTCTGGTTGTAAAGAAGACCTACCCAAAACGCTGGCAACGCGCACAAGCTTCGCCACGGCCCGCCGTCGGCGCCTCGCATTTCTATGAAGCGCTTCATCCTAACTTCGGGAAAGGGTGTAGTAAGGTGGTCTACCCAATCGTCCATCATGGCGGAGATGCCTTTTACCGGGTCCAGTGTGCCGGCCATGAAGTCGCGAAATGATGCACCGCTGACGTCAATATAATTTCCATCTCGATGGACGAAGTACATTGGTACATCGAGCACGTAGTCAACATAGGCTTCAAAGCCGAAACCTTCATCGAACACGAAGGGCAACATGCCACAACGGTCTGGATCTGTATCGGTCCAGATAAAGCTTCGAAAGCTCTGGTATCCGCAAGGCCGGCCCTCGACAAAAGGTGAATTTGCGAACAGTGCGGTGGCGATCGGTTGCAGGGCCAGACTGACACGCATTTTGCGGATCATGTCTGTTTCCGAGACGTAGTCTAGATTGACTTGTACGGTGCAACTCCGCAGCATCATATCGAGGCCATGGTTACCTTTTTTAGGCATATAATCGCGCATGATCTTGTATCGGCCCTTCGGCATCCAACCAACATTTTCGCGACGCGACTTCGGATCGAAGCCGAGGCCGAGCACCCCCGCTCCAATTTCCTCGCAGACCGACTTGACCTCTTTAAGATGTGTTTGAACCTCGGCGCATGTCTGATGAATCGTCTCCATCATGGCACCGGACAGTTCAAACTGTCCCCCCGGTTCTAGCGAAACCGAAGCGCCGTCCGACTTGCGCAATGCTATAACATTGCCTTTTTCAAAAACCGGTTCCCAACCGAAACGAGTCAATCCGTCTAGCAAGAGGCTTATTCCTGGCGAACCTTCGTAGGGAAGGCGTGTCAAATCGGAGAGATTATAAGCGAATTTTTCGTGTTCTGTTCCAATACGCCACTGTTCGCGTGGTTTGCAGCCACCTTCAAGGTACTCGACCAGCTGCGCCTTGCCGGTAATTGGTTCACCGCCAGATTGCGAAGATGCTGCCATGGGATAAATTTCCATTGTCATTTGGCGTCGCCAGGCTGTGCGAGATCCCGTTTCGGTGGACGCCGTTGCCAATCACCCAATGCCGCCTGCCAGCAGGACACCGCCGATATCGCGGCGGTCTCTGCGCGCAGGATGCGGGGTCCGAGACTCACGAATCTTATAAACGGAAGTTTAACAAGGGCGTCAAGTTCCCACTCAGTAAAACCGCCTTCCGGACCGCAAAGGATAGCCCAGTGTTGGTTCTTCGCTTCAGGTGCCCGGAGCACGTTATCCAAGGCTGAGGCATTGCTTCGTTCTGTGCAAATGGCCAATGTTCGATCCGAAGGAAATTGAATGAGCGCATCGCCGAGCGTTAGAGGTTCTGAGAAGAGCGGCAGAGTGAGTCTTTCGCACTGCTCCGCCGCTTCGATTACATTGGCGCGGTGGCGTTTCAGATTGAGCCGTCTCACCTCCGTACGTTCGGTCGTCACGGGTAGGAACCGTGAGATCCCCAGTTCGACCGCTTTCTGAACAAGGAAATCCAGCCGCGTCCGTTTGATCGGCGCGAATAATAACCACAGATCTGGTTCATTTTCTTGCGCGCGCACGCGCTGCTCGATCTCGACCGAACCCGAACTGCGGGCAATCGTCTCGATGCGACAAATCCATTCGCCGTGGCGCCCGTTGAAAAGCGCGACACGATCTCCGACTGAAAGACGAAGTACATGGTTGAGGTAGTGAGTTTGTGCGGCGCTCAGGCCAACTGATTTGTCGTTATAAAGGTCTTCCTCGACGAACAGCCGCTTCATCCTGCCGTCGATTTCTGTCATTGCTCCATCGCTTGTTCATCCTTCTTCTATCCTGCAAGATTACCTAATGACTGGCGGCGCAAAAACCAAGCTAGCAAGTGACATTTCGGCCGAGTATTGGTTGTTCCGCATGGTGCCTGATGCGGCCAAACCGTATCTCTCTTTGGCACGTGTCGATCGACCAATTGGCACGTGGTTGTTGTTGCTTCCCTGCTGTTGGGGCGCAGCGCTGGCTAGTAGCGATTTGGGGCAACTTGCATATTATGCCCTGCTTTTCGCCGTTGGCGCCTTTGTTATGCGGGGGGCAGGCTGTGTCTGGAATGATATCCTGGACCGGGACTATGATGCAAAGGTTGCCCGAACAGCGATGCGGCCGATCGCGAGCGGCGCTGTCAGCATACCCGCCGCTACTGTTTTCATGGCGTGTCTTGCTGGTTGCGGCTTGCTCGTTCTGTTGCAATTAAACTATGTCGCAATCCTTGTAGCTCTATCATCGCTGGTTCTGGTAGCGCTCTATCCCTTAATGAAACGGGTAACATATTGGCCGCAGGCTTGGCTTGGCCTCACGTTTAATTGGGGCGCCTTAGTTGGATGGACGGCTGTGGTGGGGTCTCTCCAAGGGCCGGCCTTCTATCTCTATGCCGCTGGGTTCTTCTGGACCCTCGGTTACGACACTATCTACGCGCATCAGGATAAAGAGGACGATGCGTTGGCAGGCATCCGCTCGACCGCTTTGTTGTTTGGCATACGAACGCGGTTTTGGCTAGCAGGATTTTATGTCATCGCTCTCGCGCTGTTTACGAACGTAGGACTTATCGCTGGATTGAATGAACTTTTTTATTTTGGTATCGGGCTCGCCGCCGCACACTTTATTTGGCAAGTGTTGCGGCTCGATATCGATAATGCGCGGGATTGCCTCGCGAAATTTAAATCGAACAAGTGGCTGGGTATTTTGATCGCAGTATCGATCGTCGCGGGGCAGACCGGGTAGCATAAGCTTCCGGAGGCAAAGAAAACATGAGTGAAAATAGGAAGAAGGGTTATCGCCCATCTGTACGCGATGTACGCCTATTTTCTGGTCTCGCGATTGGAGTTTTCATCACTTCGCATCTGATAAATCATGCGCTTGGTCTAATCTCGATCGAGTCGATGGAAGCATATCGTAGGGTCCACTCGGTGATATGGCAGAGCCCGCCTGGTATGATTGTTCTATACGGATCTTTGGCGTGCCATTTTTTTCTGGCGTTCTACGCCCTCTACCAGCGCAGTCATTTACGCCTGGAAGCCGGGGCAGCGGTTCAGTTAGTCTTTGGGTTGGCGGTTCCGTTGTTGTTGGTTGAGCATGTCGTAGGCTCCCGTTTGGTGCCATATATTTTTGATTTTGAGGCGACGTATTATTACGCCATTTCCTTCTTGTATGCTGACGATCAAATGTTTTGGCAGCAAACAGCATTGATCGTCATTGTTTGGGTGCATCTCTGCGCCGGAATATATTATTGGCTGCGCGCAAAGCCGATCTATGAGAAATACCAAGCTTTGCTTTTTTCCGCGGCGTTGGTCATTCCTCTGCTCGGTTGGCTCGGTTTCATTCAGGCCGGGAAACATGTCGAGCGGTTGATGTCGGATCCGGGCTGGCTGGAAAGCATCCGCACGGGCCTCCGACAGGCACCTCAGGATGAACTGGCGGTGGCGCTTAAGGTCGTTCCTTCGATGTTTGGGCTCTTCGCAGTGATGTTGGTGGCAGTATTTGTCGCGCGCTATCTCCGCCGTCTCTACCGCAACCGCCACGGCGTCATGAAAATTTTTTATCCTGGGGGCAAGGTGATGTTAGGCCCGGCCGGTCCGACAATTATGGAATTCATTCAAACTGCTGGTATTCCTCACGCTTCAGTCTGTGGGGGACGTGGCCGGTGTACCACTTGCAGGGTGCAGATAGCGAGGGGTCTGGCCAAACTTGATAGGCCGTCGGAGCTTGAAGCAAAGGCACTTAGCCGTATCTCAGCTCCGGAAGACGTACGCCTTGCCTGTCAGGCGCGTCCTCGAGGAGATATAACCATCATCCCGCTTCTGCCACCGAGCGCCACAGCGCGCGATGGCCGACTTCCTGGTGGTGTACAGGGGCAGGAACGACAAATCGCTATTCTCTTCGTGGATTTACGCGGTTCCACAAAGCTCGGTGAGGGTAGGCTGCCATATGACGTCATGTTGATTTTGAATCGTTTCTTCTTCGAAATGTCGGAGGCACTGAAGGCGACGAAGGGGCACTACGCGAATTTTAATGGGGACGGGCTGATGGCACTTTACGGGCTCGAAACAGGCTATGAGGCGGGTTGCCGCGAGGCCATCTCTGGTGCCGTTGAAATGCATAGGCGTATGGAGCATCTAAACCACACCTTTGAAAAGGAGCTGGGTCACAAGCTGCGCATTGGGGTAGGCTTGCATAGCGGGGACGCCATTGTCGGTTCTATGGGGCCGCCAAGGACGCCGATTATGAGTGCTATTGGTGATAACGTAAATGTTGCCGCGAGGCTGGAGAGCCTCACGAAGGAGTATGAGTGCGGCATCGTGATATCGGCGGTAACTGCCGAAGCAGCCGGTGTAGATCTGTCGGCGTACACGCGCCACAATGCCGAATTACGCGGACGGGGAGAAACAATTTCGGTGTTTGCTTTGCCGCACAAAGCCGCCCCTTTTGTGGAAAAGAAAATGCTCGCTTGAATTAGGTGTGGCTCCAGCGCACATTCCGAGTGGCTTACAAAACGGGGAATTTAGAGCTCTGGCTCGAACACGCAAATACGATCTTTGGCAACGCTTACTAAGAATGTTGCGTTATCGGTTGGTCATACCGTTGAAGCGCAGTCGTCACGAGCCGGAGCACACAGCGCGCGGTGTCATGATAGGGGTCGGCTGGGCAATGACGCCGACGGTCGGCGTTCAAATGCCTATTGTATTTGCTAATTGGATCATTGCGCGCAAACTCTTCAATTGGGACTTTCATCTCGTCAACGGACTGGCTTGGACCTGGCTCTCCAACGTCTTCACTTTGTTGCCGCTCTATTACCTGTTCTTTCTGACCGGCCAAATCATGCTCTTTCGTATCGATGACCTCACCGGTTACGAAGGTTTTTTAAATTTGATGGACGGGGTGGAAAACGTCAATTTGAGCGATTGGAATTCTATGGTTGGATGGTTTGGCACTATTCTCAAAGGTTGGGGGGTCAGCATGTTGGTTGGCTCTGTTCCTTGGGCGATCTTGAGTGGTTGGCTGTCCTACGTTTGGAGCCTTGCTTTCGTGCGGAATTACCGGGCACGGAAGCTGGCAGGGCGTGACCAATTCCTATCGACACAGCGTTAAGTCGTGCCATCTTGCTTCACAGCAGGAGAAATTATGGTTAGCGCACTCGACGGCATCACCGTTCTCGATCTCGGAACTGGTTCTGCGGCGGCTCTCGCGACGATGTTTCTTTCGGACAATGGTGCCCGTGTCATCCGGGTTGTCCAACCGGAAGACGCAAGGATGCGCGATGGTGGGTTTATCGTCTGGGATCGCGGCAAGGAAGTCTTGAAACTTGACCTCGCGGCAGTGGCGAGCGATCGAGACGGCGCGTTGCTTTTTCGACGCCTGATAGCTGGCGCTGATGTCTTGATCGACGATTTCGCACCCAACTCCCCTTTTCAGTCTCTCGTTGACGGTACGTGGTTGAAGACGATCAATCCCCGCCTCGTCAGCTGTTCAATCACCGCCTTTGGTAAACGGGGTCCTTTGAAGGACGAGCCGCCGATTGACGATCTTGTCTTGGCCCGCATGGGTGTCCTCAGTGGTATGCCAGGGTTTCGACCGGCACCGGTCCATGTCGTGCATCCGCTGCCGACTGTTGGCGGCGCGCTCCTAATATGTCTCGCCGTTACATCGTCACTTCTTGCTAGGGAGACGACCGGTCGAGGTCGTGCTTCCGAGACAACGTTGATGGCGGGTGCACTACTCTACCATCCGAAAGTATTGGGCGAGAATATTCCCAAGCACATTTTCCAGACCCATCCGTCGGGTAGCGCCCCGTTTTACAGTGTTTATGAATGTGCCGACGGTCAGTGGGTGCAGCTTGGCTGTGTCCACACAAGGTTTATGGCTATCGCCGCCGGAATCTTGGGGATCAGTGATCTGATCCAGGAGGAGCGCTTCGACCAAGGCCGTGGCGGGGAGAAAGAAGCCGAGATGGAATTGCGTGCAACAATCGCGCGCATCATCAAAAAACGTTCCTTCGACGCATGGGCTAGCGAGTTCGAAGCGGCCGATGTACCGTTCGCGCCCGCGCGCCTGACCGAGGAAGGCATGGATGACCCTCAGGTCCTGCATAATGGTATGGTAGTGACCCTAGACGATCCGGCGATCGGCGAGGTAGATCAGATGGGCGTGCCAATCCACCTGAGCGGCACGCCGGGTCGTATCAAAGGTCCGCGGCCCGATATTGCCGATGCGTATACGGACCTGCCGGCAGATTACCCCGAGCCGAACGCGACGGCTGAGGCGTCAATCAAAGGACCCGATCCTTTGCCGCTCACGGGCGTTCGGGTCTTGGAGATCACCAATCTGATCGCCGGCCCGACCGGCGGGCGGCTACTCGGCGATCTTGGCGCCGATGTGATCAAGCTCGAGCCCTTGACGGGCGACCTCTCGCGGCCGATCGGCCGAACATATTTCTACAATATCAACTTTAACAAGCGATCGATTTCCGTCGATACTGGCACCGATGCAGGTAAGGTCTTTGTCCAAAAGGTTGCGGCGTCGGCAGATGCTTTGTTGGCCAATCTGCGACCGCACGCGACGGAACGCATGGGCATCGGTCCTGCAATCAATCCGAAACTAATTGAGGCGCACTTGACCGGCTATGGTTGGACCGGTCCTTATTCGAAGCGTCCCGGGATTGATCCGTTGGCGCAGGCGTTAATGGGCATGGAACGGGGACAGGGGGGGCCGGAAAATCCGCCCGTCTTTCCCGCGCAACTTGCGCCAACTGACTATACTAACGGTGCGATGGGCGCTCTCGGTACAATCATGGCGATCTTCGCGCGAATGCGAACCGGCGTTGTGCAGCGCGTCGATGCCAACTTAATTAATAGCGCCGTGGTGCTGAGTTCACCCTGGTTCACCCGTTACACTGGAAAGCCGGAACGGCCGCACGCCGATCGAGAGCAGTACGGGCTCAATCCCTATCATCGCCTCTATCGACTATCGGACGGGTGGATTTACGTCGTGGCACGCAATGACACTGAGCGCGCCACGTTGCGAGATACGGCCGGGGTTGCCGAACCCGACAGCGTGGCCGGTGGGAGCCACCCGAACGAAACTGCCTTTGCCCACGACATGGCTGCGGCCTTCGCCGAGCGCTCGCTCCAGGAGACGCTTGATGCGCTGAAGTTGGCGGGCGTGCCAGCGCTTGAGGCGCAATCCGGCGACAGCGAGTATTTCCTCGATGATCCGCACTCGGCGGCAAACGAGATGGTGGGCGCTCATCGCCACGCGAAGGTGGGAGAGCTTCGGCTCGCTCGCCAGTATATTCGGTTTCACGATACCGAGACCCCGGAAGGCCGGGTCACCCCGCTACTCGGCGAGCACAATAGTGAAGTGCTGCGTGAGGTCGGGTACAGTGAAGACGAGATCGAGGCGCTTTTCGGCGAGGGTGTCGTTAAGACCGAAACGGTATAGCTCGGTAAGCCTTCAGTCCACCAGACCGCCGGGTTTTTTTGTATAGGGATAGTCAAAGGGGACTGAATCCTCCGCCAGCGCGATTGAGCATTCGCGTCGGAACCCGACGTCGTCGATCACCCTAAGGATGAATTCGTCGTGCGGCATGTCGGCCGCGACGCGTTTATGCACGATCTCCAGGACTTCCGCTGTGTTGCGCGCGGTATGTGGCCTGTTAATTCCGTCGATCTCGATCAGCGCCACCGGCTGGTCCTGGTACACCAGATGTCCCTCGCGGCCGACATAAAGGTGTACGCTATCCGTACGTGTGCCGTCGTCGTAGACGAGCTCAACCGAATCAATTTCGGCGTAGTGATAACCGCCTTCAGTCGCGTGCATGATCTCGAGCTGCGTCTCGTCGAGCCAAGTCACCGCGAGGTCGACCGTCGTGCAGGGTGCCCATTGCAGCATCGCCGGTACCGATCCGTAGCGGGTGAGATGCGCGGCGTAGACGATGTCGAATTTCCTGAGTCGGGCTTGCTGGACCGGGATAGCCGCATCGGTCTTACCGAGAAATTTTTGCCCGAGACGCACCGGAGCTCGGTTTGATCCAACCGCCAGCACAGCCGTCCGACCTTCCCTGGTAGGTGGGTCGAACTCCGTAACTTCACCATTTCGCCAGGTGTAGGAGCGGCCTGGATAGGGATAGGGGTAGCCTCGGGCACGGGCCAATTTTTCGTCTCTGTTTGTCATCGGCCCTCCACTACAAATTCAATCGCGTACAAACCAGATCGCTCATCTCGTTAAGGCGCCGGACGGCGGCCGGGACGTCCAGGGTCAACACCTCTCCATTCTGGATGATTGTTCTGTCGTCGACGATCACGTCTTCGGCTTCGCCTTCATAGGCTTCGCCGACATAAAGTATTTTGTTCCCGTCGTAGACGACATCGCCCCGGTGTACGACCGTGTGCCAGTCGCCCGCCCAAGCGATTACCGTGCCGTTGTCATCGCGCCATATCGCATTGTTGAGTTATAATTTCGCACTCAACAATACGAAAATCTCGATTGCGGAACAACCCAGTGACGATCTAAAAAGCGGGAACCGTTAATTGTGGCTAGCGAGCGCCCGACATGAACTATCTCCTCGTTGCCGAGAATATCAGAGATAAGAAGACCAATTCCAACTGGATTGCGCCCGATGCGCACGGACAGAAATTCTTTGACATGGACGTGAGCCTACAAGGCCTTATGAAGCTCTATCTGTCCAAGGATCTGCGCGAACATATAACGCCTCACTACAGTCGCCTTGGCGAGACTTCGGGCGGTTGCTCTTCTAACTCACGGCAAATATACATTGGAAGAGGCCTAGACGCTGTTGGCGCGCTGCCAAGGTTTGTCACTTTGATATGACGAGTTTCGGCCAGAGTATTGAGGAGCACGTGCTTTAATGCCCGCCCGTGAATACGCACGGCACGCATTGCTCGGTATCGGGACGCCGCAATCAAATCCAGTGGTGGAGGCGGAGTTTTCCGCGCTGCGGCCGAACGGTGTAGGTACGCTGACGACGCGCCTAACCGGTGAGGCG
>JAYZET010000026.1:0-33215 GCA_036337155.1 Pseudomonadota bacterium | reverse complement strand
GATACACTGCGTGAAATCCATGCCGCCTTGATGGCGCATGGCGTTGTTTTTTTTCGGAATCAGGATATTACGCCAGCGCAGCAACGCGACTTTGCAGCTAAGTTTGGCAGGTTGCGAATTGCAAAACGCTCTGCATTTCTCGTGGAGGAAGGCGTGCCGGAAATGCACGTTTTGATCAATGACCACGAGCGGCCACCGAACGTAAACCATTACCATTCGGATGGTATTTTCAGGGCAGAGCCAGAGTTCGCCTCGATTTTGCGTGCTGTAGAAGTGCCCGAGACGGGTGGGGATACGATCTTTGTGGGTCTGGGCGCCGCCTACGATGCACTGTCTGATGATATGAAGGCTTATCTTGAAGACAAGTATGCCATGCATGACTTCATGAAACTGCACGGTAGCCCGAAGAAGTTTCGTAGTTGGGACGGTGACAATTGGAAACGCATGGAGGCTTCTCGTGCTGCCAATCCTCCGATCACGCATCCTGTGATTAAAGTTCACCCGGTTACGAAGAGGAAGAGCCTGTACATTTCGGAAAGTTTCACGGCTAATATTCTCGGTGTAGGTGAGGATGAAAGTCGGGGTTTGTTGAATATGTTAAATCGGCATTGCGCCCGGCCGGATTTTCAATGTCGCTTTCACTGGCGTCCAAATTCGGTCGCTCTTTGGGATAACCGTTCGACGAGTCATTACGCCTGCGCTGATTATTGGCCGGAAAGACGGTTAATGAACCGTGTCACGATCGAGACGGATGAGCTGGGCACTGCCGCGGCGGAAGCCGCCGAGTAAATTAATCATCTAACTTACCGAAGGTAGCTGGCCGTTTTTCAAGAAATGCTCTCATACCTTCACGCGCATCGTCACTCAAGAATAGCTGGCGCTGCGTCTTATACTCGTACGACAATGTCTCCGGCAGAGTGCTTTCAATGCTTCGATAGACGCCTTCCTTGATGGCGGCAAGGGTCTCAGGTGGCCCATTGGCGAGACGGCGTGCGAGTTTCTTAACCGCGTCCCAAAACGAGTCGTGTGTCACCATCTGGTTGACCAGGCCAAGGCGGTGTGCTTCCGCAGTATCGATCCGATCGCCTAGCATCATCAATTCCATGGCTTTTGCCGTGCCGACTAGCTTGCTGAGAAAATCCAAGCCGCCCCAATCGGGTATCAGACCGATCTTCACGAAACTTTCGGCAAAAACCGCTTTGTCGCTGGCAATCCGCATGTCGCAAGCTAGTGCCAAGTTCATTCCGCCTCCAGCTGCTGGGCCGTTTATCGCTGCCAGCACTGGTTGCGGCATGCGGCGGATTTGTTGGATTACCTGACCGGCAATATTCATTCGTGCCTCTACGATTGACAGGTTGTTATTTTCTTGCAGCTTAGCCATGCTGGCGATATCGCCGCCGGCCGAGAACGCGGAGCCTGCCCCGGTAATAACGATACAACGGACATCACGATTGCGCTCACATTCTTCGAGGCGTCCGAACAAAGCTTCCCGCATGCCATCCTCAAACGCGTTCATCACTTCGGGTCGATTGAGCGTAAGAATTGCAATTCCATCCGAAAGCTCGAAGAGTAGTCTGTCTTCTGCCATGTGTTTCCCTCTTTTGTAAAAAGAGATAGGCGTGACATGCATCATGTCACGCAAAAGGAAAAAGCCCTATATTGTTTGGTAGTGATTAAGGGAGAAGATGATGACCGGTATTCGGATGAGGCCCATACGTGGCGCGAGTGTTTGGACCGGCGAACAATTAAAGCAAGAACATTCTTGGGAATACCACTTGAACGATGCCGATTGCAATGCTTTGGCATCGGCGCTCAAGGGCGTTGCCGGTTTACAATTAGAACGTATCACGAAAGAGAATTTTCCACTACCTGGTCTTAGCGCACGATTACGCCGGCTTTCTCGTGATCTTGGCGATGGTCGTGGCTTTGCCCTGGTGCGTGGCTTTCCGGTCGATGGATATAGGTACGATGAAATCGAGCGAATGTACTGGGGGTTCTGTAGTCATCTCGGCAAAGGTCTGACGCAAAACGGAGATGCCACTTTTATTCATTACGTCACTGATGGGAAACTTCGCCCGAGCCAAGGCCGACGTGGTGTTGGGTTTCCCCGCGAATCAAAATTGCATATCGACCTTACGGACGTTGTCTCGCTGCTGTGTGTTCAACAGGCGCCCGACGATCCACCGAGCCGGGTCGCTAGCTCAACGGCAGTTTACAATGAAGTTCTCAGGCGGGATGCGTCGGTCTTACCCCGGCTTTACGAAGGCTTTGAGTGGGACCGAATGGATGAACACGCTCCGCACGAAACACCAACCACCGGTTATAAAGTTCCTTTGTTCAGTGAAAAAGACGGCGTCATTTCATGTCAATACAATCGCAACTGGATCAACAATGCAGCCGAACGCAGTGGTAATTCATTAACCACGGAAGAGAATGCGACCTTTGATCTATTAGATGATATCGCTGCTGAAATATGTCTCGAATTCCCGTTCAGCAAGGGTGATATTCAGTTCTGCAATAATTACACGGTCCTGCACGGGCGAGCCGCTCATGCGGTGGTGGAAGATGAAACCTTAAAGCGCGTCCTGATGCGTATTTGGCTGGATTTTCCCGGCGATATTCGAGCGTTCGTCGACCAGTCACTGATCCGCTACGGCAACGGGCGTCATGGACAGGTCGGTTGGACAGCAGCGGAGATGTTGGCAGGTAAAAATACGGCACCCCGTCCTCGCCGGTACGATGGTGCCCTTGAAGTGTAAAGGAGTGGAGAATGAAGATTGGCGTTTCGCTGCCCGTGCGCGAACTTGGTGACGATATCGATCTGATTGTTGAGTTTGCTCAGGCGGCAGAACAGTTGGGCCTTACGCACTTGCGGGTACCTGAACAGGTCTATAGGAGCGGCAGTGGGCCGTTGCATGAATCAATGACCATAATGACCTACATCGCGGCGGTTACAAGCGAGATAGAGCTTGTACCGTCCGTCATAATGTTGCCGGCTCGCCCAACAGTCTTGGTGGCGAAACAAGCCGCGACGCTTGATAATCTCTCTGGTGGCCGCCTGCGCCTTGGTGTTGGTGTCGGTAAGAACGTGGAAGAATATATGGCTCTTGGGGCCGACTTCCACACACGAGGCCAACGATGCGAGGAGCAGATAGACCTTCTCAGACGATTGTGGACGGAAGAGACGGTGGATTTCGAAGGTGAGTACGACAGCTTTTCGGGTGCCGGTATTAACCCACTACCAATCCAACAACCGATCCCGATGTGGATCGGGGCGGCAGGTCTTCCCATCCAGCGTATTCGCCGGCGCATTGGGCGGCAGGCCGATGGCTGGTTTAACCTTTGCTCGCCAGAAGAGTTTCCCAGCCTTCGCGATGATATTCGCCGAGAAGCGGAGGCGGCGGGCCGAGATCCAAACAGTCTTGGGGTAGAGGCCGGTGTCGCGGTCGTTGGTCCACGCGAAGCCGAGTGGAAGGCTCGAGTTGCCGGCTGGCGCGAGATTGGTTTGACGCACCTTTGTCTTCGCACGCTGGGTGGCGGGCTTGAGAAGCGGCAACATATCGAGAAACTCCATCAAGCAGTGATGGAGCTTCCGTCGATCTAGGCTGCCTTAAATCGGATCATTAGGCTGGAGAGACCACGGAGAACGAGAGAATCCCGCCAAATGGGTGGGCTATTTCCTAATTCGATGGCACGCATCCGTTTCATCATCGCGGCTAGTGCGAAGCGGCTTTCCATCCGCGCGAGTGGGGCCCCAACGCAAAAATGAATTCCGTAACCAAAAGCGATGTGGCGGTTGTTTTCACGGGTGATGTCGAGGCAATCTGGGTTGTTGAATTGCCGCGGGTCGCGGTTCGCTGCATTTAACATACAGTAGACCCGCTGGCCACGCTGGAGTTTTCTGCCGCCGATCTCCATGTCTTCCAATACACTCCGCGCTAGGGAACCGACCGGCCCGTCGTAGCGCAGAATTTCTTCGACCGCATTCTCCGCCAAGTCCGGCTGCTCCGTAAAGAGACGCAATTGCTCCGGATTGCGCAAAAGGGCGATAAGTCCGTTTCCGAGCAGGTTAGTCGTTGTTTCGTGTCCGGCAAATAGTAACAGGACAGCGTTCGATATCAGTTCCGCAAGTGACAGCGTATCCCCGTCTTCTTCTGCCGCCATCATGTGGTCAATCACGGTAACGTCTTTCGCAGCCGGGGGATGGGTACGGCGCATCTCGATGGTCGTGGCGAAATAGTCAGTCAACGCGATGGCACTGGCCTCTGCGAGCCGGACTTTGTTCGGAGTGTCTGTAGCGCTGCCCACGAAAGTGGCCAAATCCTCCGACCATGCTCTAAATTGCTCGACATCCGTTTCGGGCACGCCAAGCATTTCCGCGATCACCGTTGCCGGCAGGTGGTAGGCGAAGGAATTAATAAAATCAATCTCTTCACCATTTGCACCCTTTGCTATTAATTGATCTATCATTCGCTCGACGATGGCCTGGACCCGTGGGCGGAAATTGATTAGCGCGGTCGAGGTGAAGCCGTGATTAAGCAGCTTTCGCATTCTTGTGTGGTCCGGAGGATCCATAAAGACAGACCATCTTTGCAGCATCGGTCCGACGGTCTGTACTTTCAGACGTTCACTTGGCGAAATGCGCTCAAGATAAGGCGTGATCCGGTCGGCCGATAAACGTGGGTCATTCAGGCTTGGCCGAACATCTTCGTACCGGGTCAATATCCATGATCGTAGCGCATTACTGTAGTGAACCGGGTCATTATCTTGCAAATATTTGTATGCCGGGTAAGGATCTTCGATCACAGCTTTATCATAGGGATCGAAATCGAAAGGCATTTGTGGAGCTCCTTTTGAGAACATATTAAAGGGAACAACGAGCGCGGCAAGCATCTGCCGCAGTAAGGCTGGAGGTGATTCCATGAAAGTTCGGCGCATCGGGAAAACGTTTTTCGCTGAAGTCGAAGGTCTCGATATTTCGAAAGGCTTCGATGATGCAACTTGGAAAGTTCTCTATGACATGTATCTCGAACACCAGGTTTTGTTATTTCACGGTCAGTCCCTGAATGCGGCTCAGTTTTATGCCTTGGGCCAGCGGTTTGGCCCAGTCGAGCCACATACCGTCTCTATGTATCATCATCATGAATTTAAAGGGATTACCGTTCTTTCGAACCGAACCGAGATGGGTCGGCCGAAAGGGATACGTGATGCCGGCTCCAGCTGGCATTCGGATTACTCCTATAAGCCAGTGCCAGCCAATGCGACAATGCTTTACGCCTTGGAGATTCCTGAGGAAGGCGGCGATACGATTTTTGCGGACCTCGCCGCCGCTTACGATGCGTTAACACCGGAGAAACAAATGCAGCTGGAAGGATTGAGGGTGCGCCAGCAGTATCGTTGGTCTCGCAACAGAGAACACGCCGAGGCGCGGTGGAACCTTTTGAACGAGACGGAACGTGAAAAGACGCCTGAAGTTACACATCCGCTGGTGCGAACTCATCCAGAAACTGGGCGCAAAGGCCTCTTTATTTCTAATGCGGTTAGTACCGGGATCAAGGATATCCTCAATATGGCGCCGGATGCGAGCCGATCACTGATCGATGAGCTCTTTATACATACGGATAATCCTCGATTTCACTTTCGCCATAAATGGCGAGTTGGTGACTTGTTGATCTGGGATAACCGCACCCTGATGCACAAGGCGACCACGGACGTTTTGCCGCCAGATAAGTTCCGCACCCTTTACCGCATTAATACCACGGGAACAAAACCAGATTGACCGTCGTTCCGCCTAAACCTCTCTCCTTGAGCGATTAAAGGGAACCCGCACCGACGGTGGTAGGACTTTGAGATGGCGGCAGATTTTTTATTTGCGGGAGAGAATCTATTGCAAATAGATTGCTGCTATGGTCGAGCGAGTCGGCTCCATCCGGACATAACGCGATTATGCTGGTGGCAAACAGAAACGCCTGAGATATAAAAATTCAAAGGTCACATTTAAACACCGTCGTCGACTTCGACGCCAAGTGTGTTGAGGGCCATAGCTAAAAGGGCGTAGTTGCCGGCAGTGAAAATGATGTCGATAATCTGCTGCTCTTTGAAATGTTTTACTAACGCATTCCAATTTTTATCGCTTAGGTTTTTTTCATCCAAAACTTCGTCAACGGCGATCAGCAGAGCTTTCTCGGCCTCAGTCCATCCGGACGCACCGCCGCCGTCTTTGACACGGTTAACCTCTTCCTGTGTTAGACCCGCCTCAAGGGCGATACGATTGTGCTGCGCCCATTCGTACTCAGAGTGACTTAACCAGCCGGCACGGAGTATAACTAACTCGCGGTCGCGTGGCGTCAGACTTGACTTCAACAGGCAATGATTGGCGAACACCATCCAGCGCTTTAAAAGTTTTGGATGACGCCCGAGGGTGGTGAAAATATTGAAGACACGGCCGAAGGTCTTGATGGTCGGCTTGAACATCTCGCGCATCTCATCGGTCCATTGATCTTCGGGCAAAGGCGTCATGCGCGGCGCTTTGGGTTCATTCATGAGGAAACTCCTAAAAAATGAAATTTTAATTAAGACGTTTGGATTTTTGTAAACGCTCGCTCTCAGTCTTTAGCTGTCCGCAGGCTGCGAGGATGTCTCGACCGCGCGGATTGCGTATAGTAGCCACATAACCCGCTTTTTCGACGATACGAGCAAATTTTTTTATTGCGTCTGGATGTGAACACTCGAATGTGCTGCCGGGCCACGGGTTGAATGGGATCATATTGACCTTGGCTGGAATACCCTTGATTAGGCGACACAACTCCCGTGCGTCCGCTTCGGAATCGTTGACGCCGTCCAGCATGACGTATTCGAATGTGATGCGCCGTGCGTTTTGAGCAGGCGGATATGCACGGCAAGCAGCAAGTAACTCCTTAATTGGCCATTTCTTATTGATTGGGACGAGCTTGTCTCGCACATCGTCTGTTACTGCGTGCAGTGAAATTGCGAGCATAACGCCAAGCTCAGCCCCACACTTCTCGATCATCGGCACAATGCCGGATGTGGACAGAGTTATGCGGCGTTTCGAGATGGCGACGCCGGTTCCGTCCATCACAATCTTCAGTGCTTTCTTAACATTTTCGTAATTATAAAGTGGCTCACCCATACCCATCATCACAATATTTGTGATGCGTTTTTCTTCGTTGGGTGATGGCCATCCCTCTAAATGGTCTCGCGCCAGCATGACTTGGCCGACGATTTCACCAACGTCTAAGTTACGCACCAAACGCTGCGTTCCCGTGTGGCAGAAGGCACAAGTCAAGGTGCAGCCAACTTGGCTCGAGACGCAAAGTGTGCCGCGATCGGTTTCCGGGATATGGACAGTCTCCGCCGCGTTGCCATCTTCGAACCCAAGGAGCCACTTCCGCGTGCCGTCAATGGATTGCTGGTCTGACCTGATGCCAGGTCGACTTATCCGGAATAACTCGTTTAAGCGTGAACGCAGTTCCTTTGATAGGTTAGTCATAGCCTCGAAGTCAATCGCACCCTTTGCGTAGATCCAGCTGTAAACCTGATCGGCGCGGTAGCGCTCAACATCGAGTGTAGCAAGAGCCGCAGAAACCTCAGCACGTGACAGGCCGATTAAGTTAGTGCGTTTATCTACCCCGGAGGGTTTCGGCATTGAATTTATATCGATTGTGGCGGTTTGCTCACTCATAAGTTGGGGTATACGGCAGAAGCATAGTTGTAGCCAAGGGAGAACCGCACTCAGCTATGAAAACTTTTTAGCCGTATATCACTGTTTAATTTATAAATTCGATTGTAATTCAGGCGACTGTTATGGACTTTCTGAAAGTCTACCCAACAAAATGCAGATGGTGAAATTGGGGGCAATGCCCTTATTAGATATGGATTCCAAGTTACAACAGGTGTTGGATATCAACGCAGTTGTATTAATCAGCGAGACTTCTTTTTCCTGACGCCGCATTTTTTGTTCATTGTTGTATACGCTTTAGAAAAGCCTTTGAGCGAGAATATGTCGGTGGTTTTTGTACCTCGGCTCGATGTTCCTCTGACAGTCATCCTCATGCCGGCTTGCATGGCTCTCACCATTTTAGAGTCGTCGGATGGTTTTCGGTTCCAGGCCGTACTCCCATCGGTGAACATCAAAAAGGTTGTTTTTTTTATCTTAACACTAAGCGCGCTTTGTTTTTTGAATTTATATCCAATAGAGATACTAATTTCATCGAACCGTTTTTCGGCCGGTTGTTGCGTCACGTATGCATATACTTCGCCCCGGCGTTTATAGTTACCCTTGGACTTTTCGGGTTGGCTCCAAATTAGGCAAACCTTGCTGCGGCCTTCAACGTAAGTTTGTACGTGCCACTTGCCAAATGTTCCTACTAAATTTGGCTTGGCTTGGGCGAGGACCGGTAGAAACAAGAGGATTGTGAATACCGAAATGACTAGGGGAGCTATTTTCATGATCCTTAAATACGAAAAGGCGCCGCCTGGTTCAAGCGACGGAATTTTTTTCCGTTGATCATAGCCAATGACAATGTTGTGGGATGCTCTAGTCTCGTTCCGTAGGTTTATTTTTACACGGCGACGTTTAAGTCGTTGGTTGGGGAGAGTGCACTGTGCCAATTGGTGGGTCTAGGCAGTGACCGCAGTAACTTTGACCGACGCAGGGCTGGGTGTTAAGCGCTATTGGATCCTTGCCACAGTTACCTTGGCGACGATGCTCTTCGCTATGACCGTAACAATTTCCTACGTCGTGTTGCCGCAGATGCAGGGCTCATTATCGGCGACCCAAGATCAAATTGCCTGGACAGTGACGTTTAATTTGGTAGCGACAGCGGTGGGAACCCCAGCATCTGGATGGCTTGCTAACCGTTTTGGAAGGCGCGCCTTGATGATTTGGTGCGTGACGGGTTTCTCCGTTGCTTCGCTATTGTGCGGTACGGCGACGACGCTGGAAGAGCTAATCCTTTACCGCGTTTTACAAGGTATATTGGGGGCGCCAATCACGCCACTTTCGCAAGCGATTATTCTTAGTTCATTTGAAAGGCGGCAGCATACTCTGGCAACTGCAATATGGGGAATTGGCGTTGTTTGTGGGCCGATTGTGGGGCCCACGATCGGTGGCTTCGTGGCCGAGGCTTACAACTGGCGTTGGGTTTTCTTTATGACCTTTCCGATCTGCGTAATATCGATTTTGACAATTTTTATTTTTATTACTGATCGACAACGGAATGCAGCGATCCGTCTGGATTGGACTGGGTTTTTGGCACTCACCATTGCCGTCGCCAGTTTTCAATTGATGATCGATCGAGGTGAGCGTTTGGATTGGTTTGATTCACGCGAAATTATCTTTGAGGCCTGTCTGGCCGGTGTCTGTTTATATCTATTTATCGTTCACAGTCTGACGGTTTCTCGTCCCTTTCTCGACCCAAAACTCCTTCTGGACCGAAACTTCGCAATTGGCCTTTTTTTCGCATTCGCATTCGGTGGACTGGCTTTCGTTCCAATGGTCTTGCTGCCAACGATGTTACAAGATCTCCAAGGGTTTCCCGATTCCATAATTGGTATTGTTCTCGCGTCACGTGGTATGGGCAGCATGGTCGGAAGCGTTGCGCTCGCACTCCTGACGCGCCTGGACCCCCGGATCGGGCTTGCAATTGGCTTTGGAAGCCAATCAATAAGTGGGCTTATGATGGCACAATTTGACATGAATGTCAGTGTGTTAGAGGTTATGTTGACAAGTGCGTTCCAGGGATTCGGCAATAGTTTCCTGTGGGCACCACTTACGGTTATTGCTTTCGGAACCCTACCAACCCATAAACTCGGCGAGGCCACCGCTGTCTTTCATCTCATTCGGAACCTTGGAAGCGCGATCATCATCTCTGTCTGCGTCGGTGTGGTAATCCTTTCAACTGGCGTAAACTACAGTGTTCTTTCGGAGCATCTTTCGCTTTTCAATGAGGCCTTCTCCTTATCTGCTATTAGTGGCGGCTGGACACTCAACTCACTAAGCGGTCTCGCGGAATTGAGCAATGAAGTCGAAAGGCAAGCTTCTATGATCGGTTATATCAATGCCTTCTATCTTTTCTCGGCAATAGCAGCATCGGTCATACCGTTCATTCCGTTTTTAAAAAAGCCAGACAGCTAATTCTTTGAAATTCTCTGTCACATTTGTGATAAAGTGCGCATTGATTGGCAGGATTACTGAAATTACCGACCGTCAGAAGATCACTCGCTGAAGTTGGGTGCTATATGTCTTGCTATATCCTACCGGTGGGGCGGTTGGGGCCCTCAGCGGTCCTCTAATAAGTTTAACGTGCGCCGCGACCGCCGTGCACATGCGGTGACAATTCTTCCGTTGGGCCACCTGGGGCTACTGGGCGGGGCGCAAAGCGTCCCCGCGTCAGCCATCTGTCGTACATCAATATCGCCCCTGCAACGCCAACATTGACGCAGAATTTAGTCGGTATCTTTACGATATGATCGCAGCGCTCAATGACCCCTGGCGATAATTCACCTGCTTCCGGCCCGAGGATATAGGCTGCTTGTTCTGGATGCGTAAAGCTCGGCAAGTCATGCGCTCCGTCTAACAGTTCGACACCGACTAACTGACAACCCTTAGGCAAGGATAAATCCTTTGGTTTTGCGTATTCGTAAAGCGGTACATGTTTATGAGTGTTCGAGGTGTCGGAACGGTCGAGTTGCTTCAAATCGACACTGGCTGAGATGGCGAACACAAAATCCGCCCCAAAAGCATGTGCCGAGCGAAACAGATTGCCAACGTTCATTGGTTTAGAGATGCGCTCGACGCCTATGCCAAAATATCCCCGCATGGTTTGCAACCTTGCCCGTGGAACGAAGTGAGTGCAAGGGGTCACTAGTAGCGAATTCGTCTTGCGATGCCAGATTGGTTTGCCGGTAGAACTCGGAGGCGTCTTTTGTGTCTATCGCTCTGCATGCTTGTTATTAGGACCTAATTAAAATATGAGAACGGCCCTGTAAAAGTAAATGAGCCAATGTCAATTTTGGCCGTCCTAGAGCGTGCCACACTCGGCCTCCCAGCGGCACAATCTATTGACGGCGACCTGGTACAACCCATTCTTAACCGGACCGGCGGGCTGTCGGAAGAATTTGAGCGGTCTCACTGCCCTCTATCTTTAGGTCGCCCTCCATAGCTATTAAACGAGAGGAATCATGCGCGCGATACGCGTTTCTGCACTTGATGGGGTAGATGCCCTGACTCTGGAAGATATTCCCGCACCGACACCTGGGGTTGGTGAAGTCCGCGTTAAAGTCTACGTCGGAGGTGTTAATTTTCCTGACCTGTTGATGTCTGAGGGTAAATATCAGCACAAGCCGCCGCTGCCGTTTACGCCGGGCCTCGAAGCAGCCGGCGAAGTTATTGATGTTGGTGAGGGCGTGACCCGTTTTAAGCCAGGCGATCGCGTGATGGGTTTTTTCGATTACGGAGCCTTCGCAGAAGAAGCGGTCATAGCAGAAAAGTTTCTGATGCATGTGCCGTCGGGTATGAGCTGGGAAATGGCTGGTGGGTTCTGCCTGACCCACACGACGAGCCATGCCGCGCTCGTGCATGAGCGGGTCAATCTGAAAAATGGCGAAGTGTTGCTGGTGCATGGTGCGGCGGGCGGTGTCGGGACTACGGCGGTCCAGATAGGAAAGGCCCTTGGCTGCACCGTTGTGGCGACGGCAGGCTCTGACGATAAGGCGCAGTTCGCCCTTGATAACGGTGCTGATTACGCCATCAACTATTCAACGGAAGAGATAAGGACGCGAGTGAAGGAGCTCGTCGGTGGCGCCGATGTAATCTACGATCCGGTGAGCGGAGATGCCTTCACACAGTCACTTCGTTGCATTAATTTTGAAGGCCGAATCATTATTATTGGCTTTGCCAGCGGAATAATTGCGAATGCGCCAGCCAACTACGTCTTGGTTAAGAATATCTCCATTGTGGGCTTTCCAGTTGGCAGTTATCGCCGGACAAGTCCAGAGGTTCTGCTTAATTCTTATGATGGCCTGTCGAAAATGTGGGATGCTGGACAGCTTCAGCCACAGCAAAGCCATGTATTTTCCTTGTCGGAAGCAGGCGAGGCAATCAAGGCGCTGCGCGACCGCAAAGCGAAGGGCAAGGTAATTATCAAAGTGCGGGATGGGGAGTGAGTCTGATGCGAGGAATGAGATTGCACGGCCGCGACGGCATCGAAGCGATGAAGCTGGAAGAGTTCCAACTCCCTGCTCCCGGTCCCAGACAGGCTAAGATCGCCGTCCATGCCGCCGGGGTGAATTTCGGTGATACCCTTATGGTGACTGGTGAATATCAGGAAAAACCCGAATTGCCGTTTAGCCCTGGTATGGAAGCGGCCGGCGAGGTGATCGCTGTCGGCGACGATGTCGAAAATGTTAAAGTTGGTGATCGCGTCATGGGATCAATCGGTTTTGGTGGCTTCGCGGAGGAAGCCAACGTGCCGGCCATGAACCTTACAGCTGTTCCTGACGATATGGATTGGGCGACAGCGGCGGCATTTCCGGTAGCCTATGGAACCAGCCATGTCGCATTGACTTATCGCTCGCACCTCAAATCTGGCGAGGTATTGCTGGTGCATGGCGCTGCTGGAGGCGTTGGCCTCACGGCGGTCGAGCTCGGTAAAGCCATGGGTGCGACCGTCATCGCAACTGCGGGTACGGAAGAGAAGGTCGCATTGGCGAAGTCCTACGGTGCCGATTATGGCATCAATTATTCAGATGAAGATATCCGTGATAAAGTATTGGAATACACTAGCGGCGCGGACGTGATTTATGATCCCGTCGGCGGCGACGCGTTCAAGGCGTCTCTTCGATGCATTAACTTCGAAGGGCGGATCATAATTATTGGCTTTGCAAGCGGCGATATTCCCCAAATACCGACTAATTATCCGCTGGTGAAATGCTTTACTGTCGATGGTTTTGTCTGGGGTGCCTATCACCGCAAAAAAGTTGAGGTGATTCATGAAGGCTATGCCGGTTTGCGGGAGATATGGGCAAAAGGGATCCTAAAGCCACATATCAGCCATCGTTTCCCCCTTGTCGAGGCGGGTGAAGCGATGCGCACGTTGCTGGCGCGAAAGTCGACGGGAAAGGTGGTTGTCGAGGTGCGCGGATAGCATCTAGCCTAGCTTCAATGGGCATTTGGGCGAGCTTGTTTGCGCCCCGTCATACACTGATTTCAGCCTCATGGGCTGTTATAATTGCATAACGGGATGGTGTTTATCTGCTGTGCGCGTCTTCGGCCAACGTGCTCATAATTGATGTTTAGATCTACAATGTTTCTAGGTCTTTTTTTGTTTGGCATCTGATAGCGATCTAGATGCGCTTAGCGACCTCCTCCAGCATTACCTCCGAGGCACCTCCACCGACAGATTGGATGCGCGCATCGCGGCACATGCGTTCAATCGTGCTCTCTTGCATGTAGCCGAAGCCGCCGTGGAATTGCTGACAATCGTACAAAACTTTGTTTACCAACTCTCCGCAATAAGCCTTGACCATAGAGACCTCCTTAACGCAATCGATTCCCTGAATGTCGAGCCAGGCCGCATGGTAGATCAGTTGCCGTCCGGCTTCTACCTCTGCGAGGCGCTGTGACAATCGCTGGCGAATGGCTTGTTTATCCCAGAGCGTGCCATCGAAGGCTCTACGGTTCTTTACGTAAGCAAGCGTTAATTCAAGCGCCTTCTGCGCTTCGCCTATGGATTGCGCACCGAGAACCAGGCGCTCGTTCTGAAAGTTCTGCATAATTGCATAGAATCCCCGATGAACTTCGCCAAGGACGTTCTCGTCTGGTACGAAACAATCTTCAAAGACTAGCTCGGCGGTATCAGAACTGCGCCAGCCCATCTTTTCTAGCGGGCGCCCAACTTTGAAACCTTCCATCTCTTTTTCGATGATGAACATCGTTATTTCGCGGGAGCGCACGTCACTGTCGCCACTTTTGACCGCAACGAAATAAAGGTCGCCGTGGACACCGTTTGTAATGAACATTTTGCTGCCATTCAGGACCCAACCGCCGTCCACCTTGAGTGCACGGGTTCGAATACTGGCCACGTCTGACCCGGCACCTGGCTCTGTGACGCCGACAGCAGTGACCAGTTTGCCTGAAATAATTTTTGGCAGATACTTGGCGATCTGCGTTTCACTACCCGCATTGGCGAGGTGTGGCGAGGCCATATCCGTGTGGACCAGAACTGTTATTGCAAACCCGCCAAAGGTCGAGCGTCCCAATTCTTCGGAGAGGACCATGGTTGCGATCGTGTTGAGCGCGGCACCGCCGTAGGCTTCGGGATACCGAATGCCCAGAAATCCCAGCTCGCCCATCTTGCGAATAACATGACGCGGCACCATCCCGTCGCGCTCCCATGCCTCACCATTGGGGAGCACCTCCTCATCAATAAAGCGCCGCAACTGGTTGCGCAGCATCCGGTGTTCGTCTTTTAGGTAAATGGGATCGTGCATGGTCCTATACCTCGACCATAGCGCGTTCAAGTCGGTTCATCGCTTCGTCGATCCGATCCGTGGATTGTGCGAAACAAATCCTCAACCACCCTTCTCCGGACGGGCCGAACGCAGTGCCGGGGGCTACTCCGACCTTATATTCAGTAGCAAGACGTTTCGCAAAATCGAGGCTGTTGTCGATACCGTCGACCTTGAAAAAGGCGTAGAATGCAGCTGCCGGTGGACTATAGGTAACGCGATTCATAGCACTAAGGCGACAGCTTGCCGCGTCCCTTCCCGCCCGGCAACGCTCTATCATGTTAGTAACCGTATCTTCACCATCCCGCACGGCTGTGATCCCCGCTTCCTGAAGAAATTCCGGTGTGCCACTAGTGTTGTACTCAATTAAATCGCCAATTTTTTCTTTTAGTCTTTCGGGATGCGTTAACCAACCTAGGCGCCAGCCGGTCATCGCCCAGGATTTTGAAAAGCTGTTAACGACCACAACAGGGTCTTCGGGTTCGGCAATCTCTAGAAATGAAGGGGCAACACGTCGATCGTAAACCAGACGGCTGTAAACCTCGTCTGCAACAATCCAAATCCTGTGGTTTCGGCAGAAATTAAGAATCTCTTTCTGTTGATCGCTCTCCACCATCCAGCCTGTCGGATTGCCGGGCGAATTTATAAAGATCATCCGAGTGCGGCTATCTGTTGCGGCAAATAGCTTTTCAAGATCAAGGTGCCAGTTTCCTTGACTGTTTGCCTCGAGACTGACGCGCCGGACCTCCCCACCCATAACCTGTGCCGCCGATCCACCATTTGGCCAAATTGGATCAACGAGTATGATGTTGTCGCCCGACCCAACCAAAGCCTGCATTAAAATCATGATACCCGTCATGCCGGAAGACGTGACGGTCACCCGGTTGGTTGAAATATTGACGCCATACAGATCGCATGTATACGCCGCCAGGGTCTCCCGCAGTTTCGGAATGCCCCATTTGTGAGTATAGAAGGTTTGCCCGCGTCGCAGAGCCTCGGTAGCGGCTGCGCAAATAAAATCTGGCGTTGAGACGTCTGATTCACCGTACCACATGGCTATGACTTCCGGGTCGTCCATTGCCAAGGTTGATACCTGCATGATCTGCTGTGTCTCTATGGCGAGAACTTCTGGTCGGATCGGTGCGACTTTGAGGGGAGATTTCATGTAAATGGCGTGCTCAGTATCTAAAAATACAACACTTCTAACAGTTTACGCCGCTTCTTGGAATGGTTGACTTCGGGGGAAAGGTTGCCAGTCAATAAAATACGAAAGAAGGGTAAAAGTGTATAATATTACTCTTGTGGGTGACTTCAAAATTTGTTCGGGAGCGCGTGGTAAGTTTCTCAAAATCATTCAACTTCACGCCACAAGCGTGAAGGCGGATTAAGAAGGCTCTCTGCAGTTCGAAACCCTTATCCCTGCGGGTAATGATAAAACGGTCATGCTGGTGAAAATGTATAAAGATGATGCCGCTCTGAAGCCCCACGCCACCTCTCCGCTTCTGGAGAATACCCGCGCTACCTTTGCGAATATGATAGAAAGGGGCATTATTATACCAATCTGAATTTACGATTCATGGGCCGAGTTGACGCTGTAAAAAGCCTGTATCAAAGTTCAGAAGTAAGCAGGCTTGGTCTATTCCTGCAGCACTGCTATCTCTCGATACAACTCAAGTGCTTCTGCGTTGGCGAGAGCCTCCTTGTTCTTGACCTCGCGCCCGTGGACGATATCGCGGACCGCGAGTTCGGTGATCTTTCCAGACTTGGTTCGTGGAATGTCCGCAACGGCTATAACTTTCGCTGGCATATGGCGGGGCGAGCAATTCAGTCGTATCCGTTGGCGTATGCGTTGGATAAGGTCTTCATTCAATAGGTCGCCGTTACGCAATACAACGAAGAGTATCACGCGTGTGTCGCCGTTCCATTCCTGGCCGATGCAGATGGCCTCTAACACTTCCTCAAATTGCTCCACCTGGCGATAGATTTCCGCTGTGCCGATGCGTACGCCGCCTGGGTTCAGTGTAGCGTCGGAACGGCCAAAAATAATCATGCCGCCATGTTCGGTAAGCTCCACGAAATCGCCGTGATGCCAAATGTTGCTGTATTGCTCAAAATAGGCACCACGGTATTTGGACATATCATCGTCATTCCAGAATTTGACGGGCATTGATGGGAAGGGTTTGGTGCAGACCAACTCACCTTTCTTGCCGACCAGGGATTGGCCATCCGCGTCAAAAACGTCGGTTGCCATGCCAGTCAGTTTACATTGAATTTCACCCCGCCAGACTGGCAAGGCTGGGTTGCCACCAACGAAGCAACCTACGATATCCGTGCCTCCCGCGATGGAAGAAAGGCAAACGTCCTTTTTTATGTTCGCGTAAACATAATCGAAGCCTTCCGGCACTAAGGGTGATCCGGTTGATAAGATCGTGCGTAAGTTCGAAAGTCGATGTGTCTTCATCGGCTTTAGCCCTGTATTTCCGAGTCCGTCGATGAATTTGGCGGATGTTCCGAAGATATTGATGCCGACAGCATCGGCATAATCGAATAGGACTTCGGGGCCGGGATAAAAGGGAGAGCCATCGTACAGTATGACTGTCGCCTCGGAGGCGAGGAAACTGACCAACCAATTCCACATCATCCAGCCACAGGTAGTAAAGTAGAAGGCTCGGTCACCAGGTTTGACGTCACAGTGAAGCTGTTGTTCCTTCAAATGCTGTAACAGGGTGCCACCGGTGCTGTGCACGATGCATTTCGGCACACCTGTGGTTCCCGAAGAGTAGAGGATATAGAGCGGATGATTGAACGGTAGTTGCACGAAGTCGATATCTAACGGTTCGTGTGCGGCAACGAGGTCGCGCCAGTGTACTGAATTTGGAACGTTGCCGATCGCGGGGTCATCTTTTAACAAAGGGAAGACGACAGTTAATTTTACGGTCGGTAAGTCGACAAGGGCAGCTGCGACCTTTTCAAGAGAATTCTGTTGCTTTCCGTTGTAGTGATAGCCGTCTGCGGTGAAGAGGACTTTTGGCTCCACCTGTCCAAATCGGTCTAGGACGCCTTGCACGCCGAAATCTGGTGAACAGGACGTCCAAATTGCACCGATGGAACTGACCGCCAGCATGGCGATAATGGCTTCCGGGCAATTGGGGGTGAAACCGGCGACGCGGTCGCCAGCTTCTACACCGAGGGCTCGGAGCGCTTGAGTGAGACGAGAGGTTTCGTTGTAAAGCTCACGCCAGGTTAATTGCCGCTCGACCTGGTCCTCGGCGCGGAACAGGACTGCCAGCGTATCGTCACGGCGGCGTAGTAAGTTTTGGGCGAAATTGAGACGTGCGTCTGGAAAAAACTGTGCGCCAGGCATCTTGTCGCCGTCGACGAGAATGCGGTCACCTTTTTTCGACGCTATGACCCCGCAAAAGTCCCAAGTACTTGACCAGAATTTCTCAATCTCTTCGATTGAAAATGCATGCAAGGCATCATAGTCCAGCAGCGAAACACCCCAATCCAGCTCAAGTTTGCGTGTAAATACAGAGATGTTTGCTTTAGCGATTTGATCGGCTGAAGGCTTCCAGAGTGGTTCCAACACCGTCTAGCTCCTTAGTTATGGCGGTTGCGTGAGATACCATGCGTATTTAATAGGGTCCACCTATAGCACTATGTCGAACCTTCTCGATCCCGGATTCAAGACCCATCTTTCTTATCAAACCTTATGAAGGAAGCTTATAATGCCCGTTGAAATGATTGGTTGGATTGCGCCCCGTGTTTCTTCAGAAATCATTCCGGCGGAAGGGCCCGCTTTCAGTGCGGAAGTTGTGGCCGAGACCGCGCACATCCACGAAGAAGCAGATTTTGACCGTGTTTTGATTGGGTATTTTTCAGACGCCCCAGATGGGTTTATTTTAGGCGCTCATGCGGCACATGTGACCGAACGCCTGGGTTTACTGTTGGCCCATCGTCCGGGGTTTGTTTCGCCAACAGTTGCAGCCCGAAAATTAGCGACGCTCGATCAGCTTAGCCGTGGCCGTCTTGCGGTTCATATTATCTCGGGTGGACGTGACGCTGATCAGGCAAAGGATGGCGACTACGTCGATCATACGGGGCGATACCGCCGTAGCTCTGAATATGTAGATATTCTGCGCCGGGTCTGGACTGAAACCCAACCTTTTGACCATGATGGCACGTTTTACAAATTTGAGGCTGCCTATTCCGATATCCGTTGTACCCGCGAGCCGCATATCCCCGTTTATGGCGGAGGCGGGTCCGATGAGGCCGTTGACTTACTCTCCCCGGGATTGGATGTCTTTATGCTTTGGGGCGAACCGCTGGCGGGCACAGCAGATTTTATGGCGCGGGTCCGCAAAGCTGCGAAAGGCAATCCAATCACTTTCAGCCTTTCGACCCGACCAATCTTGGCTGAGACAGAAGATCAGGCTTGGGACCGGGCGCGAGATATATTGGCGAAAGTCTCTCAGAGGACGGGTGGCGCGGCCAATCCAAATAACCGAACGGCGGAGAATGTAGGCTCGCAACGATTGTTGGCGGCGGCTAAGGCTGGAGATGTGCACGACACCTGTCTTTGGATGGAACTAGCGGCAGCGACAGGAGCGCGAGGAAACTCGACGGCACTTGTTGGCACACCTGATACGGTTGCTGCAGCCTTGCTCGAGTACTACAAGCTGGGTGCGACAAGTCTTCTTGTGCGCGGCTATGACCCGCGCCCCGATGCGGTGCGGTACGGCCGAGAATTGATTCCACGTATCCGTGAATTGGTGGCGGCCCACGATGCTAAAAAGGGGTCTGTCTAGGGCGCCTCCGGGTCGATTCACTCAATAGAGATACGGGCATTCGCAAGCAATTTCTGTGGTTTGGTAAGTGGTGGACCCTTAAATACCTAAAAAGATATCCGCAGTTTAATGATGGGCTAAATCGGAGACGGTTACTCAAGCCATTTTTTAGGACTGTGATGTATGTTTGGTGATTTTTGAGATGTAATTGTGGGACCGTTCCAGTTACTTAGCTTCAGAACGTGATGATTATTTAGAAACAGTCACAACCACCATCGTCTCCACTTAGTTTACGCGGCTAAACAAAAATTGGGTGGTTACATGGGAATTCCACTAAACAAAATTAAGCTTGTGGAAATTATGCTAGGTTTGTTTAAAAGCCTCTCAATTGGAACTAACCATTCGGTTCTAAGAAATCAGAAATAATAAAAAAGGCATTCACAAATGTCCGGTAAAATGATCCCTCTCTATATCGATCTCAAGAGCCCCTACTCCTATATTGCCGCCCACCGTGCGCTGGTGCTTGAGGAGGCAGGCAAGGTGGCTTTCGATTGGCGGCCCTTCGAGTTAAATATCGCTGGACGTGCTAATATCGACCGGGAGGCCTTTTTGCGTCGTGCGCGTTACCTTTATCGGGATGTCCGCCGTTTTGCTACCCCGCTCGGCCTCACGGTCAAGGGACCTAGACGCATATACGACTCTAAACTAGCGTCGATCGGTTTGTTGATTGCCAAAACCGCGGGTGTACACCAATGTTACATCTCAGAATGCTATCGGCGTTTTTTCGGACGTGATCTCGAAATTGACGATTTGGAAGCGATAGAGGCGATACTTGCCAATTGTGGGGTAGATACATCAGACTTCGCTGCTTACGCCGTTGGTCAGGGTCAAGACGCTCTTGCCGCGAGCCGCTCAGAGGCTGAAACCCTTGGCGTATTCGCCGTACCGACTTTCATAATTGGCCAAGAACTCTTTTGGGGTCAGGACCGGATGGACTTGGCAATGACAATGGCTGGAATTATCTAAGTTGGCCTTTTAAATTCATATTTTTGCTAATTAGTTCAGTTACTCTCATAATGAAAAAAATATACCGGTAAAATTATCTTTTTGCTCTATCTATAGCTTTAAATTTAGGGTTATCTCAGCATCTAAGATGCCTGCCTCACTTTACGCCTTGTCTCGCCGGTTACTGTCTAGGGGATAGCGTCTTTCAGCAAAGTGCTGACATCGTTGTTTTTGTCGATCTGCCATACAGCCTTGATCAGTTGTTCGGCACGTTTGTAATTGGGTGCGCACCTAGCTAATTCTCGAAACTTCGCTTCGATATCGGCATCAGACAGTGGGCCGTTGTTAGTACCGCGCGCATCTTTTACGAAGATTTCTTCTGACGACCCATCGGCTAATGTTATTCCTATGTGGACGTCCGGCAGCCGGGTACTTTGCGCGACCTCTAGCGTCACCTTTCGAGTGAGCCCGCGGACACGTGGGTCATTGACAGTGGCGTCGCTGAATTCTTTAAGTCCCGCTTGGCCAAAAATCAGGGAGACGGCGGCAGCATGTTGGGCGCTGACTTGCGATTCGCGCCCCGTCTGCACGTCCGGACGGTCCGCCCGTTGTGAGAGTAGCGGATGACCGCACAGTTTTATCGAGGTGACTTCCTCAACTGGAACAGTCAGACGCTCTCGAAGTTTGAGACAACCATCGATGACGGCGTTAATGACGATCCCACAGGGGTAAGGTTTGTGAATATTGTGTAGCGTCTCCCAACGCGTTCCGAGACCATCGGTAATCTCGTTGAGTTGCGGATCTGCGCTGGTGACGTTTAAGAAGCCTCGAACACCTTCGAGTGGGGCTGATGGACCGTTGTAGTTCTTCTCCGCGAGAAGAGCAGCAAGTAGCGCGCCACGGGCCGATCCGCCGACACCAACGCTTTTGGCCATGAACCCCAAAGTCTCAACTAACCCGGATGCTTGGGCAGAGGCACTTCCGAGGGCGAAAATGAGTCTGTCTGTCCTCAGGTTGAGCAATTTTCCGACGCCAAGAGCGGCGCCCAGCACACCGCAGGTTGCGGTAATGTGCCAGCCACGCGCGTAGTGTTCCGGTGAAACCGCGTTACCGATGCGGCAAGTAAATTCGATTCCCAACGCCAGAGCGTTGATGAATTGGCGACCGGTGACAAGGCGCAGTTCCGACAAGGCTAACAAAGGAGGTGCCACGGGGGCTGTCGGATGAATGATTGTGCGGATGTGGGTGTCGTCGAAGTCATGTACATTGGCGGCAGCCGCGTTGATGAACGCGGCTGTCATCGCGTCAGATTTTTCAGCGCGTCCGATAAGCGTCGCTTCGGTCATGCCCGCGAAGGGCCGCATCGTCTCGAGTGCCGTTTCGACCGCAATATCGTGCGTGCCTTCCAAGGCAGTTGCAAAAAAATTCAACAATGAACGTTTGGCTGCATGGTTAACCTCCGGAGGGAGGTTTTCTGGATTGGCAGTGGTAACAAATTCGGCGATGGTTTTAGAGACCATGGCTCTAACCAAGATCTGCGATACGCGGCCCTACTTCTTTGGCGAGGAGCGTGAGGCTTTCGTGATCCCAGCTGGCATCGTCGGAATCCGCCGTGATGCTCAACAAAGTGCCGAAACCACCAACGTCTTCGTAAAGGGCGCGAACCTTATTCGCACATTCTTCTGGATCACCGACGATCCACACATTCTCCATCAGGTATTCGACGTTGACCTCTTCATCCTTCATTCCCGGATCGATTTTCATTAATTCCATCTGAACTGTGCCCTTGCGGCTTGGAAGTTGATGGACGTCGTAATTCCGCCCAAGAACTGCGCGGGCGCGCTCTCGTGCGATCTTGGGCGTCGGACCAACGAAGATGTCGCGTGCGATCCGCCAAGAAGCGCGTTCCGCCGAATTGCCGGCGGCTGTTGCGGCCGTAGCGTATGTGTCCCAATGGCCCGGAAGAAAAGCCTTGGAGAGGATAGAGCTTGACATTGGCGACCAACCGCGAGCACCGGCGACTTTTAGTGATCCCGATAGAGAAGTGCTGGCGGCGACAGCAATCGGTGGATACGGCAGCTGCAACGGCTTCATGTGCAGGCCCCGTTCCGTTACGGGGTCGAGTTTGGGTGTGTCGATCTTGAAAAATTCGCCATCGTAGCGGAATGTCCCGTCGTTGTCCCAAAGGCCAAGGATGACATCGAGTGCTTCCGCGGCTCGGGCCCGTCCCTCGTTGGGGTCGAGGCCCATCAGGGCCATATCGGTTGGAATGCCACCGAGCCCGATACCCCATTGGAACCTTCCATGTGCGAGGTGATCCAGCATGGCAATCCTATGGGCGAGATAAACGGGCTCGTGCATGCCGAGGAGGGTTACGCCAGTACCAAACTTGATCTGTTTCGTAAGGCCTAAAGCTTTTGCGATAAGTAGATCAGGTGCCGGCGCATTCTCCCATTTTTCGGTGAAATGTTCTCCGAGCCAAGCTTCGTCGTATCCAACTTTGTCGGCTAAGACGAGCTGGTCGATGTCCCGGTCATAACAATCGGCGACATCCCTATAAGATGGGTGAAGTGGCATCATGAATAGGCCGAGTTTCATTGGCGTTTATCTTTCAAAAGTGCTTTCTTTTGAGATAGTTGGTGGCGCGTGGGTATCCAGGCCCTTATATCCGTTAGTGCCTATCTAAACTGGTAGCGGCCTTTCGCATGCCCCTTTAGTATGGGTGAAAACGTGGATGGCAATCATCATCAATCCAACCATTCTGAAGTGATTGAGATCAAGACCAGGTGTCCGTTGCCACCTGAAGCCATTGGCCTACACTCTCCAAATAAACCCCGTTTTATCGCCTCAGATGTCCTTAAACGCCTGAACGGAGGTAAAACTATGTGATCAGATACGTGCTTTGCGCGTTGGGCGCCCTATAGTTGGTGCTGTTAAATTCAGAAGGAGAGTGTCATGGGACTGGAAATTGTAGGCTTCCCACGTTCAAACTTCGTGCGCGCGGTGCGCATGGTTGCGGAAGAAAAGAGTGTCGACTATGAACTTGTAGCGGAAATGCCGCATTCGGACACGGTCAAAGGACTGAACCCAACCGGTAAAATTCCTGCGATGCGCCACGACGGATTGGAATTGTGCGAGTCGTTAGCGATCGCACGGTACATCGACGACGCTTTCGACGGTCCGAAATTGGTTCCCGAAAACGCGCGCGATGCCGCACCAGTCAACCGCTTCACTGCATTTGTGGCGACCGAAGTCGACCAGTTGCTGATGCGAAATTATGTGGTTGAGTATGCTTTTCATAAGGACGACGATGGTAACGTGGTGCGCACTAAAATTGACAAGGCGATCAAGCGGTTTCCAAAGATGTTCGCAATGCTTGAGGCTGCGGTTGAGCCAGGCTACTTTGGAACTACAACCTTCAGCATGGCTGACTGCTTCGTGATACCGATCTTAAATGCCACGAATATGTGGGAAGAAGGCAAGGATGCGATTGCTAATTCGCCGAAGCTAAACGATTACTTTATAAAAATGCAGGAGCGTCCGAGTTTCCAGGCAACGGCTAAGTAACTAATGGCGATCGGTACCATCGATACGGGGACGGATCAGCTTCTCTGCGAGGTGCGCAAGCGGGTCGCGCTCATCACTTTGAATCGGCCTGAGACGCGGAATGCACTCGGCGATACGATTACGCCCGCCCTTCGCCGCCAAATTAAGGAACGGGGTGATGATCCGGATGTCAGTGTTTTACTTATCACCGGTGCTGGTACGGCGTTCTGTGCGGGGGGTGACGTAAAGGGCATGGGGAACAGTCAACCTGCCATTGAGCTCACTCAGGATCAAAAGGTTGAGCGATTGAAAGAGCGGCAACGCACACTGACAGGTGCGTTAGTTGCTGTCCGTAAACCAACAGTCGCTGCCCTACCGGGACCTGCGGCTGGTGCAGGCCTGGCCATTGCGCTTGCTTGTGATATCCGAATTGCCTCTGCATCGGCGTTTGTCAGCACGGGCTATGCCCGGGTGGGCTTATCAGGCGACTATGGCATAGCGTGGTTACTGACGCGGCTTGTAGGCACCGCGAAGGCCCGCGAGCTGCTGTTCACAGCGGAGCGTGTCGATGCTGCGACCTGCGAGCGCTTGGGGCTAGTAAATCGGATTGTGCCAGACGCAAGCTTTCGCAGTGATGCCTTCGCCTTCGCGCAGTCACTTGCGGAAGGGCCATCTGTGGCTCTTCGTCAGATGAAGGATAATCTCGATGATGCGCTTACCGAGCCGTTTTTGACGGCGCTCGATGGGGAGGCGCAAAGGCTAGTCGAGACGGCCCAAACTGACGATCATAAAGAAGCCGTCCGTGCTTTTATTGAGAAGCGGAGACCCAATTTCAAAGGGCATTAGGCTTACTTTTCAAAACGCCAATTGATAAGCCAAGAGCGACGCTGCACGCTGAGATCGCCGAAGGTTGACATCACAAAGCACCATTCGATCCTTTCTAAATGGGCAATCAGTAAGGGAGGCTCGTGATGGCCAACAATTTGCGCAAAAATTATAAGGCTATGCTGGAGGCGCCTGAAATATTGGTTATGCCGGGCGTCTTTGATGGCTTCAGCACGGCAATTGTTCAGAAAATGGGCTTTAAGGCCGGTTTTATATCTGGTGCGGGGATTAGCGAAAGCGCCCTTGGCTTATCTGATTTCGGGGTCATGGGGTTGGAAGATAATCTGAACCGCGCTCGGGCCTTGGTGGATATTTCGGGTATTCCATTGCAAGCAGATGCAGATACGGGTTACGGCAACGCAGTGAATGTTTATCACACCATTCGCGCATTTGAGAAAGCTGGCCTTGTAGGCGCAATGATCGAAGATCAGGTTTGGCCTAAACGCTGCGGCCATATGAAGGGTAAAGATGTTATTCCGTTTGCCGAAGCGGTCTCGAAAATTAAAGCTGCGGCGGATGCGCGCATCGACCCAGATTTCGTGATCATGTCGCGAACAGACTCATTTGCCCTTCATGGTATCGATGATGCCATCGATCGATTGAATGCTTTTGCGGAGGCGGGAGCTGATTTAATTTTCGCTGATGCCCTGCTTTCGGAAGAAGATATAATCAAAGTTGTTCAGAACACTTCGAAACCGCTCTGTGTCAATATGGGTTTTGGTATCCGCACCCGTTCGACAACACCTCTGATATCCGCCAAGCGGATGGAGGCGATTGGCGTCGGAGCGGTAATTTATCCTCGGCTTTTAACGGGCGGGGCGGTCGTTGGTATGACCCGTGCTCTAGAAGGTTTGCGAGAAGCAATGGCAACGGAAGACGTGATTGAGAAACCGGAGTTAGTGGCTTCTTTCGAAGAGATTCTTGATTTAACAAAGTATGACTTCCTTACAGGTCTTGAGCAGAAATATGCAACCAGAGATTAGTCAGATTGGTGATGTCTGGCGATTCTCGTGATCTTCTGTAGAGTTGCTTCAAGTAACGGGAGGAGAGCCTCGGTCGATGAACTTTGATTTTTCGGAAGAACAAAACTTATTACGTGAACAGGCCCGCCGGTTTCTCGATGATAGCGCTAAAGGCAAAGCGCGAATGATACTCGAGGGTGATGCGCCGTTTGACTGCGAACTTTGGCAGGGTATGGCGGAGCTTGGCTGGATGGGTACTGTCATTCCCGAAGAATTTGGTGGTGTAGGGCTTAAGCACGAAGACTTATGCGTTCTGGCGGAAGAAATAGGGCGGAGCCTGGCGCCCACACCATTCTCGTCATCAGTCTATCTAGCAACAGAAGCCATACTCGTAGCTGGATCGGAAGATCAGCGCGCGGACTATTTGCCGCAACTGGCTGCGGGCGAGATAGTAGGGTGTTTTGCCTTTGGCGAAGGGCTGAAGAAGCCGAACGCGGAATCGATCTCGGCAACTTTTGCGAATGGAAAGCTGAGTGGCATAAAACACCCCGTGGCGGACGGCGACGTCGCAGATTTTGCAGTTGTCTTGGCACGAACCCCTGGCGGTGATCCACTCCTGGTTTTGACATCTCTCGATAGCGTATTATCAGAGCCGATGGAAACAGTAGACCCCAGCCGCTCGTATGCGAAACTGACTTTCGACGGCACACCCGCAGAACCGCTCGTTGCTGTGGACAACGGTTGGGATTTGACTGAACGGGTGTTAGACCGCGCTGCGATTTTGGTGGCATTCGAGCAGTTAGGTGGTGCACAAAAGTGCCTTGAGTTGGCGACTGACTATGCGAAGAACCGATTTGCTTTCGGTCGGCCGATCGGCTCTTTCCAAGCGATTAAACATAAGCTCGCTGATGTTTATATTGCGACGGAGCTTGCGCGCAGCCATGCGTATTACGGTGCTTGGGCGCTGACGTCGGACGCGCCGGACCTTCCGATCGCAGCGGCTGCCGCGCGGGTAGCTGGTAGCCGAGCCTATTATTTAGCATCCTCTGAAAATATTCAGACGCATGGCGGAATGGGATTTACTTGGGAGCTTGATTGCCATCTTTATTACCGGCGCGCGAAGCTTCTAAACTTGTCTCTGGGCGGCGAACGGCGCTGGAAAGAAAAATTAATAGCACGACTTGAAAATCGTAATGTCGCGGCTTGAAAGAGGAAAAGATGGATTTTGAAGATACACCGGAAGAAGCCAGCTTTCGTTCTGAAGCTCGGGCATTCCTGGATGCCAATGCAAAGCGTAAGACGCCGGGTGCTAGCTTTGAAACGCCGGATAGCGTTGACGAACTAGTCACCGCAGCGAAAGCGTGGCAGGCCAAGAAAGCTGCCGCCGGATTTGTCGGAATTACACTGCCAAAGGAATACGGTGGGCGCGGTGGCACCATGATGGAACGTGTTGTCTACGATCAGGAAGAAGCCAATTATATCACGCCTATTGGTGTATACGAAATCGGCCTCGGCATGTGTATTCCGACGATGCTAGCCTATGCGACGGAAGAGCAAAAACAGCGATTTGCACCGCCCGCTTTGCGCGGTGAGGAAATTTGGTGCCAGCTTTTCTCGGAACCGCAAGCAGGCTCTGATCTGGCAAATTTGCGTTTGCGGGCGGAGCAAGATGGTGATGACTGGATTCTTAATGGGCAGAAAATTTGGACTTCAGGCGCGCATTTCTGCGACTATGGCGTAATTGTAACTCGGAACGATCCATCACTTCCAAAGCATAAGGGACTTACTTATTTTTTCCTTGATATGAAGTCGCCAGGCATTGAATGTCGCCCAATCCATCAAATCTCGGGGGCCAGTAACTTCAACGAAGTGTTCTTCACCGACGTGCGCGTGCCGGACAGTCAGCGCCTTGGCAAAGTTGGTGATGGCTGGAGGGTCTCCCTTACAACTTTGATGAATGAGAGGCTCGCTATTGGCGAACGGCCGCCTCCGGCATTCGAAGAAGTTTTTCAACTCGCGAAAGAAATTGAGTTGGAAGATGGGATGGCACTTGAAGATGGCGGTGTGCGTGAAAAATTAGCTGATTGGTATGTTGACGGCCGAGGGGTGACTTTAACTCGATTTCGCAGCCTCACCGCGCTTTCACGCGGTCAGGATCCGGGGCCAGAAAATTCCATTGGCAAGGCAATTACAGGCAAGATGCGCCAGGATATTGCTTCTTTTGGCATGGATTTAATGGATATTTCGGGTGCCATATCTGATGCGGATAATGCGCCGATGCGGTCATTGTTTCAGGATGCGTTACTGTCAGCACCAAGCGGACGGATTGCCGGCGGCAGTGACGAAATTTTGCGGAATATCATTGCTGAACGGGTGCTTGGTTTACCCCAAGATATTCGTGTCGACAAAGGTATTCCCTTTAGTGAACTAGTGAAAAAGGAAAAGGCCTGAATGCTTAAACGTCGATCAACAGACGTTGTGGATCTTCGATACAGTCCTTTAGACGGACGAGGAACGTAACTGCTTCGCGTCCGTCGATGATCCGATGATCGTAGCTCAGTGCCAGATACATCATGTTTCGAATTTTGATCTCGTTGTCTACCACCACAGGTCTTTTCTGAATTTTATGCATACCAAGGATAGCCGACTGCGGCGGGTTGAGGATT
Source organism: Pseudomonadota bacterium (assembly GCA_036337155.1). Classification (GTDB taxonomy): domain Bacteria; phylum Pseudomonadota; class Alphaproteobacteria; order UBA8366; family UBA8366; genus UBA6544. The sequence goes on along the minus strand of JAYZET010000026.1, from coordinate 4,835 downwards.
GGCATTGACATTAGGGAGCCATAAACGCCGCCGTTCGAGATTGTAAACGTGCCGCCGGTCATTTCGGTCACTGTGAGTTTACCGTCCCGGGCGCGGTTGCCAAAATCACTAATTGTTCGTTCGATTTCTGCAAAACTCATCTGGTCCGCATTGCGTAAGACAGGAACTACTAAGCCTTGCGGCGTGCCGACGGCAACGCCAATATTGTAGTAGTTCTTATAGATGATTTGATCGCCGTAAATTTCCGCGTTGACGGCTGGCAGTTCCTGTAACGCCAATGTGCTCGCCTTGACGAAAAAGCTGAGGAAGCCAAGCCGGACACCGTGCTTTTTCTCAAAGTTATCGCGGTAGTCTGAGCGCAAGCCCATCAAGCTCGTCATATCCACTTCGTTGTAGGTTGTGAGGATCGCGGCGGTATTTTGCGCCTCCTTGAGGCGTTGTGCGATGCGCTGGCGAAGCCGGGACATTTTAACAACTTCTTCGCGAGGGTCTTCTGGACGGGGCGGTAATTCACCCATTGGTAATATATCGGCGGTTGGAGGCGCTGACATTAGGTGCGTCGCGGTAGGTGCTGGTTGCGGCTGTTTTGCTGACCTTTTTGCCATGAATGCTTCGACATCCATCTTGGTCAGTTGGCCCTTCTTGCCGGTTGCTGGTATCGCAGAAGCGTTTAGATTGTTGTCATCTACCAGTTTGCGGACAGCAGGCGAGAGTTTTGCCTCGGAAGCTTCGGGTTTTTGCGCCGGCGCTTGTTCTTTGGGTGCCGGCTTTTCTGCTGCAGCAGGCTGAGAGGAAATCGATGCGCCTTCGTCCAGGCTGCCTAATACAGCGCCAACGGCGACTTCTGCGCCGTTGGAGGCACTGATCGCCATCAGAACACCGGCTGTTGGTGCCGGAACCTCGACTGTGACTTTATCAGTTTCTAATTCTACGAGCGGCTCATCAGCTTCGACGGCCTCGCCAACATTTTTGAACCATTTGAGGACAGTCGCTTCCGACACCGATTCGCCGAGCGCGGGGACCATTATCTGAACCGACATGCGCGGTACCTTTCCTGCAAAAACTTTTCTAAAAGAAGTTTATGAGCGCCGTTTGCGGGCGGGTTTCTTAGACGGTGTTTTACGAATTGGCTTCTTTGGAGGCAAGCTAAGGGCTTCGTTGACCAAATTATCTTGCTCCATATTGTGGCGGCGAAGTGAGCCCGTCGCCGGTGAGGCGGCTTCTGGCCGGCCGATATAACGGAAAAGGTCAATATTTGCATTTATTTCTTCCAGAACATTTTCCAGACGCTCTCGAATGAAGAACCAGGCTCCCATATTGCGCGGCTCTTCCTGGCACCAAACAAATTCAGCGTTCTTGAACTTTGCAAGATCGACGGTCAATGCCTTTTTAGGAAAGGGGTAGAGTTGTTCAATGCGCATAATGAAGATGTCATTCAGCTCCCGCTTATCTCGTTCCTCGACAAGGTCGTAGTAGACCTTGCCGCTGCAAAGCACGACCCGCCGGATATTCTCGTCTTTTTCAAGATATTTCGTTCCATGTCTTTCGTCCCATAGAATGCGATGGAATGTTGTCCCGCTTTCCATCTGGTTTAGTGAGGAAACGCAGCGTTTATGCCTCAGAAGCGATTTTGGCGTCATTATGATTAAGGGTTTGCGGAACTCTCGCCGCATTTGCCGCCGCAGCACATGAAAATAATTGGAGGGCGTCGTCAGATTGACGACCTGCATATTGTCTTCTGCGCAGAGCTGAAGATAGCGCTCGAGCTTTGCTGAGCTGTGTTCTGGCCCCTGTCCTTCATAGCCGTGTGGCAGCAGTAAGACGAGGCCGCTCATGCGGAGCCATTTCGATTCACCGGACGAGATAAACTGATCGATGATCACCTGTGCTCCGTTGGCGAAGTCGCCAAATTGTGCTTCCCATATGACCAGCGAATGTGGTTCCGCAAGGGAGTAGCCGTATTCGAAACCGAGGACCCCGAACTCGGATAGTGGGCTATCGATGATTTCAAATGGCGCCTGACCATAACGAATATTATTAAGTGGTATATGACGCTCTTCTGTCGACTGATCAATTAATACAGCGTGCCTTTGGCTGAATGTGCCGCGCTGAGAATCCTCACCCGACAGTCTGACGGGTGTTGATTCGCAAAGCAGTGTGCCGAGTCCGAGCGCTTCTGCAGTTGCCCAATCGATGCCCTCGCCGGATTCAATCATCTTACGTTTAGCGTTTAATTGGCGAACGATTTTAGAATTTACATTGAAGTTCTGCGGCACCTCCGAGAGGGCGTAGCCAACCTCATTCAGGAGACTGAGTTCAACACCGGTTTCGCCACGTCTTGCGTCTCCACTGGCAAGTTCCATACCGGCCCAACGGCTTTCAAGCCAATCCGCCTTATTTGGTTTGTATCCGGTTGCCGCTTCGTATTCGGAGTCAAGATGAGCACGAAAATCCTGAACCATCTGATCCGCTTCACCCTTTTCGATGAGACCCTCGTCTTCCAAGTGCCTGCCATAGAGCGCACGAGTGGTCGGATGCTCCTTAATCTTCTTGTACATTATTGGCTGTGTGAATGCTGGTTCGTCTGATTCGTTATGTCCGTGCCGACGATAACACCACATGTCGATTACTATATCTTTTTTGAAGCGTTGGCGGTATTCCATCGCAATGCGGGCTGTGTGCACACACGCCTCGGGGTCGTCGCCGTTGACGTGAAGGATAGGTGCGGAAACGATTTTGGCGACATCTGAACAATAGGGTCCTGAACGGGAATGCGTGGGGTTTGTGGTGAAGCCGATTTGGTTGTTGACCACAAGATGAATAGTTCCACCGGTCCGGTAGCCTCGCAATTGCGACAGATCAAGGGTTTCCGGAACGATGCCTTGGCCTGCGAACGCCGCATCGCCGTGCAACAAGAGACCGAACACTCTCTCGCGTTCTTCGTCACCTTTCTGACGCTGTTTCGCGCGAACCTTACCGAGGACAACCGTGTTGACCGCTTCGAGGTGACTGGGATTAGCGGTTAACGATAGGTGGATGCTATTACCATCGAAATCTCGGTCGGCGGAAGTTCCTAGGTGATACTTCACATCGCCAGAACCTCGCATGTCTTCGGGATTTGCCGTGTTGCCTTGGAATTCCGAGAAAATTGCCCTGTATGGTTTCCACATGATGTTGGCGAGCAGATTAATTCTACCGCGATGCGGCATACCAATTATGACTTCGTCCACTCCTAACTGCGCGGCGCGTTTAAAAATTTGCTCAATCAACGGCACTGTGGATTCGCCGCCATCTAGGCCAAATCGTTTAGCACCAGTGTATTTTCGGTCGAGATATTGTTCGAAGACTTCCGCTTGTGTTAGCCGTTCGAGGATCGTTCGCCGGCCGAGATCAGTAAAATTCGTCCGGTTGCGGATTCCTTCGATGCGTTCCTGAATCCAGGCTTTTTCTTCCGGTTCCTGGATATGCATAAACTCCACGCCGATCTTACCGCAATAAGTCTGTTCCAGGATTTTGACAATTTGGCGCAGAGTCGCGCTTTCGAGGCCAAGTACATAATTAATGAAAATTGGCCGATCCATATCGGCCTCCGTAAAGCCATAGGATACCGGGTCTAGTTCGGAATGCGGTAGCGGCGTAACGATACCTAGTGGATCAAGTTTTGAATGCAGGTGGCCACGGACGCGGTAATTTCGGATCAACATCAGGGCCCGAATGGAATCCATGGTTGCTTGGCGGATTTGTTCCGGCGCAGCGGCGATGGGCATGTAGGGCATGCCTCTCACATCTTGCGAAAAATGTGAATGCTCCACACCCGCGGTGGCATCCGACATCGAAGGCCTATCCCCGTTGCCACCAATAACGGACGTTGTACGGGGCGCCCAGCTGGCTCCTTTTTGCTCGGTCAAAAAGTTCTTTTCGTCCTCGCCAAGGTCCTGAAAAACATCCAGCCATTCGGAATCTACCGATCCTGGATCCTTAAGGTAACGGGCAAACATCTGTGCCAAATAGGTCTCATTGGTGCCATAAAGATACGAATTACTCTTGAAATCTGAACTCATGAAAACGTTTCCTTAGGGGTAAAGGCGACCCAAAGTTCGCCCCTCGCTCTCCATACTATTGCTCTAGCCTTTGATGGCGGTAAGTATCGTTTCGCCGATGGTCGCCGGGCTATCGGATATGAAAATACCGGCGCTCTTCATCGATTCGATCTTGTCAGCAGCCGTACCTTTACCGCTGGAGATAATTGCGCCAGCGTGGCCCATTCGTTTGCCTGGTGGTGCTGTCTGACCGGCGATGAAGCCGCACATAGGTTTTTTGACTTTTGAACTTTTCACAAATTGCGCTGCGTCTTCTTCGGCTGTCCCGCCAATTTCGCCTATCATTACGATGGCCTCTGTCTCATCGTCACTTAGGAAAGCCTCAATGCAATCGATGAAATCCGTTCCCTTAATCGGGTCACCGCCAACGCCAATGCAGGTGGATTGGCCTAGGCCAGTAGCGGTTGTTTGCGAGACAGCCTCATAAGTTAATGTCCCGGAGCGCGAAACGATACCGACCTTGCCACGTTTATGAATGTGACCTGGCATAATTCCGATCTTACACTCGCCCGGAGTGATGACGCCTGGGCAATTCGGGCCAATCAGAAGGCTGTTTGATGTCTGCAGTGCGCGATTAACTTTTACCATGTCATAGAGAGGAATTCCTTCGGTTATACAGATGATTAGGGGAATCTGGGCATCAATTGCCTCTTCAATCGCATCCACTGCAAATGGAGGTGGCACGTAAATTACCGTAGCATTGGCACCTGTGGTATCAACCGCTTCCAGGACTGT
>JAYZET010000025.1:0-32516 GCA_036337155.1 Pseudomonadota bacterium | reverse complement strand
TCTCACCGAGGTAGCTTTCCGCATCTTCTTTCATCTTCTGGAGAATAAAGGCGCTGATCTGGCTAGGCGCGTATTTGTTATCACGGCATTCCACCCATGCATCGCCGTTCTCGCCTTCAATAATATTATACGGCACGAGATCCATGTCTTTTTTCGTCTCGTCGTCCAAGAAACGCCTTCCGATAAGCCGTTTAATAGCAAAAAAAGTATTCTCGGGATTAGTAACAGCCTGACGTTTCGCCGCATGACCCACCAAGCGTTCTTCAGACTCGGTGAAGGCCACCATTGACGGCGTTGTTCGGAACCCCTCGGAACTCTCTATAACTTTAGGCTGCGCCCCTTCCATTACGGCAACGCACGAGTTGGTCGTCCCCAAATCGATGCCAATTACTTTGGTCATATGTATAGCCTTTTCTTTTTCCTACCGGCCGGCGAAATTGTGTGACGCCCGCAAAAACCTTTACCAACACTGGGCCAGATCTAATTCTGCCTAGCACGCATATAAGATCGGCTTAGAGGGACTGCAAGCTTCCTTACGCGACCATTTTTTGCGAACATACCCGTCTTACTTGGGTATTATCACCGTCAAATGATCATCTCTGCTAGTTACCGAACGGATATTCCGGCCTTCTATGGTGAGTGGTTCATGCATCGCCTCAAGCTCGGGCAATGTAATGTCGTGAATCCCTGGAACGGCAAACCATACTCCGTGTCGTTGCAGTCCGCCGACGTCGATGGCTTTGTTTTTTGGACGCGCAATCTTGCACCATTTGCAAAACATCTCGGCAGGATCTCTAAGCATGCGCCGTTTTGCGTCCAATACACAATCACAGGTTATCCACGCACGCTCGATCGCAGTGTGATCCAACCGGATCAAGCCATCGCCGACATAGCCGACCTGGCCAGACACTTTGGACCGAAGGTAGCTGTCTGGCGATATGATCCAATCGTAATTTCGAGCCTCACACCGGAATCATGGCATGTGGAAAACTTCCGTAGTCTCGCGCGACCACTAGAAGGTCTTGTAGACGAAGTGACAATCTCCCTTCTGCAGCCCTACCGTAAAACCCTGCGTAACCTCGATCGCGTCGCGAGGGACGAGGAATTTTCATGGCAAGCTAAGTCACCCGAATCCTTGTCCGAAACCACGGCACTGTTGGCTGATATAGCGGCAGAGCACGGCATCTCATTGACGGTCTGTAGTCAAAACGGCCTCATTGCTGGCAGCGCGCGTGCTTCTGCCTGCATAGATGCAACGCGTTTATCCGATATCGCAGGCCATAAAATAATAGCGAAAATTAAAGGAAATCGGCCTGACTGCCTTTGCTACGCCGCGAGGGATATCGGCGCATACGATACATGTCCGCACGGATGTGTATATTGTTATGCTGTATCAGATCCGCAATTAGCCAAACGAAATTTCAAGGCCAGTCGCTCGGACGAAGATAAGCATTAGATCTATCAAGCCGTAGTATCAACCGGATCGACTTCCGGCGTAATTTCTTTCTGGATAGCTCCACCCTTGGAAACGGCTACCATCGCTGGCCTAAGTAAACGATCGTGAATCACGTATCCCGCCTGCATGACCTCAGCCACAGTGCCTGCTGGATAACCCGTATCTTCCTTCTCATACATTGCTTGATGAAAATTATGATCAAAACTATCGCCCAACGGATCGAGCCGTATGATTCCTTGCCGTTCAAAAGCGGAGAGCATTTCCTTCTCGACCATCTCGATACCAAGTACAAGGTTCTTTACACCATCATCACCTGCGCGCATCTCGTTGGTGACCGTCTCGAGGGCTCGGCGCAAATTATCCGATACGTTTAGCAATTCCTTGGCCAGGCCGCTTGCCGCATATTTCCGCGCATCAGCAACTTCACGAGCAGCGCGGCGCCTGGTGTTTTCCAAGTCTGCCAAGGCCCGTAGCAGCCTGTCTTTTAATTCAGCAGCATCCTCCTCAATCGGCAATTCTGTCGGTTCTTCCTCCGGCGAGACCGAATCTCCCTCGGCGTTTTGTGGTGGTTCGTCAGATATCTGCATCTCCTCAACTGGCTCTTCGTTTGGAACCGTTTCTGTTTCGCGCTCTTCGTCAATTTTCGTCATTCTCTCTTCGTCCTCCTTAGCCGAGCACGCGCCCGACAAGCTTCGCCGTATAGTCGACCATTGGGATGATACGGGCGTAGTTCATGTGGGTCGGACCGATCACTCCAATCGCACCGACGATTTGTTCTTGATGGTTCTGATACGGAGCTATAATCATCGAGCAACCAGAAAGAGAAAACAGTTCGTTCTCAGCACCAATGAATATCTGAACTCCTTCGCCCCTTTCTGTCACCTCGAGCAGTCGAAGCAACGCTTCCTTAGTCTCCAATACCTCAAAGAGGCTGCGGATTCGTTCAAGATCGCCAAGCGCCGTCACGTCGTTAAGAAGCTTTGCTTGACCGCGTACAATCAACACTCCACCGTACGAGTTGCCTTCAGACCATGTCGCGAGACCGGCATCCACTACTTGTTTAGTCAATTCGTCGATTTTGTCGCGATGTGCTCCGATTTCAGCGTCGATTTCACAACGCACCTCCGCAAGAGTTCGGCCAACGAGCTTGGCGCTTAAAAAATTTGTCGCCTCAATGAGCTTGGACGCCGGCAAGTCTACCGGAATATCGATAACACGGTTCTCGACCATGCCAGTATCACCCACCAAGACCACAAGTGCGCGCCCCGGACTGAGGGGCACGAACTCTACATGCCTAAGATTACCTTCTTGTGTCGGCGCCATGACTAGTCCAGCACAAGAGGAGAGCCCCGACAGCATGTCCGTCGCTTCCTCTAAGACCTGTTGCGAGCTGCGGCCTGTCGCGGCGCATTGAATATCAATGTGCGAGCGTTCTTCATCCGTCAAATTGCCGATTTCAAGGAGGCCGTCGACAAACATCCTTAAACCAGCCTCGGTCGGCAGGCGACCAGACGAAGTATGCGGCGAATATAGCAAACCTCGTTCCTCAAGGTCAGCCATGGCATTACGCACGGTTGCCGGCGATAGCGGCAGCTCGAGGCGCCGCGAGAGCGTACGCGAACCTACCGCTGAGCCAGTCTCAGTATATGCTTCCACGATCAGGCGCATGATCTCGCGCGAACGCTCGTTCATCTCGGTTATCATTATCTCCGGAATGTAGTAATCTCACCTATGAGCGTCAATGAGACCGATTTTGGAGCCACAGCCGAGAGGTCGCTGGACCTACTCCTCAGCAATCGTTAGCCTGCGGCGAAAATAATGGAGAATGAAGCCAATGCGACCTTCAGGCCGAGCCGCTAACGAGCTTCGTGCCGTCAGGCTACAAATCAACTTCTCAAAATATGCTGAAGGATCCTGCCTCGCAAAATTCGGCGATACTCACGTTCTTTGTACCGCGAGCATCGAAGATTCAGTGCCACCATTCCTCCGTAACAGTGGCCGGGGTTGGGTGACTGCAGAGTATGGAATGCTACCGCGCGCCACCAATATTCGCAACGACCGCAAGCGCACGATGACTACCGGGCGTACACAAGAAATTCAGCGTTTGATTGGTCGTAGTCTGCGAGCCGTTACCAATATGGAAGGATTCGGTGAACGTCAAATCCGAATAGATTGCGACGTACTTCAGGCAGACGGTGGCACTCGTACTGCCGCCATTACTGGCGGATTCGTAGCGCTTCAGCTAGCCTTTCAGCATTTGCAACAAATTGGAGCCGTAGAATCGATCCCACTCAACGATCATGTCGCTGCAATCTCCTGCGGATTATGGCAGAATGAGGCGGTTCTGGATCTCGACTACGCGGAAGATTCGACAGCGCAGGCCGACGCCAACTTCGTACTTACTGGGGACGGTGGCATCGTCGAGATCCAAGGCACAGCGGAGCGCGACCCGTTCTCCCGCGACCAGTTTGATGCCTTAATGTCCCTCGCAACGGACGGAGTCCGGCGACTGGTTAAGGCTCAAAAAGCAGTTCTAGGTCAGTAGTCGCGATGACACGCCGATTCGCCGGAGGCCCGCTGATCATTGCCAGCCATAACGCAGGTAAAGTCTGCGAGATCGACGAGCTTCTTCGCCCATTCGGTGTGACCACGCGCTCGGCCGTCGAGTTAGGCCTTGCGGAGCCTGACGAGACAGGCAATACATTCACAGCAAATGCTCTATTAAAGGCGGAAGCCGCTGCGACCGAAGCTAAACTTCCAGCACTTGCCGACGACTCAGGGCTTGCAATCGAGGCGCTTGGCGGCGAACCCGGTATTTATTCTGCTCGCTGGGCCGGGCCAAACAAAGATTTTGATTCAGCCATGCGAAAAGTTGAAGAACGCCTTGATAAAAGCGCTTCTCGAAATGCGCATTTTGTTTGCGTCCTGGCACTCGCGTGGCCTGATGGTCATTACGAGACCTTCAAGGGCATCGTCCACGGCGAGTTGGTCTGGCCACCGCGCGGTTCTCTAGGATTTGGTTACGATCCTATGTTCCAGCCGTTTGGCAAAAAAGAAACCTTCGGCGAAATGGATCAGACGGAAAAACACGAGATCAGTCACCGAGCCGCCGCATTCGAAAAGCTCGTCGCTAACTGCTTCGAGTAAGCCGCCCCGGATGGCACCTCTCGGCATCTACGTGCACTGGCCTTTTTGCCATTCTAAATGCCCCTATTGTGACTTCAACAGCCACGTCCGGGATACGGTCGATCAAATTCGATGGCGGGACGCCTTGTTGCGAGAAATCGAACATTCATGCGAGACCGCGCCTCAGCGCCCGATTACCAGCATATTTTTCGGTGGAGGAACTCCATCATTAATGCCGCCCGAGACCGTTGCGGCAGTTATCGATCGAATCGAGATGCTGTGGGGTCTGGATGACAAGGTCGAAATCACACTCGAGGCTAACCCAACGTCGGTAGAAGCGCAAAACTTTTCAGATTTAGCTGAAGCCGGAGTTAACCGAATGTCGCTTGGAATACAATCTCTTGACGACGAAGTGCTGCGCTTTCTCGGACGAAATCACGATGCGTTCGAAGCAATTGCGGCTATCGAAACAGCGGCGCGTATATTTGAGCGATATAGCTTCGACCTGATTTATGCTCGGCCCCACCAAAGCCTTTTAGAATGGCGTCGCGAACTTGACCGGGCGCTGATGTTTGCAGGCTCACACATTTCACTCTATCAGCTCACCATTGAACGCGGGACGCCGTTTCATGGCCAGTGGCGTCAAGGCCGGCTAACGCCACTAGCGGACGATATCGCGGCGAAAATGTTTGCGCATACACGAGAATGGCTGGTAGAGGCCGGGCTACCTGATTACGAAACCTCGAATCACTCGGCACCCGGCGATGAATGCCAGCACAATCTCATATATTGGCGATACGAAGACTTCATTGGGATAGGGCCCGGCGCACATGGCAGAATATCAATCGACGATACGAAATACGCAGTCGAAAGGCGCAAAAACCCGGAGCGGTGGTTGACAGCGGTGGAAAAAACCGGACATGGCACGCGCAACAAAGAACCTCTCGGCCTAAACGACCGATTGGCCGAAATGATTATCATGGGGTTGCGTTTACGAGAAGGCATACCGATGAAACGGTTTCTACGCGAGACAGGTTCGACCATTCAGGCCTGTCTTCCAAATAATGCTTTGGCAGAATTAATAGGGGCCGGGCTGTTGAGAGACGATGGTTCAGCCCTCCGCGCGACGGAGGCCGGCCATCTTCACCTCGACACTGTGATCAATCGGCTTTTATCTTGACTAACTATCGCCCGGCTAGGGGAAACGCGGTCTGAGCTGCCCGACGAATCGCGAAGCCGTTGCGATTAACCTCGCGAATCTCAAATACACGTTCAGCCGCTCCTTCGTCGCGCAGTCTAAAAAGACCATCAACGCCGAGAAACCCATGTGACTGGATTAAATGAGCTTTTGAGAAATGGTCACGCTGATGTGACTGCGCAAGAACAATCGCCAGCGCCGTCGCATCATACGCGAGTGATGCTATCGCCGCCGGAGGCCGGCCGTATATTTCACGATAACGGCTCAAGAAGTGCTTTCGCTCAGCAGCGGGAGGAGCTGCATACCAGCCACGTCTGAGGGAAGGCTCACTTTCTATATTCGCGGTCTGCGCCCAATTAGATAGCCCTAGCAACCGTACCGCCGGCCGATCGACGTCATAGTAGGAAAGCAGTGAAGCGATCGCCTTCAGTTGCTGGCCACTTCCTGGTAGCAACACCGCATCGTAGTCAACCTTGCCAAAAGTATCCAGCTTTTCCAATCGTTTAAGCGCCTGCCGCGATACTTCGTCCTCTCGCGCCGCAAGCGCGTCTCGTTGCTCTATCAGCGCCTTGTGCCGCCGATCGTAGTCAGCGATAGCTTTGGTCGGTCTAGTTAAATCGGTCGCTACTGGATCGTAAAACTCAACCCTTACAACGACCCCTTGGTGAAACTTTACAACCTCTTTAAGGGCTGCCACAACGGCGCGCCCGTAACCATTGTCGGGAGCAAGGGCCGCGTAACGGTATATTCTTTTGGAGACGGCGTATTCTATAATTGCCTCGACCTGTTGGCGCGGAACAAACCCAAGAATAAAAACGCCGTCTCCCGCCACGTCGCGTGAATTCGAGAAAGAGACAATTGAAATGCCGGCATTAGAAGCAACTTGTCGAACTGGCTTTACCGAACTAGCCAGCAGAGGCCCCAAAATTAACTCGGCACCGGCCTCGATAGCTCGCGACGCCGCCACAGCGGCACCGTCAACGGTTCCCTTGGTATCAAAGGGCAGAATTGCAAAGTTCCCATCAGCACGATCAAACACTGCAATTTGCGCCGAGTCGAGCAACTCGCGGCCGAGACGCGCTCGCTGGCCACTCAACGGCAGCAACAAAGCGATTTTCCGAACCCGCGATATCGGCTTGGGGAGCGCAGCCGCGGAAGGCAAAGCAGCCATCGTTGTTTGTTCCGGCATCCCAGCCGGCGGCACGTTATTTTTGGCGAATTTTTTGGTGACCCGATTCGGATTTTTTGCGGACAGCACCTTAAAAGCGGGCCCTTCGGGATCGGTCTTGGAAGATGAGTACACCGGCATAGGAAGTTGTTTTCGAGATTGAGCTTTCGAAATAGTTCCTGTCTGGCATGCACCTATCACAAAGCCAATGATCAATAAGGGGCACCATGCCGCTATTTGCGATATGCCTAAAATTGCGATTTCTCCTTCAAGGATTTCACAACCATCAAAACAAAAACACCCGCAATGCAAAGCCTAGCGATGACGGCCGGTCAAGTAAACGTCGGGAGCGAACCAACAAAGAAACCGCGTGGCGCGGCAATTATGGTAATTTGCGGGCGGTGGGATACGGCGATCCCAAAATTTGGGCCGGCAAAGTTCTTAAATCTTAAAGAGTGTCCAATGTTTGAGCCTCAATTGCGGATGCAATTCTCCCAAATAGTCAATGGTGCCTGCACAAGGCAAAAACTGTCCACTATTAAGATGAAAAATAGGTTCCGTCCAAGCGAATCCATCAATGTCCTTTAATTTCAGCAACGTTAACCCTTCAAACGCAAACATCGAACAATTGAAGAAACGGGCATTATTCTAGGAAGCTAATTCTGGCAGCATAGACCGAATTACCTTAAATTTTAACGCTATGAAAAATTCAAGCTCGGCCGCCATGATAAATGTAATCAATTACCTGTTCCTTTACACAGTAATACTGCTATCGCAAACCAGTTGCGGCATCGCAGTGGGTGCCGGCACCGCCGCCGGCACCGCGGCTATGGAGGAGCGCGGCTTTAGTACCGCAATCAGCGACAATCTGATCCAAGCATGGATTAATGCAAAATGGCTGGAAACAGATCCTAATTTGTTCTTAGACCTATCAAGTTCAGTCCACGAGGGCCGGGTTCTTCTGGCCGGCAATGTTAAGAAGCCGGCGCATCGAATTGAAGCGGTCCGTATTGCCTGGGCAATCAGCGGTGTACGCGAAGTTATCAATCAAATAGAAATTCGTGATCGCAGCGGTATTATCAACTTTACTCGAGACGCTTGGATCACCACAAAATTAACGGTCAAATTGACTGTCGACAACCAGATCAAGGCGATCAACTATTCTATCGATACCGTCAACGGACATGTGTTCATTATGGGCATCGCGCAGAACCGAGCTGAATTGGAACGCGTGCAAGAACATGCGAAAACCGTCGGCTACGTCCGACGCGTGACCAGTTACGCTGTCCTTAAGAACGATCCATCTCGGCACCACAAGAATAGAGTGCTCATTGACACCAAAAAAAATGACTAACATCGGCGAATCACGTGCCTATCTGCGAGGCCTGGGCGATAATCCCAGCTACAACTTTGATATCGCAATTGCCGCTTTGCATCTGGCCGCGCTCAAAAGAACGAAGGCCGATTTAACAAGTGCTGCGAGCCACCTGGAGGGTTTAGCGGCAACCCTCGACAAGATCGTAGAGACCGCTAGACCCGAGGACGCCGCAAGTGCAGCACGTGCACTTTCGGAAATCGTGGCGCAGAAGAATAGATATCGCGGAGACGATCAGACTTACGACGATTTGCAGAACGCAGATTTGCTCAGCGTCATTAAACGGCGTAAGGGCCTGCCAGTGGCACTCGGGATTCTCTACCTACATGTCGCACGGCGCCAAGGTTGGACAGCATATGGTCTCAATTTCCCAGGTCACTTCCTCGTGGCACTCGAATTCGGCGGTGAGCGCACAATTCTCGATCCGTTTCATAATGGTGTCATCCGCACACCGCCCGAGCTTCGAGAGTTGCTAAAAATGGTTGCTGGTCAAGACGCAGAACTTGAACAGGACATGTTCAGCAAGGTGCCCGATCGGGGAGTGCTCTTGCGGCTACAAAGCAATATTCATCTGCGGCAGATACAAAAGGGGAGCCTTGCAGAAGCAAGAGAAACCGTCAATTCTATGTTGTTAATTGCACCTGAACAAGCTGCACTATGGCATGAATTGGGCATCCTACAAACCAAGCTAGGGAATTTGGGCGCCGCGCTCCAATCTTTCAAAAGCGCCGCTGAACGCGAGACCAGCCCTTGGCGCCGACAGGAGATTGACGACCTGCTGCAACAATTGCGGCAACAACTAAACTAAGCTTTGTCTAAAACCAGCCGAATATTAAGGGTTTTCACAGCCCAACATCACTGACCATAACGAGAAACAGATCGAGTTCCCCCATGAGCCTTGCCGTAGCCTTACAGATGGATCCCATCGAGTCGATCGACATCGATGCAGATAGTACTTTCGTGCTCGCCCTGGAAGCTCAGGCGCGCTGCCATGCCTTGTTTCATTATCTACCCGAATCGCTGGTGTTTCGCCAAAATCGACTTTTTGCCCGTGCCCAGGCACTCGAGGTGCGGCGGGAACGGGGTAATCATTTTACGCTCGGCGAAGCCCAGTTGCTCGACTTGGCTACTATGGACGTTATCCTGATGCGCCAAGATCCACCGTTTGATATGAGCTACATAACGGCTACGCATCTCCTGGAACACATTCATCCTCAAACCCTGATAGTCAACGACCCAGCCGAGGTGCGAAACGCGCCGGAAAAACTTTTCGTGACGCATTTTTCGGAACTCATGCCACCAACCCTAATTTCCAGTAGCCGGGACGATATTCTTGCTTTCCGGCGCGACTTCAAGGACATCATAGTTAAGCCGCTTTTTGGTAACGGCGGTGCAGGTGTCTTTCATGTGACGCCAGAAGATGAAAACCTTAACTCCTTACTCGAACTGTTTAACGAATTTTATCGCGAACCAATTATCGTCCAAAAATACATACCGGCCGTGCGCGAAGGCGACAAACGAATTATCCTTGTCAACGGCAAGCCGGCCGGCGGCGTTTTAAGAGTGCCGCCGCCAGGCGAGGCGCGAGCAAACATGCACGTCGGGGCAAAACCGATTAAAACGGAGTTGACGGCAAGGGAACGAGACATTTGTGCTTCTATCGGCCCAATTCTTGCGCAAAAAGGGCTACTCTTTGTCGGAATCGACGTCATTGGCGATTACGTTACCGAAATTAACGTCACGTCGCCGACTGGAATTCAGGAGATAAATCACCTCGACCAAGTTTCACTGGAGACACAAATCTGGGATGCGATCGAGGCTAAGCGAAGTACTGGCCGAAACGGTAGTTAGCGCTTTAAATTTTAATATCGATCAGATTATTAATCGCCGTTGTCAGGATGCCGCTATCCGAGAATGAAAATGTTGAATTCACCGCGCCTGAAAACAGGAGGGAATTGCGTTGTTGTTCGGTCTGCGCCAGTAATTGGGCACGCAGGTTCTCGGTCTCGACACGTTGTGCAAATTTTTCGTTCTCCTTAATCAGATTGGCGATCTGGTTTCGTCGCGCGCCAACCCGACCGACAAAACCATCAAAGATACCGGTAATGAAGCGTATGGTCTGAGTTGCGGTATCGACATCGGCCAGTGCCTCGCTGAGAGAGCTATCGTTCAGAAAATTTGAGTAGAAGGGAGAGAACAAGACCTTTAGCCCCTTCCGTTCTAAGGTGCCCTCTAGAACCGGAGATCCTTCACCGTTACGGGTTATTGATATGGCTCCAGTAGCGTTATTGAGTACAATCGTGTCGTCATCAAGCAACTGCGTGCCGTCATCGACGTCATCGTTTATGCTGATTGGCAACGACTGAACCTTTGCACCGAAGATATCCGGCACAAAGATCGTACTGGTACTGGTCTCGGTTATCGTAAAGTCGCTGCCAGCAAAAAGGCCCGTGATGCTATCCTCCTGCAAACTGTTCGGCCTAATAGGAAAGCTGATAGTGTCGGCTTCGAACACGTCGCGAAGCTGATTCCCGAGAAGATTATTACCTATAGTGCCGAAGTTCCTAACCTTGATATTGATCAGTCCTAACTTCTGATCGAAAATATTTGCTTGCGTGCGCTTTTCCTCGTCAGTTGCCGTCGATTTCTGTGACAACTCTACAGCTTTTCGCATGTCGACCAGGAGAAGGCGTATCTCGTCAAGTTTCTTCCTCGCACGCTTGACGATTCCGTTTACCGTATCGAGTTTGGATTTAATTCGGGAAAGATCTTTGGCCTCTCGTTTAGCTTGCCGAGCAGCCAATTCAATATTTCGATCTGGTTTGATCGGCTCTGAGTCAATCCGGGACTGCGCCGCCGCCGCAATGCTTAAGCCGCGCGCCGCCGCTGCATCAGGCAGCAGAGAGAACAACTCTAAGCCGACAGTGCTGAAGGCGCTCGAGAAGCCACCAGCACCGCTCGTGCCCAAAGGTAGAACCATGGGATTTCTTTCCCGTTACGAAAATTGCCAATTCTTGACGCAATTACTATACCAGGTTTTCATCAATTTGCGAGTTAAAAACAAATATGAATATTTGGAACCAACGCCGGAAATCAGAGCGCAGATTTCACACATGTAGACTTAACAAAGCTCGTGAAGGCCAAACGACGAGCCGATAATAACAATCCTCTCGCCCGGGCGCACAACGAGCCTACATCAAGTTCAAAGCCGAAACCATTGGCAAAACCGCTCGGGAGCAATTTTTTGGCCCAAGATTTAATCATCGTCGGCGCAGGCATCGCCGGCCTTTCGACGGCAGTCCAAGCCGTCCAAAATGGACTGAAGCCCTTGGTGCTCGAAAAGGGAAAGACGCCCGACTACCCCTGCAATAGTCGTTGGTCCGGCGGCGTCATCCACGTGGCAGAAAAGGACTTGCGCGCACCTAAAAATGACATCGCCGCGAAGATCAAAGACTTGGTTGGCAGCGAGAACAGCCTTGCTCTGATCATGGCCGAGGATGCAGGAGGATTACTTGATTGGCTGCGCGACAGAGGCGCTAAGTTCGTGAAAGGGGGCGCCGTCGAATTCATGCGCTGGGTGCTAGCGCCGCCGCGGCCCAGGCGACCGGGCCTCGACTGGAAAGGCCGTGGACCAGACGTTCTACTCCGCAAGCTGATGAGCGCGGTCGTGGCGGGTGGCGGCGTTATAGAGCACGGAGTCCGTGGACGAGCGCTGATAGTCGAAGACGGTGAGATTGTCGGATTGCGTGCCGAACAGGACGGCAGCTCAGTCGAGTACCGCGCCTCAGCCGTCGTGATCTGCGACGGCGGTTTCCAAGCTGATCCCAATCTTCTGCGTAAATATATTGGCTCGAAACCGGATGCTCTTTTTACTCGGGGTGCTGGCACTGGGTGCGGTGACGGTTTGCGTATGGCGGAGAACGTCGGGGCAAAACTGATCGGGATGGACCGGTTCTACGGCCACCTTCTCGGCCGCGAAGCCTTCAAGAACGAAAAACTCTGGCCCTATCCGACTGCCGACGCCATCGCACGATCTTCAATCCTGATCGATAAAAACGGTAAACGGTTTTTAGACGAAGGGAAGGGTGGGATATATCTTGCAAACGAAATTGCCAAGCTGGAAGACCCTCTTTCTATCGCCGTTGTCTTTGACAATGCGGTCTGGACAGGCCTCGCGGCGGACAATCGTTATCCGCCCTGCATGAATCCGGCTTTTGTCAACGAGGGTGGTACTGTTTTCGTCGCCGATACGATTGAAGACCTAGCAGAACAACTCGGAGTGCCCGCTGACGCACTGAGCAAGACAGTTACAGCCTATAACGCAGCAATCGAAAGCGATACAACAGCAAAGCTCAGCCCCACGCGGACGGCAACCGTTGTCCCCGCTCAACCAATCCGCACCGCTCCGTTTCATGCAATAGAGCTGTGTGTCGGCATCACCTATACGATGGGGGGTATCGCCATCGACTCACAAAGCCGTGTCCTGGACACAGACGGCTTCCCCATACCAGGATTGTTTGCGGCAGGCTCCGCGACTGGAGGCATTGAAGGTGGTCCCAACGCCGCCTATCTTGGTGGCCTATCCAAGGGAGTAATTACCGGTCGCCGGGCGGCAGAATCAATTTCAAACGCGCGTTAAACGTAACACACCCTTGACCTGTTGCTGATCCTCATCAGTCTGCGATCCATTTGCAATGGAAAGGGTTCTGGAGAGAACTGAATGGCCGACACTTCTGCACCTGTAACTTTTCGGGTTCGTGCCCGGAGATTCGTCGACTCAAATTTCTTCCAACGATTCATCCTAATCATCATTATGTTGAACGCCGTTGTACTCGGGCTCGAAACTTCCACAGCTGCAATGGAAGCATACGGAAGTTGGTTAATTGCACTCGATACGCTGGCGCTTTCTATATTCATCGCCGAGATCTTGCTCAAGCTTTACGCAATGCGATTGCGGTATTTCAGAGACCCTTGGAACATATTTGACTTTATTATCATCGCGATCGCCCTCCTCCCCGTAAGTGAAGGTTTCTCGGTACTGCGTGCGCTCCGCGTGCTGCGGGCCTTCCGCTTAATCTCCATGGTACCCAAAATGCGTCTGGTGGTTCAGGCATTCCTTAAGGCAATCCCAGGTATGGGTTCAATCATGCTTTTGATGATGCTCGTTTTCTATGTATTTTCGGTGATGGCGACAAAGCTCTTCGGCACCGTTTTTGATGAATGGTTTGGCTCGGTCGGCGCGTCACTCTACTCACTTTTTCAAATCATGACGCTTGAGTCTTGGTCCATGGGTATAGTGCGCCCAGTGATGGAGCAGTTCCCACTGGCCTGGGCATTCTTCATACCGTTCATACTCGTAACTACCTTTGCCGTCCTTAACCTTTTTATCGCAATAGTCGTTAACTCTATGCAAGAAGTACAGGAGGATGAGGAGCACAGCCAAGAAGAGCGCCTGGAACTCCTGACGGCAATCCAGGCTTTGCGCGAGGAGATCGCCGAGCTACGCAACAAGCGGAGCGACTAAGCTCCGATTGGAAAAATCCCGGAGCCTCAGTTTCCGCAGAAAACAGGCAGCATCAAATTGATCATAATTACATCTAACACGAACGTCACAAAGGGGTCTCAAACCGGAGTTCAATTGAGAACTGACGCCAACTCTTAAACCGGAAATTTTCCGATTTACTGGCTTGTCTATAAATTATAGTTCAGCTTCTAAGAGAACGCACTGCAACAGAAAACACGGCATTTGGATTCCAAACTCAAATTTTCACTACCAAAGACGGAAGTATCTCAAGCGTTGAGTGGTAGTTAATCAGGACCAATATTAGGAGACCCAAAATCCCCCCTTGACCGAAAAGATTCTTAAAGTGACTATTTTTCGATCGGCTTGATCATTCGGCCGAGATTCTTGCCAGCGAAAAGGTGGAGATGGAAATGGGGTACTTCTTGGTGTCCTTCCTTACCTTGGTTGGACAGAATGCGACTGCCTGCATCCAGCACGCCGAGATTCTGGGCCACAACTCCGACGGCCCGCATGAAACCAGCGAGTTCGGCATCGCTTGCCTGATTCGAAAAATCAGCATAGGAAACATAAGGACCTTTTGGAATCACTAGCACGTGTACTGGTGCCTGGGGATTAATGTCCCAAAATGCAAGCGCGTGGTCATTTTCAAATATCTTATCGCAGGGTATTTCACGCCGAAGAATTTTTGCAAAAATATTCTGATCGTCATAGGCCATCGGCTAGTTCTCCCCTCTCGAATTCTTCTCATCCATACCGGAAATGCCGAAACGGTCCAGCAGAACAGTCCATACCTCCTCAGGCCGCACGCCCTTGACTGCCCACAAAACCAACAAGTGATAAAGCAGATCGGCACTTTCCTCTACAAGTTTGCTATCCCGCGAGGCCAGCGCTTCGATTACGGTTTCGAAAGCTTCTTCGCCGACCTTCTGGGCAATTTTTGGTGTGCCCGCCGCCAATAGTTTTGCGGTATAGGATAACGCTGGATCGCCACCACGACGGCTTTCAACTACCGTGAACAAGCGATCTAGGATTTCGGCGTTGATGCCGGATTTATTGGTCATAGCACTCCAGCCCTGGCGGAATTTTAGTGGCCTGTCAGGGGCGAATTGGCACGCCCTGTGCGGCCATGTAATCTTTAGCTTCAGCAATAGTGAATTCACCGAAATGGAAGATTGAGGCTGCCAGAACAGCCGAAGCATGCCCTTCGATCACGCCGTCCACCATATGCTGTAGGGTCCCAACACCACCGCTGGCGATGACAGGCACCCGCACCGCGTCAGAAATGGTACGGGTCAAAGTAATATCAAATCCGCTCTTGGTGCCATCACGATCCATTGAGGTAAGCAGCAACTCACCTGCATTATCCGCCATGCGTCTTGCCCATTCAATTGCGTCGATGCCGGTTTTATTGCGGCCTCCATGAGTAAAAACTTCCCATTTACCAAGCCCAGTTACTTTAGCATCAATTGCAACAACTATGCATTGGCTGCCAAAACGAGTCACCGCTTCGGCAACGAATTCTGGTCTCTGAACCGCGGCCGTATTGATCGACACTTTGTCCGCACCTGCAAGTAATAGCTTACGGATATCCTCAACGGTCCGCACGCCGCCTCCGACGGTAAGTGGCATAAAGACCTTCTCCGCTGTGCGAGCCACTACATCGTATATAGTGTCCCGCAACTCGTACGATGCCGTGATGTCCAGAAAGGTCAACTCATCCGCGCCAGCCTTATCGTAGACACGAGCCTGCTCAACGGGATCTCCAGCATCGCGGAGATCGACGAAGTTGACCCCTTTTACAACGCGGCCTGCATGCACGTCTAGACAAGGTATTATGCGCGTTTTCAGCATCGCGCTGCTGCCAGATGCGCCAAGGCCGTATTGAGATCGATCCTTCCATCGTATAGTGCGCGCCCACTGATCGCTCCAGCAATGTTGCCCGCCCTCTTAAGAGCCAGCAAATCATCGAGCGAAGAGATCCCTCCACTAGCGATTACTGGGATCGGCGTAGCAGCGGCAAGTGCCGAGGTCGAGGCAATATTAGGACCCACTAGCATACCGTCGCGGTCGACATCAGTATAAATGATCGCTGCAACACCCGCGTCCACAAACCGGGCAGCCAGTGCCTCGGCGGTCAGCTCAGACACCTCTGCCCAACCTTCGACAGCGACCTTACCCCCTTTGGCGTCGACACCGACGGCGACCCGACCAGACCACAACCGGCACGCCTCGATTACTAGGTCTGGGTCTTTAACCGCGGCTGTCCCCAGAATTACCCGACGGACACCAAAGCTTAACCAGGCCTCAATTGTCGTCAAATCACGGATACCACCACCGACCTGCACCGGAATTTCGACCGCCGCCATGATTGCCTCAACTGCCTCAGCATTGATCGGTTTGCCGGCGAAGGCGCCATTCAAATCAATCAAATGCAGCCAGTCACAGCCAGCATCGGCAAACTCACATGCCTGGGCTACTGGATCATCGTTGTAGACAGTGCAATCCTCCATATTGCCAAGCCGTAAACGTACACATCGACCATCCTTCAAATCGATCGCCGGATAGAAAATCATTCGCTCTCCTCCGACCATAATTCCTTAAAATAATAATAGCCCGTGACCCACTTGTCGCCGACGCGCGCGTAGTAGGGGTTCTCCCCCCAGCGTACGAAGCCAAGAGAATCATAACGTGCGATTGCAGCGTCCTGCGTGGCACGAACATCCAGATTAAGGACCGTATATTCCTCTTTCAAGGCGAGACGTTCAACCGCATCTATCAAGCCGAACCCTATACCGTAACCGCGCGCCCAAGGGGCCACAAAATTTGTCGTCAACATCGCCGCGTGTGACTGTGCCTCGTTATTCTTAGTCGGTCTCCCTAACTGCGCGGAACCGGCAATAACGCCGTCGAGCCGGCCGACAAAGAGCGTCCGCTCTGGCACCAAAAGAACACCACGCCAATAGTTTTCCAACACGCCCCTCTCAGGCACGTCTAACCAGCCGAACCCGCCACCCTCTTCGATTGCAGCTTCGGCAGCATCGCAGAGATCGTTAAGGTCACGCCGGGAAACATTGTCCAATTTTTCAACCGACACATCAGCCATGTTTCAAGGTCTCCAACCAAGAAAATTCTCGATCATACGCAACCCCGTCGCTTGACTCTTCTCTGGATGAAATTGCGTACCAAAGATGTTGTCGCGCCCAACGATGGCCGTCTGCTCACCGCCATACTCCGACGTTGCAATCAAGGCATCAGGCAGATCGGTCTCAAAATGGTAGCTGTGCACGAAATAGACGTGATCACCGTTTTTAACACCGTAGAGAACGGGATGCTCGCGGTGAAGGGTCAACTCGTTCCACCCCATGTGCGGAATCTTGAGCGCTTCGTCATCAAGCGCTAATGGCTTTACCTGGCCAGCAATCCAACCAAGCCCGGCCTGACGGCCGTGCTCAAGACCCGCAGTCGCAAGCAACTGCATGCCAACACAAATGCCGAAAAACGGCACGGCACGCCGCAGCACCGCATCGGACAGCGCCTCGACCATCCCGTCAACTGCGGCAAGGCCCAGGCGACAATCGCCGAATGCACCTTGGCCCGGCAAGACGATACGGTCGGCCCGAGCGACGGCGTCTGGATCTGGGGTCACTAAGACAGATTCGTTAGCGAATTTTTCGAAACCCTTGGCTGCAGAGCGCAGATTTCCCGACCCGTAATCAATGATAACGAGGGTCATCTCACATCGAACCGCCGAGTACACCCTTGGTCGAAGGTACCGCATCCGCTTTCCGGGGATCGATGGCGATCGCCATCTTGAGCGCCCGCGCCAAGGCTTTGTAGCACGACTCAACAATATGGTGATTGTTTTCGCCATAGATCGTCTCGACGTGCAGGGTCAGGCCCGCAGATTGGGCAAAGGCCTTAAACCATTCCTGAAACACCTCGGTATCCATGACGCCAAGTTTCGGACGCGAGAAATCGACTTTCCAAACAAGGTAAGCCCTGTTCGAGCAGTCGAGCGCGACGCGCGTCAAAGTTTCGTCCATTGGAATTAGCGCATCACCGTAACGTATGATGCCAGCGCGATCACTGAGCGCGTTACTGATCGCTTCACCTACCGCGTAGCCCGTATCTTCCGCGGTGTGGTGGCAATCGATATGTAAGTCGCCTTGCGCACGCAAAGTAAGGTCGATCAAACTGTGCCGAGATAATTGTTCCAACATGTGATCGAGAAACCCAATTCCGGTCGAGACATCGTAACTTCCGTCACCATCAAGATTGACGGTAACGGAAATCTGCGTCTCCTTGGTGTTGCGCTCGACGCTTGCCTGGCGCATGTTTTAATCCCCCACTGATTAACGCGGCGTCTTTTAACAGGAAGTTACCGCAGACACCACCCGTACCAATTTCTTAACAGATAGCCATTGCGATCAGTGGCATTCCGTTACGAGACATTCCGACCCGACGCTCTAGATAATTCTGCGCAATCTGTTTCGGCGTGAAGCGGGCAAACCAGCCAGCGGAGCACCTAAGTCCAAAGAGAAGGGGTATTAAATGTCCGAATTATGTGAAGGGCGGGTGGCCATTGTCACAGGAGCGGCGCGAGGTGTCGGGCGGCAACATGCAATACAATTGGCTAAGGCCGGCGCGACGGTCGTCGTCAACGATCTTGGCGCGGCGGTCGATGGACGGGGTGCGGACACCTCACCAGCACAGCAGGTGGTTGATGAGATCAAAGCCCACGGTGGCCAAGCCGTGGTTAACGGCGACGACGTGAGCAATTTTGACGGCGCCAAGAATATGATTGATCAGGCAATCAATACCTTTGGCAAACTCGACATCTTGGTTAATAACGCTGGTATACTACGCGACCGTATGCTGGTGAACATGACCGAAGAGGAGTGGGACGCTGTCATTCAAGTCCACCTCAAGGGCACTTTTGCCCCAGCACGTCATGCCGCGGCTTATTGGCGGGCCATGTCAAAACAGAATGAAGATGGCAAACCGGTGATGGGTCGGATCATCAACACCAGTTCAACGTCCGGCATATACGGCAATATTGGTCAAACAAATTACGGGGCCGCCAAGGCGGGGATCGCAGCCTTTACTATTATAGCGGCGCGCGAGCTTTCCCGGATCGGGGTCACTGTCAATGCGATTTCGCCGAGCGCTTACACGCGCATGACCGACAACCTTCGCGAATATACAGAAGAGGACAAGCAAGTTAGAGATCCGAGCTGGGTCTCACCAACCGTCGTCTACCTTGCAAGCGAGGAAGCTCAGGATATCACCGGTCGCGTCATTCAGGCGGGAGCAGGCATGGTCGCGGTTTGCGAGGGATGGCGGCGTGGCGCCGAGATTGATCAAATGGATGATCCGGCCGCGCTCGGTCCCAAAATCCGAGAAATGATTGCCCAGTGCCGCAGAAATTCAGGCATGGACGGTATGGAGCTTGACTAAGCGGCTTCACAAAAGGGGCTTTACCAATGCACAGCCCTTGACCAAGCCGCTAATCCTCGCCACATGAGGCAACGGTAATTTAAATCGGACACTCTATGAGCGAGCCCCAATCCTGGCACGGTACGACTATCCTCTCGGTCCGCAAAGACGACATGGTAGTCGTCGCCGGAGACGGTCAAGTAAGCCTCGGCCAAACAGTCATAAAATCAAACGCCACCAAGGTGCGTCGCATAGCCGATGGAAAGGTAGTCGTTGGTTTCGCCGGCGCTACCGCGGATGCATTCACGCTGTTTGAGCGTCTTGAGGAGAAGCTTGAACAATACCCCGAGCAATTGACTCGGGCCTGTGTAGAGCTCGCCAAGGACTGGAGAACGGATCGTTATCTCCGCCGTCTTGAGGCGATGATGGCGGTGGCTGACCCATCAGTCTCGCTGATCCTTTCCGGTATCGGCGACGTGCTGGAACCGGAGGATGGTCTGATAGGCATCGGTTCGGGCGGCAACTACGCGCTCGCCGCAGCCCGAGCCCTAATGGATCGTAACGACATGAATGCTGAGGCAATCGCCCGGACCGCCATGAAAATCGCCGCTGACATTTGCGTCTACACTAACGAATTCATCGTCTTGGAGACCGTATGACCAATTTCAGTCCACGCGAGATCGTCTCCGAACTTGACCGTCACATTGTTGGCCAGAACGAAGCCAAACGCGCTGTCTCTGTGGCGCTTCGCAACAGGTGGCGGCGCCAACAGTTGCCAGAAGAATTACGTGAAGAAGTGCTGCCGAAGAACATCCTTATGATTGGACCAACCGGTGTTGGCAAAACGGAAATCGCCCGCCGCCTCGCGAAGCTTGATAAGGCACCGTTCCTCAAGGTTGAGGCAACAAAATTCACTGAGGTTGGATACGTCGGACGCGATGTTGAGCAGATTGTGCGCGACCTCGTTGAGAGCGCGATCCACATGGTGCGGGACCAACACCGTAAGGAGGTTCACGCCAAGGCAGAGCTTCAGGCTGAGGAGCGGGTGCTCGATGCGCTGGTCGGTGAGAACGCCAGCCAAACAACCCGTGATAGCTTCCGCCAGAAGCTGCGGAGCGGTGAACTCGATGACAAGGAAATTGAACTCGAAGTTTCTGATAGCGGCTCGATAGGTCTGCCTACCTTCGATATCCCGGGATCCCCCGGCGCACAAATGGGCATGATTAATCTCAACGATATGCTTGGAAAGGCATTGGGGGGGCGGACCAAGCCGCGCCGCATGACGGTCGCAGAATCCTACGACGTGCTGATCGACGAAGAGGGCGACAAGCTGGTTGACGAGGATAAAATTGTCCGAGAGGCGATCGATGTCGTCGAACAGAATGGCATCGTATTCCTCGACGAACTTGACAAGATCTGTGCCCGCGCCGAGCGCTATGGCGCCGACGTGAGCCGCGAGGGCGTGCAGCGAGATCTATTACCTCTAATCGAGGGTACCACGGTTTCGACCAAACACGGCCCGGTAAAGACCGACCACATACTGTTCATCGCTTCGGGGGCTTTTCATGTCGCCAAGCCGTCCGACCTCTTGCCAGAACTTCAAGGGCGCTTGCCGATTCGGGTAGAGCTCAAAGCACTTTCAGAGGAAGATTTCGGCCGCATCTTGCGAGAACCGGAAAATAGCCTGATCAAGCAATACGCAGCCTTAATGGAGACGGAGGGCGTAGAGCTGACATTCACTGAGGACGCAATTGACGAACTTGCTCGAGTCTCGGCTGAGGTGAATGCCTCTGTCGAGAACATTGGTGCGCGGCGGTTACACACCGTGATGGAAAAATTGCTCGACGAGATTTCTTTTACTGCGACCGACCGCAAAGGCGATACCGTGGCGATTGACGCCGAATACGTGCGAGCCCAGGTTTCGGATCTTGCTACGAACACAGATCTCAGCAAGTTTATTTTGTAGTGGCCATCCCTATTGCTTTAGCGCAGTTAGTATCCGCGTCAGCTGTTCATCGTCCAGCTGCCCAATTTTCTCTGCCAAGCGGTTAGCTAGTTCTGTAGCCTCGGGAGAAAGGTCGGAAGTATCTATGGTCACTTTGGGGTGAGACAAACTAGCGAGGCGATGGAGATCGTCCGCTTCGTCCCAGATTATGTCGAAATAGGCGCAAATCTGATGAAGCCTGAGTGTTGTCAGACGACCGCGTTTGCCGTGCTCTAAAGCCGATAAATAAGCGGGGCTCACGTCGAGTTCTGCCGCCATTTCCGAAAGCCTCACGCCCTTGCGAGCTCGGAGCTCACGTAGCCTGACGCCGAGCGGCGTCATCCGGTTGAACCCCGGCGGCGACGCAACAAAATATATAGCGCTCCCACCCCACCGTCCTTCTGTCGCGCGTAATCGAAGGCAAGTACCTTGTCGCGATTGGGCATTTGATTTAACCATCGCGGCACTGCGCTGCGCAGTACCCCGGCGCCTTTCTTCCCTACACCCTTGCCAGTCACCACAATGACACAGCGTCGGCCAGCCAATTGTTGGCCCGTTAAGAACTTAGATAGGGAGCGATCAGCCTCCTCCTGGGTCATACCATGAAGGTCAAGACAGGCTTCTATTGGCAACTGGCCACGCTTGAAGCGCTGGCCGGTGCGCCGGTCAACACCCACGATGTCTCCATGTTCAAGATATGTGTACGCCAATTTTAAATTCGGTGCGGGTAATGTAGAGGATTGAATTGGCACCATCCGCTTTTCGTCTGACGAATTTTTTGTCTCTCTGGCACCAGGCGATCCCTTCTCCGCTTCAACATGAAGGGCGCGGCGCTTTAAAGGCTTAACGTCCTGCATCGCTCGGCGGAACAGATTGTCCTCGTGCTCGCTACCCTCCATCATTCATCCTCAACCAGCACGATATACATGCGACGGGGACCGTGCGCTCCCATGAAGATTGTCTGTTCGATATCTCCTGTGCGAGACGGGCCGGTAATGAAATTGACGGTGCGAGGCATCTCGCCCATACGAACCATATCCAAGGCATCCTCGTAGGACCCAACGATACGGCTCTTGGGAACTACCACTATGTGGGTGTCGGGAAGAAAGTTGAGCGTCGTCGGATGTTCCGGACCCGAATGCATTATCACCGTGCCAGTTTCAGCGACACCGGCAAAGGCACCGGTGAGCCCAACTTCGTGCGTGCCATCTGTCTTGCCACGGGTGATAGTCAAGGTCGGGCGCTTATCCCAGGGAATACCATCGAGTAAAGGATCAGGTGCCATGCGGATATTCGCCGGCAGGTTCTCGTTGGTCAGATAGTCAGCGACCTTATCGGGCACATCTTTCACAGTAGCTACTCGATCAACCGAAACATCTGCCCCCTCGGCGTACTCAACGAAGAGATCTGCAAGTTGGCTTTCATCTATATCAATACGGCTCAGCCGCGGTCCGCGTGGGTGCGCCGCGATTCGATTTTCCAGAGCAGACTTCTTTAAGTCCGCAAGTTCGCCCCGTCCGAGACCTTTTCTAATGGCATTAAGAATTTCATCGCGCCCGCTCAACCGCCCAACCCCCGTGCCTTAACCCGGGCGGACCACTGAGACTGGAACGTGCCACCCGGCTGGGGTGCTGGAAAATCGCGATATTTGGTCCACCCGCCAGCGCCCGGTAGATTGCGGAATCGACCCTTGCCCCGTCCCAGCGCACCAAGCAAGCTAAACTTCAATCCCGCAAGGAAATGATAAAGTTTCGGCCGCTTTGCACAGAAGGCCCACATCTTGAGGCCCGTGCGTATCGCAGAGTGACCATAGCCTGCCTCGTACTGTTGTTCCCGCAAATACCGCATCAACTTCGGCAGTGGAATTTTCATTGGACAGACTTCCTCGCAGCGTCCGCAGAAGCTAGATGCATTTGGTAGGTGAGCCGCCTCCTCGGCGCCAATCAGGGACGGAGTAAGAACCGAACCCATAGGGCCCGGATAGACCCAGCCATAAGCATGCCCTCCGACAGAGTTATAGACAGGGCAATGATTGAGACAGGCGCCGCAACGAATGCAGCGGAGCATTTCCTGAAACTCCGTGCCAATCATCTTTGTGCGACCGTTATCAAGCAGTACCACGTGGTATTCGCCCGGTCCGTCAGGATCGTTGGTACGGCGCGGACCCGTCGAGAAAGTAGTATAGACTGAAGCCTCCTGACCTGTCGCTGACCGCGCCAGCACGCGCAAGATGGTAGCGGCATCGTCCAAGGTCGGTACGACTTTTTCCAGGCTTGCCAGCACTATATGTGCTTTCGGAATGGTCTGCGTGAGATCGCCGTTGCCCTCGTTGGTGACGATCACAGAGGTTCCGGTCTCGGCGATCAAAAAGTTAGCGCCGGTGACACCAACATCCGCGTCGATAAACTTTTGGCGCAGTTCCTCCCGCGCTTCGTCAAGAAGCGCGCGCGGCTCATTGAGCAATCGGTTCCGATCACGGTGAGTATGCTTTTTTACAAAGGCCTGAGCGACCTCATGCTTTAATACATGCACTGCAGGAGCGATGATGTGGCTCGGCGTCTCGTGACGGAGCTGAATAATATACTCACCCAGATCGGTTTCGATCGGCTCAATGCCTTTCTCCTCAAAAAAATCGTTAAGACCGATCTCCTCAGCGATCATCGTCTTTCCCTTGGTCACAATCTTGGCATCTAGACGCTGACAAATATCTAGCACGGTTTGTCTCGCGTGCTCTGGCGTCGCGCACCAATGAACATTACCACCTTGCTCGATTACCTTTCGTTCAAAACGCTCGAGGTAATAATCGAGATGTTCGAGCGTGTGATTCTTAATCTCGCGTGCCCGCTCGCGGATATTGTCGAATTCCGGTAACCGCGCCCTCGCCTCCGAGCGCCGATCGACAAATCCCGACTTCATCTTGGTAAGCGCAACTTGCAGGTTTTCGTCGTTGAGTGCCTGCTTCGCATTCTCGATGAACTTCCGCGTCGTCGGTTTCTGCATCACCCTATTCCATTTCGCCGATCGCAGGCACGTCTGTCATACCAGCGAGAACTTCGGCAACATGCCGCACTTCAACCGCAGCACCTTCTCGCTTCAGTTTGCCGGCAATGTTCATCAAACAACCCATATCACCAGCCAGTACCATTGAGGCGCCGGTCTCCTGTATATCGGCGCACTTATCGCCAACCATCTTGTTCGAGATGTCAGGATACTTGACGCAGAATGTACCACCAAAACCGCAGCACGCCTCGTTGAAGGTCAACTCTCGAAGCTCAATGCCCTGTATCGACTGCAGCAGCTTGCGTGGCTGAGCGCTCACACCCATTTCCCGCAGGCTGGAACATGAATCGTGATAGGTAATGGCGCCATCGAATGTCGCGTTGACCTCTGCGACACCGCAAACATCGGTGAGAAAAGAAATCAATTCATATGTCCGCCGCGCAAGATCACGAGCACGCGACGCCATAGCGTCACTATTCACAAACAGTTCCGGGTAATGCTTAGTCAACATGCCGGAGCAAGAACCAGACGGCACAACAACATAGTCATAGCCATCGAATGCCTCAATGGCGCTCCGCGCAATTTCAGTGGCATTTGGCCGGTCACCAGAATTATATGCGGGCTGACCGCAGCAAGTTTGAGTTGCGGGTACCGACACGTCGCAGCCGGCATCCTCAAGCAGTTTCACCGCTGCAAAACCAACCGAGGGCCGGATCAAGTCGACGAGACAGGTAACGAATAGACCGACACGCGGCCGACTGTCGCTATTGTCCCTCATAGAACGTCCTTCTTATTGGATTAGGCGCTAGAATGAGGGCGAAATCGCAGAAAGGCAACGGTTCAGGAAATTGGTGTCACCGTTGACCGTGGCAGCAATATAAAATATTTCCCCCAACTCTTCATACGGCCTGCTTCGGCCAATGCATCGTTTCCATAGCCCCAAAAAAAATCTCCCCGAATTGGTCCCTTTATAGCGTTTCCAGCATCCTGGGCTATCATTAACCGGCGCAGTGGCCGTCCCCCTGTCCCAGGCCATTTCGTATCGAGCCAAAGAGGTACGCCAAAGGGTATGAACTTTGGGTCGATAGCAAGGCTACGGCGAGGTGTTAGGGGCACACCCTGCGCACCGATCGGGCCCATTCCTGAAATCTCTCGAAAGAAAATATACCTTGGGTTTTGCGCAAGTAACCCAGTCGCCTTTTCGGGATTGCGTGAAATCCACTTCCGGATTTCGCGCCAACCGGCTTGGCCAGGCGAAAGCTCGCCGGCATCAATTAGGATACGGCCTATGGATACGTAACTGTGTCCGTTATGTCCCGAAAAGCCGACCCGCAGAACGCCACCGTTTTCTAGGCGTATCCGACCAGAACCCTGGACATGCAGCAGAAACGCATCTATCTCGTCGTCGACCCAAGCGACAACCGGCGCCGTCTCCTCGATCGCACCATCCTGAATCGCACTTCGCCGATAATAAGGGAGAAGTTTTCCACCAGCGACTCGACCAACAATTCGCGTGTCTCTAAAAGCGTTATCAAATTGACCTAGCTCGACGCGCACCATATCCGATGGCAATCCGAAAAGCGGCACCTGAAACTTTCCCCTACGGATCCGCGAACCACGCAGCTCAGCTTCGAAATATCCCGTAAACAGACCACTGCTCACACCACGCGTCGAAACGAGAAAGGGAACGAACCAACGCTCAAAAAACCTCTTTGCCACGGCATGGTCCGTCGCCGTGACATAACTTGCAGCTCGACAGATAGGCACCCAATCGCCGGCGGCAATAATTCGGTCACTAATTGATCGAGCTTTTCCGGAAATTAGTTTTGGACATGAGAGCTTGAAAGCTAGAATGGCATCAGCATGCTGATCGTTCCGCCACGCCGGCAAATCCCTGTAGGCCGCCTCCGACAATTTAATGGAATTTGGCGCATGTTGTTTATCGCGACTCACGCAACCCGCTAATAACACGATAAATATGGCGAGAGCGGAGGAGACCCGCATCATAGCGTTCTCGCTCTTATACAGACTAGTTGGGACTACGGGTTGCGACTAGGGTCCAATTAGGATCCGTTGAAGATACATCGCGCGCAAAAGTCCAAAGATCAGTGACCCGGACCACGGCGCTCGGGTCACCCCCTACAACTTCGCCGCCTGCTTCACGTGTCACGTTGACCTGCTCACTAATATATTTAACTGTTATCAGTGCATCCTTGCCCTGAATTTCACCCTCTACAATGTCGGCAACATCAACACCAACCACCGTGGTCTCAAGGGTTCGATCCTTCGATTCTCGATCCCTTATCGCTACCGCAAAATTCTCGTATACTTCGTCACTCAACAAATTGCGCAGTGTATCTGTATCACCCTGTGCGAATGCATCAACGACCATTTCGAAGGCCGCCCTAGCGCCCCCAAGAAATACCCCTTCATCGAAATTCTGATCGACGAGTTTGATTTGCGTAAGGGCAGCTTCTAACGGTGATTCCGGATCACTCTTGATCTCTTCCGGTTCGGAAGAGTGATCCGGTAACGTAACGACGTTATCTTCCCCTGATGCGTCTGCGCCATCGGACTTGCCGAATAGGTCCGGGCGCCGTTGTTCATGTCCAGTTCGCTTGCCGAGCACATTGGTCAGCCGATAGACCAGGAACGCGGCCAGCATCCCAAAAAGAATGATATCTATAAAGCCCAAACCGCCACTCATTTAAAACCCTTTCCGTGCTTAAGGACGGTGCCACCGTTGCGAACAATCCCTTTCGCCCTTAGGTTAAAGGAAAGCTAATCTACTCCTGCTTCACAGGGCGTTTCAGGGTCTCACAAAACCCCTGTTAGATAGGGGTTCTGCCCACAAAGAGCAAGCATGCCGGTCGTTGTAATACTTCTTTTCCTCGGATTACCAATTGCTGAAATCATTGTCTTTATACAGGCCGGTGAGCAGTTTGGTTTATGGCCCACTATAGGCGTAGTTGTTCTGACTGCTGTCTTAGGCGCAATTTTGTTGCAACATCAGGGCTTGAGAACTTTATCTCGTGCCCAAATTAAACTGAAGCGGGGAGAAATCCCCATGGGTGAGGTGTTCTCAGGCCTATGCCTTCTTGTTGGAGGTTTGCTGCTTTTAACGCCAGGATTTTTGACCGATTTGGCCGGTTTCACTCTGCTTGTCCCGACAGTGCGCAGCTTCCTCGGTGGGGGCATTCTTCGAATGCTTTCGCGTCAGAGCGCCTTCCATGTCGACACAGAAAGCCAGGCGCAAACAAGCAGAAGGCAAACCGCTGATAGGACAATCATCAATGGTGATTACTCTGAAGTTAAAGAAGAACCCGACATATCATCGAGCACATCAATTAAAAACCGTAAAGACGAGGAAGCGAAATGATATTAATGCGCCATGGCGAATCCGAGTTCAATGTGGTGTATAAAAAAACACGTGTTGATCCCGGCATCCGCGACCCAAAACTAACCACACTAGGTCGACGCCAGGTTATCAAGGTCTCTAAGCATCTGCAGGATCAAAACATCAATAGAATTTTAACGAGTCCCTATACTCGCGCGATCGAAACCGCCTTCATTGTCGCCAAGTACCTCGGGGTTCCAATTCACATCGATGCACAAATCGGAGAACGCGCCGCTTTCGCCTGCGACATAGGCACGCCCGGATCTGACCTCCGTCGTGCTTGGCCAAAGCTGAAACTGGACCATATTGGCGATTCTTGGTGGCCAACGCCCGTAGAATCCGAGGAGACTCTAGATATGCGTTGCCGGGCATTTAGAATTCGACAGGCCAAGATTAGTGACTGGAGAAAAGTTTTAGTAGTCAGTCATTGGGGGTTCATCAGGAGCCTTACCGGACACACTGTCGGCAATGCACAACTGGTGAAATTCAATCCGCACTGCGACCACCCCGGAGGTGGTACGGTTGTGCCAATGAATATTCCGTGTTAGCTGGCGACAGCCAAACAAATAACGGAGCGTAAATGTCGGAAGATCAAAAAACAGATGACGAACTATCTGAGGGCATGGCTACCGAGATTCCGTTCAACATTAGCCATCAGTACGTTAAAGACCTTTCTTTCGAGAGCCCGGCAGCACCTGATTTGTTCATTGAGGCACACAAACAGTCTCCGGACATCCAGATTGACGTCCAGGTGGAGGCGCACCGGCTTTCTGAGAAACGCGTCGAGGTGGTTCTAACAGTCGAAGCTAAAGCGACCGGTGAGAGCGCCACCCTATTCATTGCGGAGCTCGCATACGCCGCCATTGTCGAAGTGGGGCAAGTGTCGAACGAACACCTTCACGCTTTCATCATGATCGAAGTACCGCGGCTATTGTTTCCATTCGCACGATCAATTGTTGCTGACGTAATCAGCGATGGGGGCTTCCCACCATTACTAATCCAGCCAGTAGACTTCGTCAAAATGTATCATGAGACAGCAAACAACGCAGCAAAGGCGGCTCAAGAGGAATAATGTTACGTTTCAATCACGCCAAATCGGGTCACTAATCATTTTGAGAAGAGCCTGATGGGCCGCGCGTTCCGTCTTGTTCGTATCGTGCGGACGTGGCGGACGAGCGGGACCGTTGTTCGCGGGATCGCCACGCACAACCGCCGTTGCTCGTTCCGCTGCCAATTCGAAACCAGGTTGCTGACCGCCGACTAGCTCAAGATATACATCTGCGAGAAGCTCCGCATCAAGCAAAGCGCCGTGTTTGGTGCGCGCCGAAAGATCTATTTCGAAGCGTCGGCAAAGTGCGTCAAGGCTCGCCTGCGCACCCGGATATTTGCTCCGCGCGATTTGAACGGTATCGATGGCCCGCGCCGTATCGAGCATCGGCTGCCCTATTCGCGCTAATTCAGCGTTAATAAAACCGAGATCGAAACTAGCGTTGTGAATAACCAGACCGGCGTTGCCAATAAAATCTAGAAAGCCGCCTAAAATTTCCGAAAACGTCGGGTATTTGGAGAGAAAGGATTCAGACAACCCATGGACGGCAAATGCCTCATCAGGCATATCACGTTCAGGATTGACATACTGGTGATAGGTGCGACCAGTCGGCATATAATTGTCCAATTCGACGCAACCAATCTCAACTAACCGATCGCCGCCTCGTGGATCAAGACCAGTGGTTTCTGTATCGAGCACAATTTCGCGCAATATCTACTTCCTCCGAGATGACGGTAGACGCCTTTGTCGGGCCAGTTTGACTATCCGCGCAAGCGCTTGCAGTGTCGCGCGACGGCCGTTACCTGACGGCACAACAAACGTTGCGCGTCGTCGTTTCTCCAGATCAGGCATCTGTCGCGCCAAAATATCGTTGAACTTCTTCCGTGACATATTTGGCCGAACAAGAACTCGTCCGGCCTGAACAAAAGGCGGCGCAGAAATGACGATCGTTGCATCACAAAGTGCATCCGCCTCAACCTCGTAGAGTAGCGGAATGTCGAGCGCCACAACTCGCGTGCGATCGCGCCGAGACCGCTTAATAAACTGATCACGGACGTCCTCGACGAGGGGATGAAGAATATTCTCAAGTCGCTTCAGCGCAGCCAATTCCCCGAATACCTTCGCGCTGAGCGCATCACGGTCAATTGTGCCCCCCAATACCACGTCAGGAAACGCCGACGCGATAGCCTCCACCGCAGCTCCACCGGGGCCAATTAAATCGTGCACAATTGCATCTGCATCACTTACCGGAACATAAAGCCGGCGAAGCATATTCGCCGCGGTACTCTTGCCCATGCCGATCGAGCCAGTTAGGCCGATCACGATCATGCATTTAAATCCTCAAGAATGGTGTTGCGCAGAGATTTTGTCACCTTTGGTTCAACTCCGAACCAAGCAGCGAATCCCGGTCGTGCCTGATGTAACAGCATTCCCAATCCATCTACAACTGGATTGCCACGCGCCGCCGCTACCCGAAGCAAATTAGTTTGCAACGGGGCGTATACGATATCGTTAACGGTTGCTCCCCTTGGTAAAGTCTCGATCGAGAGCTCGAGCGGAGGCTGCCCAATCATCCCGAGTGTCGTTGTGTTGACGAGGAGTACAGCCCCCTTTAGTGCATCATTCGCATCAGTTAATTTTGCTGCGCAACAGTTCTCTCCAAAAGTGGCCGCTAGCGCACTTGCACGGTCGAGGGTCCGGTTCAGGATGCGAATTTCGGTAACGCCGTGGTTTACAAGAGCGGCAACCACAGCACGTGCCGCACCACCTGCTCCCAGGACGACTACAGGACCATCTTTAACGTGCCAGTTACTCCCGCTCTTAAGGTTTTCAATAAACCCAAAAGCATCAGTGTTACTGCCGGACAGAGTCCCATCCTGTTCTACGATAACTGTGTTAACGGCGCCGATACGCCACGCCGTTTTATCAACACGGTCGCAGATTTCGAGAGCTGCCTCTTTATGTGGCACCGTAAGATTAGTTCCAGAAATACCTAGTATAGGTAGTGCACGCAAGGCTACCTTCAGATTAGCCGGTTCAACTGGAAAGGGAAGATAGGAGCCATCAATTCCGTATTCTCGCAGCCAGTATCCGTGAAGCAACGGTGATCGAGAGTGTGAAATTGGCCAGCCCATTACACCAGCAATTTTAGTTTTGCCGGAAACCCTCATAAATCAACGACCCCTTTGGCACGCAAAAATTCAAGAACTGGTAGCAACGGCAAACCGAGGATAGTAAAGTAATCTCCTTCAATACGCTCGAACAGCTGGATACCGAGACCTTCGAGTTGATACGCACCAACTGAGGACAGTGCATCCTCACCAACACGCTCAAGATAATCATGTAAGAAAGAGTCAGAAAATTCTCTCATCACCAACTGTGCACGGTCGGTATAGTTCCAAATTTCTTCACCAGCCTGCACAATGCCAACACTTGTCACTAGTTCGTGAACCGTTCCCCGGAGAAGACGTAAAGTTTCGGCGGCAGCATTCATATCTGTTGGCTTATCTAACCAATCTCCGCCACAATCGAGCATTTGATCAGCACCTATAACGAAAGCTTCCACTGATTGGCGAGAAATTTTTTCAGCCTTCCGGCGTGCGAGTAACGCTGACGTGGTGGCAACATCGACATGGTCGCGTCGGCAAGTATCCTTGATGGCTTTCTCATCGATATTTGCGGGACAAATATCAACATTGATTCCCGCTTTCTTTAATAGTATTGCGCGTGAGCGACTGGCGGACGCAAGAACGATACTACCTTCAGGCATGTAGTTCTCGTTCAAAATACTGAAGTATCGTCGCTGCCGTCTCTTCGATAGAACGGCGTGTTACATCAATTACCGGCCAATCCCTTTCTCCAAAAAGGCGGCGGGCAGTCGCAACCTCAGATCTTACGAAATTCGGGTCGACATAATCCATATCTGTATCTTGCTCAAGCAATCGGAGGCGATTGCGGCGTAACTGGATTAACCGCTTAGGGTCAGTCGTTAATCCAACAATAAGAGGACCGATATCACTGTCAAAAGTATCAAATACAGATGGTAAAGGAATATTCGGTACAATTGGCACATTGGCCGCCTTGAGTCCCCGATTTGCTAGGTAAATACAAGTTGGTGTTTTAGAAGTTCGAGAGACGCCAACCAGAATTACGTCAGCATCATCTAGATCATGGGTGGACTGGCCATCATCGTGATTCATGGTATAGGTCATCGCATCAATTCGATCAAAATACTCCGAATTCAATGTATGTTGCCGACCCGACTTACCACTACTTTGTAGCCCAAGGAATGCGGTCAACGCATGAATGACTGGGTCGAGCACTGATATGCAGGGGACATGAAGACGACTACAACCGATTTCTAAAGCAGTTCGCAGATCATCCTTCACGATAGTAAATAAAACCACCCCTGGATGCTCCTCGATATTCCGAAGTATCTTGGAAATTTGACCCTTGGTACGAACGAGGGGCCAATGGTGCTCAATTGGCTCGTTTCCTTCGAACTGAACAAAACATGCGCGCGCCACACTATGGACAGTCTCGCCAGTAGCGTCAGAGACTAAGTGGAGGTGAAACGCTTTTCCTGTCTTCTCGGATAACTTAAGCATAACGACATATTATCCACAGAAAGCCCTCACACCAGCGATTCAATCCCCTTTCCTCTCTCACTCCATCCAAGTTTCTTTACAAGCTTAACTTTTCGCTCTTAGGGGTCTAAATCCTCATAAATAGATCCCTGTATACTAATCCAGAACATTAAAATATTTAAATTTTATGTTTAAATAACAATATATTAATAATATA
>JAYZET010000024.1:0-129312 GCA_036337155.1 Pseudomonadota bacterium | reverse complement strand
CGGACAACGTCCTGCTGATTTTTGTATCCCGTTGCCGCAACAATTACATCCGCTTCTGCAACGCTGCCATCTTTCATCAAAAGGCCGTTGGCCACTACCCGCTCAATTTCCTGATGGTGTAGCAACTCAATTTTACCTTCGACAATCAAGTCGGAAGCACCAACGTTAAAGTAATAACCGCCTCCTCTCCGAAGATATTTCATTTGATATCCAGTATCGTCGGGATCGCCGTTATCCAGCCGGAAGCCGCGGGCTGCCAAACCTTCGAGTAGCTTCGCGTCCGCATTTTTACATGCCTCAGCTGTCATCTGGTAGCCCTTCACGAGCAATGGATAAGGTGATGCTGTGGCAACTAGGTCGCAATCTTCGATAGGTGCGCCCTGTTGGTACAGTTCGTAGACGCGTTGGGCCTCCTTGAGACTTATGATCAGAGTTGAACTCCGTTGGACAATTTTCGTATCCACGCCGCTCGCATGAAGGTCATGTGCAACGTCATGCCCGCTATTTCCTGTGCCAAGGACTATACCTTTACCGCCTTTCCACTTTGTGCCTGACATATAGGCACTGGAGTGCAACAGTTCGCCTTGGAAATCTTTTTGACCCGGCAAATCCGGCATAACAGGCAATGCACTGACACCAGTTGCCATGACTACGTGACGCGGATGTAATATCCGTTCGCTGCCATCCCCGCGGCGTATTTTCAGCCGCCAACGCTCTTCTCCTTCATTATAGCTGCCGCCCATGAATTCGGCAGAGCCCCATACGTTGATTTCCATAGTATCGGCGTAGAATTCGAGCCAATTCGCAATTTTATCCCTTGGAATGTACACAGGATAATTTGGCGGAAAGGGCATATAAGGCATGTGATCCACAAAAACCTCATTGTGAAGAACGAGGTTATGGTATCGCTTTCGCCAGGCATCCCCGACCCGTTCGTTCTTATCAATAACCAAGGTGTCAACACCAAGAACGCCTAAACTGGCTGCTATTCCTAGTCCACACTGACTACCCCCAATAACAACGACTGCCGGATCTCTATCCTCATATGCCATTTGGCGCGTTCGGATATCCATCCAGTTTTCTGACCCAAAACCACCCGACCATTCTTCGCCACGGGGCCGGCGTTCGCCAATTTGTTCTTCGTGCCCTTCGATCTCATCAAGAGTAGTTAGCAACACCCAGGCAGCAAAGCCCATATTACTCTCGGGGGCCGGCACGAGGCGCAGCAAACCAGTCCCTTTGCCCGAGTTAGTTTCAAAGCAGAATATCGCTTCTATCGTGTCCACCCCCACCCTGTTGACCCATCGTGGGGGAGTGCGGTCAACTGCAAGTTGAATATTTTTGGGCCTCGCGGGTAAGACAAATTCGCGCATCGCAGCATTGATATTTCCAAGGCCACTAAATGTACTGAGACGCCAAGTGAAGGCTACAAGGTCCCGCCAGTAGCTGTCTTCGACAAACAATTCATCCACTGCGACCATGTCGTTAGCTACAAGCGCATTTTCGAAAGCTTTTAACCAATTTATTGTAAGATCATGCGCGCTGGCTTTTTCTAACGGCTTAGACATAACTCCCACTCCAGTCGATGACACATTCGTCTGTTAACAAGAAAAAAGTTCAAAACTTCTGATTTTTAATTCTACGCACAGTGCTAATTATGCTCAATACAACTCAGGCAAAAACTAAACCGTGTAATCATTTTTAATTCCATAGCATAATTTCTGAAAATTTTCGGGCTTCCCACCTTCAGGGAAAAGGAAACACAGTGAGTAAATTTCTCTTATTCGAGATCGATGACGGCATCGCCACCTTGACGATGAATCGTCCCGAAAAGCTGAATGCATTCACCAGCGAGATGCTTACTGGATTAGTTTCAGCTCTCGATGAATGCGAGTCCCGCGACGATGTCCGGGCCGTGATTCTTACAGGCGCCGGGCGTAGTTTCTCATCTGGCGGCGACATTGGCGGCATGGGAGGTGACTCGGACAGCCGGCCGCATGTAACGAAATTACGAATTTGGGACGAAATACAGGCATTTCCAAAACGCGCCGCCCGCTTCGAGAAACCGCTCATCGCCGCGGTGAACGGGGTGGCCGTCGGCGGTGGCATGGACCTTGCGTTGGCATGCGATATCAGAATGGCCGGAGAAAGCGCGCGGTTTGCCGAAACCTACGCGAAAATCGGCTTGCTACCTGGTGGTGGTGGTGCGTATTTCTTACCCCGTTTAGTCGGCAAAGCCAGAGCGCTGGAGCTTTTGTGGACCGCTGATTTTGTCGACGCGGCATCGGCGCTTGAAATTGGCCTAGTAAATCATGTTTACCCGGACAAGGAACTAATGGCGGCAACGATGCAACTCGCACGGCGGATTGCTGATATGCCACCGCTTTCGGTCCAACTGATCAAGCGTACGGTCAATCAAAGCCTCGATTCCGACATTGCAACGGCCTTAGACCTTGTCAGTTCGCATATCGCAATTGCCCGCGCAGGACACGATCATTCGGAAGCCATCAAGGCTTATCGCGAGAAACGAAAGGGCATCTATAAAGGGTACTGAAAACCCATTAATGGTGCTAGCGGCGATCAAACGTTCAGTAACGAATAAAAAGTTGCTCAAGTCGGATGGGTTCGTGCGCGACAGGGCGAAAGCAAACACGCTGGAAAACTGAAAATGGTAGGAAGTTGGCGTGCTGAGTGTCCATACAACTATACAACGTTTACAGAACTATTACTGTAGGGGTTGTATAGATTGTATAGTAAGAGCCTATACATCACGCAATTTCCACGGTTGACCCTTTGATGCGCGCCAAATGCGTTTGTTTCGTTCCAGCTTCACGCAGTATCGAGAAACGTTGCCGGTATCCAGTTCCAGTCGCGTTGCAATCTGTGTTGGGTTCAACGGACCGTCTTCGCCGAGAAGTTTGCAGATTTCAGCCTGTACATCAGCTTTGCCCAGTAAATCCGCGCCTGGCTCGTTCCGTTCAACAAACTCACCGCGTTCGAATGTCAGGACACGCTTTGACGGCTGTATCAGCCTTCCTTTTGAGTGTAGCGACACCACCCCCTCGATTTGCTCAAGAAACAACAGATTGTCTGGCACAGCTGCCAACGCCGTTGACCCGAGGGTCCGCTCAAACACGTCGTCACCATCGTGGATCGATCGCTTGCGTGAATGATGGATGCAGAGGCAATCAACGCCTGCTGTATCCACAAGCGCCTTCAACTCAGCCAATGC
The DNA here is from genome assembly GCA_036337155.1 of Pseudomonadota bacterium. GTDB lineage: Bacteria > Pseudomonadota > Alphaproteobacteria > UBA8366 > UBA8366 > UBA6544. Next base: position 126,080 of record JAYZET010000024.1, on the reverse strand, counting down.
AGCCGTCTCACCCTCATAACCCTTTTCCTGCCCGGGCCGTTTAAAGCGCCCAAGCGTGTCGGCAACAATTAGGTGTGGTGTAATCTCGTCGATCAGCTCACGTAGGTGATCGCCACCGCCTTCTCCGCGGCCCGGTGGGCTTTGGGATCGAGACCCCTGGCTTTTAAGCTTCTACATGTATGGGCTATATCTCGCGCCTCCCCGAGGGTGATGGCGCGAACTGATCCAAGCCCAATTTTATGATTTTGCCCATTCAGCTGATATCGGAATACCCAGCTTTTAGCAGTTGGGCTTGAAACTTGCTGGTACAGCCCGCCGCCATCAGCGTAGAGCCCGGCCCCCGTTAATTTGGAGACCCGGAGGGGGTAAGTCTATGGAGCGTTCGGGGCATTTCCTACGTACATTTTTATGTACACTTGTGGTGTAAATTCGGGCGCACGGCCACGCACGATGGTAACACCCATAGGCTGATTAATCAATATAAATCAATATGTTAAATCGATTTTAGCGGCCAGTCCTGGACGGTCATGGACTGGGTAATGGCGGAGAGAGAGGGATTCGAACCCTCGGTACGCTCACGCGCACAACGGTTTTCGAGACCGCCCCGTTCGACCACTCCGGCATCTCTCCGTGGAAGGCGCAGACGGGTTGTCCGTCCGACGTGGGCCAGGACACTAGCCGAAGCGCTTTGGCCCTGCAAGATATCGCTCTGCTTAACCCGGTAAACCCGCTATAATTATTGTTGGTATTCAACCGCGAGGTTCTAAGCATAAATGTCATCTGAACGTCCACCACAAGTGGCTCGGTTACCGAGAATTCCGTTGGTTGATATAGGTGGAGGCGGAGCACTCGCCTTGTTCGAGAGCAATCCTGCGCGGGCGGCTGAGATTGTTAGGCTTGGCAGGGAGCAATATGGTGCGAAACTTATAGCCAGCCTCGATGAGATATCTCGGTTATGGTCCTCTTATGCGGGGAATGTTCACAATGCGGAGATTTCTGAGATTGCGGCCAAACTGCCGCGGGGTGTCTGGTTCATGAACCTCTGCCTTGAATGGGGTTGTACGAGCGGTGTTATGGAGGATCCGCTGGCTCCAGGAATGCGCCTGTTGCGGACGCTCGATTGGCCGTTTCACGGCCTCGGGCGGAACCTAGTCATTGCCAAGCAGACCGGTCTTGCAGGCGAATTCTATAATCTAACCTGGCCCGGGTTCGTGGGCGTGGTCCAGGCGATGGCGCCTGGTCGTTTTGTGGTGGCGTTAAATCAGGCGCCGTTGGTGCGCCGTCTTGCCCTGCCGGTATACGTCGATTGGCTCTGCAACAAGGTTAAGACCTTCACGGGGCGTCGCATCCTGCCGGTTCACTTGCTACGGTGGGTCGTTGAGAACTGTCGTACCTATAATGAAGCATATAAAATGCTGACCGAGACACCAATTGCAATTCCAGCGATCTTCTCACTTGTTGGCACAGAGCCGGGTGAAGGTTGCGTTATTGAACGCCTAGAACGTCGTGCTTCTGTCTTGCCGGCGCCCGCGGCTGCGGCGAACCATTGGCTGGGACACGAATTCAAGCGGGGCAAATCTCGGGGAATTGATAGCTGCCGCCGCCATCGCATGATGAGTGGTTACACCGTGAGCCATGTTTCCGATTTCAATTGGCTCAACTATCCAGTCGTCAACGAAGATACGCGCCTTGCCATGTTGGCCAACCCGAAAGCAGGTGAATTGAAGGCTCAAGGATTCGAGTCGGATGGACCCGCGACGGAAGTGTTTGATCTTAGAGGACGTGGCGGCGATTGAAGGAAAGGCGTCAATTTGCTATCCAAAACCGTTGACTTCGCATTTGCGGGCGCTATAGTCGCGGCTCGTTTCCGGGCGCCCAGTGAGCCCGATGGTATTTAGCGTATTCGCGGCGGTCTAATAAGGGCGTGAAGCGAAGCGCCTGACACTAGAAAGCACGGTCAGATGTTCGCAGTGATCAAGAGCGGCGGGAAGCAGTATAAGATCGCCAAAGAAGATGTCATACGGGTCGAAAAGGTCGACGCGGAGGTAGGGGCTAGCATTGCGCTCGATCAGGTCCTAATGGTCGGTGACGACAAAGGCCAAACGGTCGGTGCCCCCTTGATTGACGGGGCAAGTGTTTCGGCCACTGTCCTCAAGCAGATACGCGACCGTAAGATCATTGTGTTTAAGAAGAAACGCCGCCAGAATTATCGCCGCCGCAATGGCCATCGTCAGCATCTGACAGTGTTACGGATAGATGATATATTGACGGACGGTAAGAAAAAAGCTGGTGCCAAGAAAAAGGCCGCGCCGAAGAAGAAGGCCAAAGATACGGTGCCTACCGACAAAGCGCCGGCGGTGGAAAAGGAGTGAGATTCCATGGCACATAAGAAAGCAGGCGGTAGTTCACGTAACGGCCGCGATACTATCGGCAAGCGCCTCGGCGTAAAAAAATACGGCGGCGAAGCTGTCATTCCGGGCAACATTTTGGTTCGGCAACGTGGCACGAAATTCCACCCGGGTGACAATGTCGGAATGGGCAAGGACCACACGCTGTTCGCACTTTCAGAGGGTCAGGTGAAGTTTCATAAAACCCGTAATAGGACCACTATTTCGGTGGTGACGCCGGCGGCGTAGCTTTTTGTTGACACGGACGCAACGTTTGGGGAATGGCTGGCCATTCCCCTTTTTCGTTTGGGTAGCCTGCTCGAAACACGGCGGATAGGATGAAGTTTCTCGATCAAGCCAAAGTCTACTTGAGGAGCGGCGACGGTGGTAACGGCTGCGTCTCCTTCCGTCGTGAAAAATTTGTCGAGTTTGGCGGCCCAAATGGAGGTGACGGTGGACGGGGTGGCGACGTCGCTGCAGTCGCCGTTGGCGGTCTCAATACCCTGATTGATTTTCGGTACCGACAGCATGTGAAGGCGGAAAACGGTCGACCTGGTATGGGTAAGGACATGACGGGCGCCGCCGGCAGGGAAGCGATAATCGAACTACCAATAGGGGTACAAATTTTCGCCGAGGACAATAAGACCCTGATGGGTGATTTGGTTTCTGAAGGACAGAAAGTTGTCCTGCTAAGCGGGGGTGAGGGTGGTCGCGGGAACACCCATTTCAAATCCTCCATAAATCGTGCGCCGCGGCATGCCGACGCTGGGTTACCGGGTCAGGAAATGTGGGTGTGGCTGCGATTGAAACTGCTAGCGGATGCTGGACTTGTCGGGCTACCGAATGCTGGGAAGTCTACATTTCTCGCCGCGGCCAGTCGGGCTAAGCCGAAGATCGCAGACTACCCGTTCACCACGCTGTACCCGCAATTGGGTGTGGTCTATCTGGATGGGGATGAGTTCGTCTTGGCCGACATTCCGGGTTTGATCGAGGGCGCACACGAAGGGCATGGCTTGGGCGATCGTTTTTTGGGGCATGTCGAGCGGTGTGGTGTCCTGCTGCATCTTGTCGACGGGACGCAGGAAGACGTTTTGGGCGCTTACCACACCGTACGCGATGAATTGATTGCCTATGGTGCCGGTCTTGCGTCGAAGACTGAAATCATTGCTCTAAATAAGTGTGACGTGCTCGATGATGAAGCCATCGCTGCGCAACAGAAAGCATTGGCAGGTGTTGCCGGAACAGATGATATTTTAACAATTTCTAGTGCCTCTGGCACAGGAGTTGAGGGTGCTTTGCGCAGACTTGGCTCGATCATTTCTGAAGAGCGTTTAGAGAATTCGCCGACCGCTCCGAGTAGTGACAAGCCCTGGACCATGCGGCCTATAGGACAATGATCAACGACCTTTCGTGCTCTCGTCGGCTGGTGGTAAAAATTGGCTCCGCGCTTCTCGTCGATGAGAAGAGTGGCTCCGTTCGCCATGACTGGCTGAATGCCCTTGCAGACGACATTCATTCCCTGCGCGCGGTTGGAATGGAAATTCTGATTGTTTCGTCAGGAGCCATCGCTGTCGGCCGGCGTCATCTCGGTTTGATGCAGAATTCAATGCGCCTTGAGGAAAAGCAGGCCGCCGCTGCAAGCGGACAGATTCAACTTGCACACGCTTATCAACAGGCGCTCGCTCGTCATGAAATCTCGGTCGCTCAAATACTGTTGACGCTCGGCGATACTGAGGAACGCCGCCGACATCTGAATGCCCGAAGTACGATAAATCAGTTGCTGCTTCTTGGTGCTGTGCCCGTTGTCAATGAAAACGACACGGTGGCGACGACGGAAATTCGCTTTGGAGATAACGATCGGCTCGCCGCCCGTGTCGCCGCGATGATCAGCGCCGATACACTTGTATTATTGTCGGACATTGACGGGTTATACGATCGTGACCCGCGCGCGGAAGCGCATGCCACTCACATTTCAAAGGTTGAAGAGATTACTCCGGAAATCGAGGCGATGGGAGGTAAGGCGCCGACCGGATATTCATCGGGTGGGATGGAAACAAAAATCCAAGCTGCAAAGATCGCGACAGCCGCCGGGTGCCGGATGGTTATTACGAACGGGGTCGAGGAGCGCCCGCTCCAGCGGCTTGCTGGCGGGGGGCGCTGCACTTGGTTTGTATCCTCGGCCTCGCCGCTGACGGCGCGCAAACGTTGGATTGTCGGTTCGCTCAATCCGGTCGGGGAGGTTCTCGTGGATGCCGGGGCGGCACGAGCGCTCAAGCAAGGAAAGAGCCTGTTGCCTGCCGGAGTCGTTGGGGTGCGTGGAAGTTTCGAGAGGGGAGATGCCGTTGTTGTGCGTTCGCAAGATGATCAGGAATTGGGTCGTGGCCTTACGGCTTACTCAGACGTTGACGCCGCACGAATTGCTGGCCGTAAGAGCGGTGAAATCGCTGAAATTTTAGGGTATTGTGGTCGTGATGAGTTGATTCATCGGGACGACCTGGTGCTGATTGGTTGATTGCTAAGGCGCCGTCGCCCCCATCAGAAATGTCTCAGCCGCGTCGAGAAATGTTTGGTCGTCGAAGATCCGATCACACCCTACTGCAAGGCGTTGCTCGACGATTGTTCTTTTGGCGTGGTCCAATCCAAGTGACAAGGCTATCTGTGCGTAGTGATTCTTGTCACACGCGACCAGATCCTCAAAGTCCATGTGCCGCAAGATCGCCAGGCTGACCCTCCCGCGTAGCTGATCGCTTGGAAGAGTAACGACAGGTGTACCCATAGCGAGCGATTGGTAAGTAGTGTTTCCCCCACAAAATGGAAAACTGTCGAGACTAACGTCCGCGAGGGCAAGGAGCCGCATATAATTATCATGGCTTTGGCGCGGTAAGAAGACGACGCGCTTAGCAACGTCGCCGAGGCTGTCGGCAAAGCGCTGGCGCAAAATTGCCCCCCAGGAGGGATCATGTCCTTCAAGCAGTAAGATGATACCGTATTGGTCACCTTCAAGAATAGCGCGGAGGGCCGGGTCCATGGCTGGGTGAACCTTGAAGAGGTTCTGTGCTAAAAAGTATATCCGAGCATCTTCGGAAAGCCCGAATTCGGCGCGATGGGCCGGAGGCTCCGGAAATGGTGGCCGGGAATATGAGAATGGCAGTCCCGCCAGAAGTACTAACTGTTCGGTATATTGCTCGTCTTGAGCTTCCGGGTTTTCCGATTCGGCACTGGCACAAGAGAGAAAATAATCGATCGTCGCCACGCCTGATGTTATTGGATGGCCAAAGCTTACCGCTTGGATAGGAGCAAGCCGAGAGAAGGCAAGAAAATAGACAACCGGATCCATTCCGATTTCCGGATAAAACACTAGATCGGGCTCTGAGGCTGCAATCCCCTGTCGAGCTGCGTCAAGATTGGGTTCTAATTTATTTATGCGGATGGCTTGCTCAGCAATCTCACGGCGGATCGAATCGTTTGGCACAAGTGCCGTTTCGAAGCAGATTACTTCGCAATCCGAGCGTGCCCCCAATCTTTGGATCAAGCCAAGGCATAATCGGCCGATCGAATGGTCGAATAGGAAGCGCGATACGAAGGCGATGCGGCGTGGGCCAGGTCGCCTTTTTCTGCCGTCACAATGCGGCGCAGTCCAGGCGAGTTCAGGGCATCCGGCAAGATAAATCTCTGCCAAGCGTTGCTGCCGGGTTTTCTCGTTAAGGCCGTGATAGGCGAGATAGAAGCGGCTACCAGGAGTGTCAGCGAGCGGGTTCTTGAAGAGCGGAGGATTGTCCGCGAGCGTATCCAGTGCCAACGAGTAACGAGTATGCGCGTCGGCATAGGATACATCATCCGCTGGGACGATGGGCAGAAGAAGGTCTCGGCGCAGACGAATACCCGCTGGTCCTCCTTTGGACAATGCCGAATCGTAAGCTGAGCGAGCTTTTTTAAGATCGCCCTGTGCGGCCAGTAAATTGCCACGGTTTAGGTCAGGCAAGTACCAATCGGGCCTAAGATCGGCGGCTTTGCGATAGTCGGCGGCAGCGGCAATGTAGTGGCGATCATCATTAAGCAAATTGCCGCGCTTTAAAAGAATTTGAGCGTCGTCGGAGGCTAGTTCGTGGGCGCGACCGTAGGCGATGAGTGCTTCGTCGGTACGTCCGATACGCCGCAGCAGGTCGCCAAGCGCCGTGGCGGGTGCACTCCATTCAGGGGCGGCGGCCGCGCATTCCGCATAAAGTGATAGCGCGGCTGCGGGTTCGTCACGCTCCTTGCGTCGCGCTTGCTCGTAAAGCGCCTCGGCTGCGGGAGCGATAATCATGAACTTGCGCTAGCGTTTCCATTCATCCATGTACAGATTACGCAAAACTTGATGCGTTTTGCCAATCTATTCGATAACATAAGCGGCTCCCCGGCAGTAATTTGTACAAGGTTTTGACAAATGACCAGCGTCGCCAAGCTTTCGGATACTCAGGGAACGATCGGAGGCATCGTCCAAAAGCTCGCCGAACACGCTCGGGACGCGAGTCGTGTGCTTGGAGTTGCAGGACGAGCCGCGCGCGACGGTGCGCTGCGGAAAGGTGCGGTAGAATTACGTTGCCGTTTGTCGGAAATCCTCGCTGCGAACGCCAAGGACATGGCATTAGGCTGCGACAAGGGGCTATCGGGCGCAATGCTCGACAGGCTTTTGCTGAACGAGGAACGGATCAACGCGATGGCCGAAGGGCTTGAAACTGTTGCCGACCTACCGGATCCAATCGGTCGGACGATCGAGGAACGCGAGCGTCCGAACGGCCTGCGGATTGCGCGCGTCAGTGTCCCTCTCGGTGTGATCGGGATTATCTATGAATCGCGCCCGAATGTGACCGCGGATGCGGGCGCTCTTTGTCTCAAATCGGGTAATGCCGCGATATTGCGCGGCGGATCGGAGAGCCTGCATTCCTCTGGCGCCATCGTAGCATGTTTGCAGGATGGCTTGAAGGCAGCTGGGTTGCCAGCCACTGCGGTACAGGCCATACCGACACGTGACAGGGCAGCGGTCGGAGCTATGCTTCGGATGTCGGATCTGATCGACTTCATCGTCCCCCGCGGCGGCCGTTCTTTGATCGAGCGCGTGATGGAAGAGTCCCGTATTCCGGTGATTGCCCATCTTGACGGAAATTGTCACGTCTATCTACACGCCAGTGCCAATCTGGAAATGGCACGACAGGTAGTGGTAAATGCAAAGATGCGACGTACCGGCATTTGTGGTGCAGCGGAGTCCCTAATTGTCGATAGAGAGGTAGCCGAAAGGCTCCTGCCCGGCATTATCCAGGATTTGTCATCGGTTGGTTGCGAGGTGCGTGGGGATTCGATGGCGCAACAATGCGATTCAAGGGTCGTCCCTGCGACTGAGGAAGATTGGGATACTGAATATCTCGATAAAATTATATCTGTACGCGTCGTCGACGGACTAGATGAAGCCATCCAGAATGTTAATCGGCACGGTTCGCACCATACGGATTGCATTGTTGCGGACGACGTGTTGGCAGCCGAAAAATTTCTCGCGAATGTTGACAGTGCGATAGTTCTACACAACGCCTCCACTCAATTTGCTGATGGTGGCGAGTTCGGTATGGGAGCTGAGATCGGCATTTCCACGGGTAAGCTACACGCGCGTGGCCCGGTTGGTGCCGAGCAGCTAACCAGTTACAAGTACCTCGTTCGCGGAACCGGTCAGTGCCGTCCTTAATAGACAAGAGTAGAGCCGAATAAAAAGTCGTTTTCTCATGATAGGTACGGACAGTAGAAAACGTGCGATCGGCCTCTTAGGAGGGTCCTTCAATCCCGCTCACGAGGGACATCGGATGATCAGTCTGATTGCACTGAAGCGGCTCGGGCTGGACGAAGTCTGGTGGTTGGTGTCTCCACAGAATCCGTTGAAGCCAGTTGCAGGCATGGCACCATTTGCGGAACGCATCGAAAGCGCAAGTGTTGTCGCCGATCATCGGCGCATCAAAGTGAGTGATATTGAGGACCGGTTCGGCACGCACTATACGCGAGACACGCTAAAGCGCTTAACGCAGCGCCGGCGCCAACATAATTTTGTTTGGCTGATGGGAGCAGATAACCTTATACAGTTTCCGAAGTGGCATGGCTGGCAAGAAATCTTTACTACTGTTCCCATTGCAGTTTTTGATCGACCTTCCTATTCTTTCAAGGCTCTGGCTGGCATTGTCGCGACGCGTTATGCAGGTTCTCGCATACCTGAGCGAAACGCCTCGGGATTGTCCCGGCGAAACCCGCCGTCCTGGGTGTTCTTGCACAGTCGGCTGAACCCTGTCTCGGCGACGAAAATTCGCGCACGAGACAATGGAAAAAATTAGAACCCACCTATGAAAGGTCATTAAATGAAACAGATCGCGAGGAACGGATCATAGCAAGGAAAACATCGAGTCTGCCCTCAACCGAAAAGCTACTCGAATTGATCATGGTATCGCTCGATGATGATAAGGCGATTGATATCATTGGCATCGACCTCGCCGGTAAAAGTACGATTGCCGATGTTATGGTGGTGGCTAGCGGTTCAAGCAAGCGTCAGGTTGGTGCAATGGCGGACCACATTCGCGAGAAGCTGAAAGCATCGGGCCTGAATAGCCTCTCTATAGAGGGAGCCGAAAATTGCGATTGGATTCTGATAGACGCTGGTGATGTCATTGTCCACTTGTTTCGACCAGAAGTCCGAGATTTCTATAAAATTGAAAAGCTTTGGTCGGAGGTATTGCCTGAATCGGATGAAATTAACTCGGTGCATGGCTGAAGGGCTGTCGCGTGCATTTATATATAATCGCTGTTGGCCGTATGCGCCGCGGTGTCGAGAGTAATCTATTCGAGCATTACTCTAAGCGCATTCGTTGGCCGATAAACTTACGAGAAGTTGACGACCGTAAATTTGCCGGTAATCGGGATCGTGAAGGTGTTGCAATTCTTTCTGCAGTGCCAGATGGCGCGGTTGTGGTTATGCTCGACGAACGGGGCTGCAACTTGACTAGCGAAACTCTCGCACAACGGATTTCTGGGTGGCAAAATCTGCGAATTGCAAATCTTGTTTTTGTAATTGGTGGTGCGGACGGATTGTCGGAAGATGTTCGTCGGCGTGCAGATCTGTTGATCGCTTTTGGGGCTGCGACCTGGCCACATCTCCTCGTTCGAGGAATGTTGGCGGAGCAACTCTACCGCGCTCAGCAGATCCTCACGGGCCACCCATATCACCGCGCGTGAATCGCAATGTTTTCAGGCTTGGAGAGTTCGCATAGAATAACTTTGCTATGACAGACAGCGCAGCACCTAAACCGGTCGTCCTCTGCATCCTTGATGGTTGGGGTGAAGGAGAGAACACGCCTACAAATGCAATTGCAATGGCCAGCACGCCAAACTGGGACGATATGCTGAAGGATAGCCCGCGTGCTTGTCTTAAGGCTTCTGAAAATTATGTGGGCTTACCGGAAGGCCAGATGGGCAATTCCGAGGTTGGCCACATGAACCTGGGGGCGGGTAGGGTCGTAATGCAGGACCTACCGCGCATAGACACCGCCATCCAGGGTGGTGTATTGGCTGGTCACGATGATCTTCGCGACTTTGTGAATTTGCTCAAAGTGAGCGGCGGAACAGCGCACATAGCGGGGCTGATGTCGCCTGGTGGGGTTCATTCGCATCAGAATCAGATCGCTGCGTTGGCCCGGCACATGATGGAAGCTAGCATTCCTGTCGCGGTGCATGCGTTTCTTGATGGCCGCGACACCCCGCCAACATCGGCGATTGATTACATCTCTGATTTTGCCGCTGCGTCCGGAGGGGCGGAAATCGCCACAATTTGCGGGCGATACTTCGCAATGGATCGCGATAACCGATGGGATCGGGTCGAACGCGCTTACCACCTACTTGTTGACGCGAAAGGCGAACAGGCGGGCGATGCCGCTGCGGCAGTTCGAACCGCCTACAAGCATGTCGTTACAGACGAGTTCATCGAACCGACTGCGATTGGTAAATATACCGGTATGCAGGACGGTGATGGTTTGTTGATGGCAAACTTTCGAGCTGATCGTGCTCGTGAAATACTGACCGCTTTGCTTGATCCGGAATTCGATGGCTTCAAGCGAAGCCGCCGCGTTAGTTTTTTGGCTAAACTGGGGTTGGTTGAGTATTCCGAGGCACTTAACAATTTTATCACTCCACTTTTTCCCGCGCGAATTCTCAAGCGGGTATTCGGCGAATTGTTGGCCGAATCGGGGTGCAAGCAACTTCGCATCGCCGAGACTGAGAAGTACGGTCACGTGACCTTTTTTTTCAACGGTGGACGGGAACAGTTGTTTGAGGGAGAAGAGCGAATTTTGGTGCCGTCACCAAAGGTTGCTACTTACGATCTGAAACCGGAAATGTCGGCTTTTGAAGTAACCGAGAAACTTGTCGATGCAATTGGCTCCGGTCGGTTCGATTTTATCCTGGTGAACTACGCCAATACAGACATGGTTGGACATACAGGTAATTTTACGGCCGCGGTTAAGGCGGTAGAGGCAGTTGACGAATGCCTTGGCCGGTTGCGAGACGCAGTAATTGCGTCGGAGGGAGCTATGATTGTGACGGCGGATCATGGCAATGCAGAAACGATGACGGATCCGAACACTGGTGAAACACATACGGCACACACTTTAAATCTCGTCCCCGCTTTGCTGATAGGTTGCGAAAGCCGCGTACATAAATTGGCCGATGGTTGTCTGGCTGACGTAGCACCAACTTTGCTCGATATCATGGGGATGGAACAACCGGAGGAGATGACTGGCCAGTCCTTATTGTTGAAAGTGGATACTCGGCGTGCGGTGGGCTAGCTGTGCCGCTGTCCTTGCCGCACTGAGTGGGGTGGCGTTCTTGTTTTTGCCGTTTTTGTCCTCGCAGGCTCAGAACAAACAAGACTTGGAACAACTAGAAAAGCAGATTGAGGTTAATCGTCGCCAACGTGACATGCTACATCGGGAACGCCGCGATTTAGATCAAGGAGTTTCGAGCTTGCGACGAAATCTCATTCGTGCCGCCCGCATGGCACAGGAACAAGAATCTGTGCTAAACCGGCTGGAGGTAAAATTACCGGAGTTACAAAAAATAGCCTCCGCTAGAAACGCCGAACTTTACACCAGACGACGTCAGATGACGGGTATGCTTGTTGCCATTGAACGATTATCCAGAAATCCTCCTCAGGCGTTAATATTATTGGATGCAGAGCCATTGAAAATTGTTCGGAGCGCAATGCTTTTACGCTTGGCTCTGCCGCATCTGCGCGCCCAGGCGTCGGCGCTGCGAAATGATTTGATAGAAATTTCAACAGTGAGGCGTGAGCTTCTATCGCGGCGCGCGGAGATCCAGGCCGCCATGCGAGGTCTCGAGATGAAGAGAGCACGTCTCAATGCCTTGATGTCACATAAGGTGGCTGAGCGTCGACGCAGAATCAAGGAAACCCGGCGAGTTGACGCTCGGTTGAGCGATTTAGCAAAGCAGGCGAGCAGCCTTCGCGAACTCTTCGCCAACTTGCGGGCGGAGAGTGCGCGGGCGGGTTCAAGAACGCAGGAACGGGTCCCGCCGGTAACCGCCGCATTGGTTAAGCCCCTAAAAGGGCCGGCGTTGGGTCGCATGACCCGGCCTGCTCGAGGATCTGTGATCGAAGGTTTTGGTCAGGATACCGGAAGCGGTGGCAAAGCAAAGGGTGCGACGTTCAAGACGCGTCCTCGGGCTCAAGTGGTTGCGTCATTCGATGGGACTGTGGTTTTCTCCGGTACGTTTAAAGGATATGGGCAAATCTTGATCATCGAACATGGCGACGCCTATCATACATTGCTCGCTGGTATGCGGCGTGTTGATGCCGGGTTGGGTCAGCGGCTACTGGCCGGTGAACCAGTTGGCATTATGGGATCACAGGAAGTCGGCACGCGCCTTTACGTTGAGGTGCGCCGAAAAGGGCAACCCGTCAACCCGCTTCCCTGGTTTTCGGCGGCTAGAGATAAGGTGCGTGGATAATGCATAACAATTTAAAGGTTTTTTCAGTGATTGTCTGCTTTGTCGCCCCGCTCTTCGCGCCGGAAATGGTAATTGCAAAAGAGAACGATCGGTCTGAAACATATCGGTTACTTGAGTTGTTTGGCGACGTATTCGAACGGGTTCGCGCCGATTACGTAGAGGAGGTTTCGGACGAAGAACTCATTGAAGCTGCCGTTCGCGGTATGTTGACCAATCTGGATCCACATTCAGCTTTCCTGAATCGGAAAAAATTTGAGGATATGCAAGTTCAGACGAAGGGTGAATTTGGCGGTCTCGGCATCGAAGTGACTATGGAAGCGGGTTACGTAAAAGTGGTGTCTCCTATCGACGATACGCCTGCCTTTCGCGCGGGCCTGAAAGCGGGTGACTTTATCACCCATCTCGACGGCGAGCATATCCAGGGGCTGACCCTAAGTCAGGCTGTAGAAAAAATGCGCGGCCCGGTTAAAAGCAAAATCAAGCTGACAGTTCGCCGTGGAGACCAGCGCTTTGATGTGTCGATTGTCCGAGATAAAATCCGTATTCGTTCGGTGCGAAGCCGAACCGAGGGTAATATTGGTTACCTTCGTGTCACCAGCTTCAGCGAACAGACGGAGAGCGGCCTCAACAAGGCGGTCGAGCAGATCAAAGAAGAGCTTGGCGACAAGCTCAGCGGATTTGTCCTTGACCTGCGTAACAACCCAGGTGGGCTGCTCGATCAGGCTGTATCGGTCTCCGATGCATTCCTTGAGGAAGGTGAAATAGTTTCTACTCGCGGTCGAATTCAAAAAAATGCTCAGCGGTTTCACGCGTCTCCGGGTGACGTTGCTAGTGGATTGCCAATCGTGGTTTTAATAAACGGCGGATCCGCTTCGGCATCCGAGATTGTTGCTGGTGCTTTGCAGGACCATCGACGTGCCGTGGTGCTCGGCAAGAAATCCTTCGGTAAGGGGTCGGTGCAGACGATAATTCCGCTCGGGCGCAATGGTGCTATCAAGTTGACGACGCAGCGCTACTATACTCCATCCGGCGTTTCGATTCAGGCACGCGGCATTTCGCCCGACATCGAAGTCGATCAAGCTAGGATTGAGCCTCTTAAAGGAACGAATCAACATCGACGTCAGGAGTCTGATTTGCGCGGCGCATTGCATAATGACCAATCTGAGGGCGGCAAGGAAAACGGTGGCGACAAAATAGAGCGCAAGACAGACAAGCAGACCGGCGGTGCGAAGTCGACCATGTCACCGGCCAAACGGGTCGATTATCAACTGGCGCGGGCTCTGGACTTGCTTCGCGGCCTCGCCCTTTATCGCAATCGTATAATCAACTAAGGACTGAGACCCCTGAAGATACCGTTCTTAAAAAAACGTGACGAAGGGTCGGCCCTCGACGATTTCGACGACGAAGCAAATAACCATCTTCGCTCCTCGGCGGGCAATGGGAAACTTTCCGTGATATTATTGTTCGCCGGCTGGGGGGCCGCCGTGGCTTTGGTTGGCGGCCTCATTGGCTATCTTTGGTTAGCCTCTGACAGTATAGAGGCTGAACTAAAGGAACAAAGGCCCCAGATTACGGTTGAGGTCAAACCGAAAGGCCTTGAGATGGAGCAGGCCGCGTCGACCACGCAGAAGGAAAGGAAAATTTTAGAAAATGCACCACTGGAAAAGATAAATGCGGTTGAACGCAAGCAGAGCGGCCAAGACCTTGAAGAGACGGCGCAATTAAATCAGGGGCACCAAGGATCTGACGCTACCACGGGTGACGCAAAGGTTGGCGTCAAACTCCATCCCCATCCTGACCCGAAGCTAATTGAAGAAACTGATCAGGGGCCGTTGCCAAAAATGGATGAAGATGGGCGCCAGCCTTGGCACGTTTACAGCCGGCCGTTTGAAAATAAGGGTGCGCGGCCGCGGATCGTAATTGTTGTTACGCATCTCGGCCTTGCGCCGCAGCAGACACAGGATGCTATCGCGAAACTACCGTCAGAGGTTACTCTTGGGTTTGCACCTTACGCTCGCAATCTTGACATCTGGGTGCAGCAGGCCCGTGACAACGGCCATGAGGTTTTGATCGGTTTACCGATGGAACCTAACGACTATCCTCGCAATGATCCTGGGCCAAATGGGTTGATGCTTGCTCATTCCCAGGAAGAAAATATCAAGCGTCTGAATTGGGTGTTGAGCCGCGCTACCGGGTATGTAGGCATTTTTGATATTATGGGTTCGCGCTTTACCGCCGAGAAAGGCTCTCTGAAACCGATTATTCAACAGCTCAACAATCGGGGTCTAATGATACTCAATACTCGCATTTCGCCCAACTCTATGATGAGAGAGGCTGCCCAGGAAATAGGAATACCGTATTCCGCGGTTGACATTACACCCGATCTCGAACCAAGCCGCGGGGGGATCGATCGGAAATTGGACAAGCTCTTGGAGCTTGCAATGACTCAAAAACAAGCGGTTGCAATCATGCGTCCTCTGCCGATCACGATGTTACGTCTCAAACGTTGGATAGATCGTCTCGATCCAGGGAAAATTATTTTGGCGCCCCTATCTGCCGTGGCTGAGCCAGTTAAAGCACTGAAACAGCCAAAATCCTGAAATCATGATAACCGATTCGCGACCTTTCCGACTTTGCGTTGGCATTGCACTACTGAACGAACAGGGCAAAGTTTTTGTTGGAGCTCGCAACGATATTTCCGGTGATCACTGGCAGATGCCGCAAGGCGGCATCGAGGAAGGTGAAGAAGCCCGCGAGGCCGCGTTCCGCGAGATGGAGGAGGAGATAGGTACGCGGAACGCTATATTGGTAGCTGAATTACCAAATTGGATTTATTATCGCTTGCCGTCGGACCTGTCGCGCATGGCATGGGAAGGACGTTATCAGGGGCAGAAGCAACGCTGGTTTGCCTTCCGATTTTTGGGCAAAGAGTCTGAAATCAGAATTGAGACGGACCATCCCGAATTTAAGGCATGGAAATGGGCGGAATTGGAGGACCTGCCGAACGAAACAATCGAATTCAAGCGCACTGCCTACGAAGAAGTTCGTGACGGTTTCCGTGATGTAGTAAAATGCTTGAAACGCAAAAATCTTTGACTTCGGCGTCATTTCTCCGCTATTGTTTCGAGCGATCCTGGCGGAGCTTGGAGGAGTATCTGTCGGGATAATTATGGGAGATGCTGGGAACTCGAAGTGGTTCTAGGCATGGACGGGGTGGCTGTGTTGATTGCAGAAGGCACATCAATACCGGTCGTGATGGCGGGTAGGTCCATCTTTTCGGTGATGAGTGGCGCTGTGCGCGATATCACATCGTCTAGCAGTGGGTCGCGTACTTTGCAGCCGACGCTGTCGGCAACGAAGGTAGGGCTGCCAAAAGAAAATAATACTAACTCTTTCATGGTCCCTCTCAGCGTCTCCAACGTTGCGGGTGTTCAGGGCTTCGAGAACGAAAATCACAGAATTTCGGTCTCAAACGGTTCAGAGGACCCTATCGATTCGGAACGGCCGTCCAATGCGCCGCTTGACCCAGGCGACGTGGCTGGTAGCCGTAACATAGCGAAACGGCCTGTCGCCGAAGAATCTCTTGGTCGACAAAAGGCTGGTGAAGCACCAGTGGAAAAAGCGTTGGCCTCCGGCTCCAAACTCGTAAAGAACGATGGTGAAAAAGGCGCTGATGGGTTGACGGAGGGTGAGCGCCAAAAAGTAGATGATTTAAAGCGCCGTGACGCCGAGGTTCGCACCCACGAGCAGGCACATGCGGCCGCCGGTGGTCCCTATGCCGGAGCGCCGCGTTTTCGCTTTGTCCGCGGGCCGGACGGCAAATTTTACGCCGTCGCAGGCGAGGTCACGATCGATACTTCGGCGGTACCGGGTAATCCGCAGGCGACTATCCGCAAGATGCAGCAGGTCAAACGCGCCGCACTCGCTCCCCAAGAGCCTTCGGCGCAGGATCGCCGCGTCGCGGCAGAAGCAGAACGAAAGATTATGCAAGCGCGACAGGAAATTCGCGAAGAAGAGAATGAGAAGGTCAGGAAGGCACAGGAGAAACAGCAACGGCAAGAGGCGGAAGCACGAGGGTTTGGCAGATCGATTAGGCCGGAGCAAGCGCCAATATTTGATCCCGAAGCGCGGTTTCGGTCTGACACGGGCGGCACAGGACCTGCGCGAGGAACTGGTCTCGCGGGCGCTGGTGGGTTGGATGTTGACGCTTCCGACGTTATCGATCCAAAGTCACTTTTTAGCATGATCGCTTAGCTATTAGTGCAAATCTGTCTTCAGTTTCGTCGCATAGATTTCTTTGACTTACCTAGCAATCGAAGCGCTATACAACATAATCGTGCTGAAATTGCCGTGCGCAACAATTGACTAAGTTCGAAAAGAGGTCTAAGCCAAATTCGTTTCGGCGCTAAAGGCGTCAGGCGCAATAGATTGGACGAGGGTCTGATGAGCACGAATGAGAGGCCGCTATCGCCGCATCTCCAGATTTACCGTTGGCAGTGGACGATGGCATTGTCGATCCTGCATCGTGCCACGGGTGCTGGCCTTGCGGTTGGTACATTACTCCTTGTTGGCTGGCTGATAGCGATGGCTGAGGGGCCGGATCGCTACACCGATTATCAAAGCTTCATGGGACATTGGTTCGGCCGGTTGCTCCTGTTTGGTTGGACATGGGCGCTGTTTTATCATCTCTGTAATGGGATTCGTCACTTGATTTGGGACACTGGTCATGGATTTGAGCTAAATACGGCAGCCGCATCCGGGTATGTCGTTGGTGGCGCGTCGGTCGTATTTACCGTGATCGCCTGGATCGCCGCCTACAGCAATATTGGAGCGATGTGATGAGCCTACAGTCTCCTCTCGGCCGGGTCCGCGGGCTCGGTTCTGCAAAAGATGGCACTCACCACTGGTGGATGCAGCGCGTCACGGCTGTCGCCTTGGTGCCGCTCGCTCTTTGGTTCGCAGTAGCCATAATCAAGATGACAGGCGCTTCCCACGGCGAAGCCATCGCCTGGGTGCAGTCGCCGTTCAATGCAATTATGCTTTTGCTGCTGATCGTTGCGACTTTCCATCACATGCAACTCGGACTCCAAGTAGTTATTGAGGATTACGTCCATAGAGAAGGGACGAAAGTCGTCCTGATACTAACGGAGAAGCTTGCAAGCTTTACGTTGGCCGTCGCCGCTGGGTTCGCTGTGCTCAAGATTGCCTTCGGAGGTTAAGTCATGGCTGAAGCATACACGATCGTTGATCATGCCTACGACGTTGTTGTTGTCGGCGCTGGTGGCGCGGGATTGCGCGCCACCGTTGGATTGGCGGAAGCTGGCCTCAAAACCGCCTGTATAACAAAAGTTTTTCCAACGCGCAGTCATACCGTAGCGGCGCAGGGCGGTGTTTCCGCTTCGCTCGGCAACATGGGGCCGGACGATTGGCGCTGGCATATGTACGACACTGTCAAAGGTTCGGACTGGCTCGGTGATCAGGATTCTATCGAATACATGTGCCGTGAGGCGGTTCCTGCGATCGTCGAACTCGAACATTATGGGCTGCCATTTAGCCGTACCGAAGATGGAAAAATTTATCAACGGCCGTTTGGAGGCATGACTACGAATTACGGTGAAGGTATTGCGCAGCGAACCTGTGCTGCGGCCGACCGCACAGGTCATGCCATGTTGCATACCCTCTATCAGCAATCACTCAAGCATCAGGTTGAGTTTTTCGTGGAGTATTTTTCGACTGATTTGATTATGGACGACGAGGGAGCGTGTCGGGGCGTAGTTGCTTGGAACCTCGACGACGGAACTATTCACCGCTTCGCCGCCAAGAAGACGATCCTAGCGACCGGTGGATACGGTCGGGCCTATTTCTCGGCGACTTCAGCCCATACTTGTACCGGCGACGGCGGTGGCATGGTGTTGCGCGCCGGCCTGCCGATGCAGGATATGGAATTTGTCCAATTTCACCCGACAGGTATTTATGGGTCGGGAGCCCTTATAACAGAGGGATCGCGTGGGGAGGGTGGATACCTCACCAATTCTGAAGGTGAACGATTCATGGAACGTTATGCGCCGTCGGCTAAAGATCTTGCGTCTCGGGACGTTGTAAGTCGTTCGATGACAATTGAAATTCGCGAGGGCCGCGGAGTTGGTGCTGAAAACGACCACATTCATCTGCATTTAGAGCATTTAGAGCCGGCAGTGGTCGAAGAACGTCTTCCAGGTATTTCTGAGACGGCAAGGATTTTTGCTGGTGTAGATGTAAATAAAGAGCCGATCCCAGTCATTCCGACCTGCCATTACAACATGGGTGGTATACCCACGAACTATCAAGGCGATGTGCTGAACAAGACTAATGGCGAAGCGACGACAGTGCCGGGCCTTATGGCAATCGGGGAAGCTGCCTGTGTTTCGGTGCATGGAGCTAACCGGCTTGGTTCAAACTCTCTACTTGATTTGGTCGTATTCGGGCGTTCCGCTGCTAAGCATTGTTCAGAAGTTGTCGACCCGGGTGAGGCGATCCGGCCGTTACCGGATGATGGCGCAGAGAAGTCGCTGGAGCGAATCGACAAGTTGCGTCACGCAAAAGGTGAGGTTAGGACAGCGGAACTTCGACTTGAGATGCAGCGGATTATGCAGAACAACTGCGCGGTCTTTCGTACAGGGGAGGTGCTCGACGAAGGCGTCACAATGATGCAGGAGGCGGTCGATAAGCGAGACAATCTGCAGGTTACGGATGATTCAATGATTTGGAATTCAGATCTGGTTGAAACGTTGGAACTGCAGAACCTTTTGGACCAATCTATGGTCACAATCGCCTCTGCAGCCAATCGGACGGAGTCGCGTGGTGCTCATGCCCGCGAGGATTATCCCGAGCGAGACGATGATGATTGGATGAAGCACACACTGGCCTGGGTGGATCACGGTGGGAACATAAAAATCGACTACCGGCCGGTTGTCATGCAGACGCTTACCAATGACGTTCAGGCGTTTCCGCCTAAAGCGCGGGTTTATTGAGGGTACGATAGATGGTCGAATTCAGCCTTCCGAAGAATTCAAAGGTCGAAAAAGGCGAGACGTACAAGGCGCCTGAGGGTGCGTTGCGGGTTAAACGCTTTAATATTTATCGTTGGAGCGCCGATGGTGGGCAAAACCCGCGCGTCGATACTTTCGAGGTTGACCTTGACACGTGTGGGCCGATGGTTCTTGACGGTCTGATCAAAATTAAAAATGAGATCGATTCGTCGGTCACATTTCGCCGGTCTTGCCGCGAGGGTATCTGCGGATCCTGTGCCATGAATATTGACGGAATAAACACACTCGCTTGTACCCGCTATATTGATGATAGCAAGGACGATGTAACTATTTATCCACTGCCCCACATGGATGTGATCAAGGATTTGGTTCCGGATCTCTCGAATGCATATGCGCAACTTTCGTCGATTGAACCTTGGCTGAAGTCCAGTGAAAATCCCCCGGATCGTGAACGGCTGCAGACGCCAAAAGAGCGCAAGGAAATTGACGGTCTTTACGAGTGTATCTTGTGCTTCTCATGCGCCACTAGTTGTCCGAGCTATTGGTGGAATTCAGAACGCTATCTCGGTCCGGCGGTTCTATTGCAGGCTTATCGTTGGCTGGCCGATAGTCGGGATGATCATAAGGGTGAGCGGCTCGACGATCTTGAAGATCCGTTTCGACTATACCGCTGCCACACCATCATGAATTGCACGGCGACCTGCCCAAAAGGCCTGAATCCGGCCAAGGCTATTGCCGAAATCAAGAAGATGATGATAGAGCGGCAGGGCTAGAGGCAAAAAATATCAATTAACATGCTCCCTTAGATATTAGTGCAATAAATCTTTGATGGGGGAGCTTTCCTTTTGCACAATGCGCCCTCGCGATCAAACATAGCGAGGAGGCCGGCCATGTACTTACCGGAGAAGTATGCCGTAACAGACCGGCAGGCTCAAGTCGAGTTCATCCGAAAGATAGGTTGGGGGTATTTAACTGGCATAATAGATGATGCACCGTTCGTCACCCATCTACCTTTTTTGGTCGTTGGTCCGCATGGTCGGGAGAAACTCATTGCTCATATGGCCCGGGCTAACCCCCACTGGGAGACATTTGTCGAAAGTAAGCCTCAGCTCATCGTCTTCGCAGGACCACACACCTATATCTCGCCGAGTTGGCATGCATCCAAGAAGGTTGTACCGACTTGGAACTATGCTACGGCTCATGTCTACGGTACGCCGGTGATAGTAGATGATCCAGAAGCCGTTTATGCTGCTCAGCGGACACTCGTCAATCATTATGAGACGGAATTCGATTCTCTTTGGCGGATGGAAGATGCTGATACCGGTTACATAGAGGGCTTGCTAAACGCTATCGTGAGCTTTGAAATTCCGATTGATCAAATTTTATGCAAATTTAAAATGACACAAAGCCGGAGCGCCGAGGATCGACGAAGTGTCATTATGGCATTGGAGGCGTCTAAAAATGCTTCCGCCAATGCCGTCGCCGAATTTGAAAAGGAATATTTTCCAGAGTTGGACGAGTAAGCGATGAGCCTTGCCATGACGCTTTCGACGGGAAATACTGCCGTGTTATCTGGAGGTTTTTGTGATGGGATTAATTCTGACAGATGATCAACTGAAGCAGTTTGACGAAGAAGGTTGGCTTTTTTTTGAAGATGTTTTCGACGCTGACGAGATTGCGATACTAAATCGCGAGGCGCAGCGCATTTTCATGATGGATCGCGAAGAAGTCTTTCGTGAATCTGATGGAAAGACGGCGCGTACAGCTTTCGCTGCCCAGAACTACAATGAGGCTTTCCGGTGCCTTGGCCGGCACCCGCGCCTAGTATCTCCGGTAAGGCAAGTTCTCGGCGGTGAGGTATACATGCATCAATTCAAGGTGAATGCGAAGGCTGCCTTCAACGGCGATGTCTGGCAATGGCATCAGGATTTTGGGGTATGGCATCGCGATGACGGGATGCCGGAGCCGCGGGCCATGAACATTGCAGTTTTTCTGGAGGAGGTGACGGAGTTTAACGGAGCCTTGATGTTTATCCCGCGTAGTCACAAAGTGGGTGTGATCGAAGCGGGGCACGATCTGGAAACAACCAGCTATCCGCTCTGGACGATCGATGACGAGACGATTGCTGAGCTTGTCGAGGGAGGTGGGCTAATTGCGCCGAAAGGCCATGCAGGCTCGGTCATCATGTTTCATTCGAACTTAGTGCACGGATCGCCAAGTAATATGTCGCCCTTTGATCGGACTATTGCGTATCTCTCGCTCTGTCATGTTGATAACCACATACGGCGGTTCAAACGGGCTGAATGGATAGCGCATAGGGATTTTACACCGATCGAAATCTTACCCGATGACTGTCTTCGCGAGTTAAGTGGGGCGTTCGCTGCAGGATAGAAAAGGCACCTGTTGGCGGCAAAGGATGTCATCGGACAATGCCTATACCACAGCGCCAATAAGGCCGGGAACGGCTAAGTTCTATTTCTTTTAATCTCTACGAAATATCTCGACATTTAGGCCGGTGTTTTGCATAACAATTCATGCTGCCGGGAAAAGTACAGTAATAATAATCAATTTACCCCGGAGAAGTGGGAAACGATGCGGCGAACGTTACTCTTTTCGATGGCGGTGGTTATAGTTGCCTCTTTTATCGTGCCGCTGGCTCATGCTGGCAACGGCAAGTATGGTCGTTATTTTGGCCTTCGCTTCATCGGGTCAGTTGCCGAAGTGCAGGATACTAAGGCGACGAATTTCAGCGGAAATCTCCAAATTAACAATGATGAAGACTTGGCAGCAGGCAATTCCTTGATGTTCGGATATCGTTGGAAGTCACTCCCGATACGGACCGAGATCGAGGTTGGGGTCCGATACCGTTTCGATTATGACTTACGGGACACTGGTTCGCAGACTGGTTATGAAAATAATCTCTTGACGGTGGCCGGTCTCGTTAACGTAGCCTATGAGTATAGGAGCAATTCGAGTTTCACACCGTATTTCGGGGCTAGCATCGGTTGGGCCAATCAACGTTCCGATATCAGGCGTAATAACCTTATCACACTCGAAGTCGAGGAATTTAGTGGTGATAAACACAACCTCGCTTGGGGCGGGTTGCTAGGTGTGACGTGGCAATTTGCGAAGCATTGGGATACGGATTTTGGCTACCGATACATCAATCTCGGAGGCGTGGATACAGGCATATCTTCTATCGGTTCGAGAATCGAAGCGGATGATTATGTTTCTCACGATGTTCTCGTTACCTTTAATTACCGATTCTAATCGTTCGATCCCGCACGGAACCGAATGACAGACGGCCCTCTTTCGGCTTATCGCGCTTTGTGGGAAAGTGGCGAAATTCAGGACGATCCGCTGCAGGTCGTTGCGGCGGAAGCATTGCAGTGTTTGCATGACGACCTAGTGGGTTACACGCCGAACGCTGCATCCACAGGGTGGCTGGCGCGGCTCGGTCTTAGTGCTAGAGCGAAGGTAGTGCCGCGTGGCCTCTATATATTCGGTCCGGCGGGACGCGGCAAATCGATGCTGATGGACTTGTTCTTCGAAAGAGCTCCATCCTCGACAAAAAGACGCGTGCATTTTCACGAATTTATGATCGAGGTCCACGATGCTATTCACGCTTCGCGTCAGGTGCTTAACACGTCTCGAGACGAGGTAGACCCCTTGCCGCGCATCGCGCAGCAAATTGCCAGAAAATCGACCCTTTTGTGCTTTGATGAGTTTCATATTGCAAATATTGCTGATGCAATGATACTCGGAAGACTTTTCGAGGGGTTCTTTGATGCTGAGGTCGTTGTTGTTGCGACCTCTAATTTCGCGCCGGACGATCTGTACATGAACGGGCTTCAGCGGGACCGTTTTCTGCCTTTCATTAAACTTATCAAGGACAAGCTTGATATTCTCGAACTCTCGTCGCCAACCGATTACCGGCAAGCCCGCCTCAGCCGAATGCAAGTTTACCATACGCCGCTGGGTGAAGCCGCTCGGCATGCGCTGGATTTGGCCTTTCAAGAACTTACGGAAGGGGCCCTAATTGCGGCAGAAACACTTAAAGTTAAGGGACGTGGTATCGAGGTAACGCGGGCTGCCCGTGGCGTCGCCTATTTCAATTTCGAGGAATTGTGTAAGTGCGCTCTCGGTGCAGAGGATTACATTGCCGTCAGTGATCGATACCATACCGTGGTTCTGAACGGAATTCCCAATATGAGTCGAGATATGCGAAATGAGGCGAAGCGGTTCATGAATTTGATTGACGTGCTTTACGAAAAGAAAGTCAATTTGGTCGCTGCTGCTCAAGGGCCGCCAGATACTTTGCATCCTGAGGGGGTGCATGCTTTCGAATTTCAACGCACCGTAAGCCGTCTTATTGAAATGCAGACGCCTGAATATATCGACCTCCCACATTTGGGGGACGCGGAATGAACGAGAATCCGAGATTCGGCAGAGAGTTTGTTGTCAAGCCATCGTTTCCGCGGAACCTTATTTTTGCGCTGACTTGTGCGCTGTTCGGTGCTTATCTTGTTCACCTCGCCCATGAAGGCCGAACAGATATGCTGCCCGCATATCTAGTTGCGGTGATGATGACAGCCGGATCTATTGTGCTGCTCTCCTCACATCTTCCAAACGCTTCCTTTTTACGCCTTGTCGAGGAAGGTTTTGAAATTCGAGAGCTTTTCAAATCGCGCCAATATCGATGGCGCGATGTTGGACTGTTCCGTGCGCGGCGTAATTTTCTGGGAACGGCGGTCGAGTTTGCTCACAACGACCCTGAGACAGGCGAGTCGGTCGAGCTATCTTTGCCTGTTGGCCTTGCTATTTCTCCGTCCACACTCCTGCAAATGATGAACGAGTGGAGAGACTGCTACGGCGATCATGGATAACGAAATAAGTTGGGCTGCGGTTGCTTGCCCTTGTGCTCAAATCGCTGTAGGACACGCGAAGATTTTACGGGTGTAGCCATTGCGGGCTGGCGGCATCTGCTTTTTTCTAGGGATTGGCTCGCGAAATGTTCGAGATAAGGGGGTTTCCCATGGCACGCAATAAGATCGCACTCGTTGGCGCTGGCCAAATCGGTGGTACGCTAGCCCTACTTTCTGGATTAAAGGAGTTAGGAGATGTCGTTTTGTTCGACATCGTAAAGGGTGTGCCTCAGGGCAAGGCGCTCGATATCGAGCAGGCCTCGACAATCGAAGGCTTCGACGCTTCCGTAAAGGGTGTCAACAGTTACGCTGGCCTTAGGAACGCAGATGTTGTTATCGTCACGGCAGGCGTTCCACGGAAGCCTGGTATGAGCCGTGATGATCTCATCGGTATCAACACCAATGTGATGAGACAGGTGGGCGCTGGTATTAAGAAGTACTGCCCGAAGGCGTTCGTCATCTGCATTACTAACCCGTTGGACGTTATGGTCGGGATCCTGCGCGACGCTAGTGGCCTGCCGTATAGTCGCGTCGTCGGTATGGCAGGTGTACTCGACAGTGCGCGTTTTCGGTTATTCTTGGCGCGGGAGTTTAATGTATCAGTCGAAGACGTCACGGCATTCGTATTGGGTGGACACGGTGATTCAATGGTGCCGTTGGTACGTTATTCCACTGTTGCCGGAATTCCTATTCCTGACCTAATTAAGATGGGCTGGACGACCAAAAATAAGATCGACGAGATTGTCAATCGCACCGCTAATGGCGGTGGCGAAATCGTTCAACTTCTGGGTAATGGCTCCGCCTTCTATGCCCCTGCGTCCTCCGCCATCTCGATGGCGGAATCGTACCTCTTGGATAAGAAGCGTGTCCTTCCTTGCGCAGCTTACCTCAAAGGTGAATATGGTGTTAAAGGCCTCTATGTCGGTGTGCCAGTGGTAATTGGCGCGAAGGGTGTAGAGAGAATTGTCGAAATTTCTCTCAACGCGTCGGAAAAGAAAGCCTTCCAAACTTCTGTCAGTCATGTCCGATCATTGGTCAAAGTCGTGCAGCGGATGGAAGCATCGGAAAAGAAGCCAGCGAATAAGAAATAGCATTGCTGTTGATCTGTTTGGTGGTGAAGTTTTTAATGATCCGCCGAAGAAAATCTGCAGGGTTCTTGGGTCGAGAGTCGGGATAATACTCTTTATGAGCGGTGTAATCTCATGAACATCCATGAGTATCAGGCAAAGAGCCTATTGAAGAAGTTCGGTGTTGCTGTACCGGAGGGTGGGGTTGCCTATACACCAGATGAATCACTTGAAGTGGCGAGGTCACTGCCGGGTTCAAGCTTTGTTGTTAAGAGCCAGATTCATGCGGGTGGCCGGGGGACGGGCCATTTTGAAGATAGCGACCCTGACAAGGGCGGTGTTCGCCTAGCAAAATCGCTCGATGAAGTTCGAAGTCATGCATCGGCGATGCTCAACCAAGTTTTGGTCACCAAGCAAACGGGCGTGGAGGGCAAGGAAGTAAAGCGGGTTTACATCGAACAGGCTTGCGACATCGCCCGAGAACTTTACCTCAGCATTTTGCTCGACCGTGTTACGAGTCGCATTTCCTTCATCTCATCGACCGAAGGCGGCGTGGATATCGAAGGTGTCGTCAAAAAAACACCGGAGAAAATCATCCAGGTTGCTATCGATCCACTTTTCGGAATGGAAGCTTTTTATGCCCGGCAGATTGCTTTCGGCTTAGGGTTAGAGGGTAAGAAAATTGGTTCTGCGGTGAAACTTCTGACTGCGATATACAAGGCTTTTACGGAGCTTGATGCCAGTCTCATCGAAATAAATCCGCTTGTGATTACGGGCGGTGGCGAAATCATCGCCCTCGACGCTAAGATGAATTTCGACGACAATGCCCTCTATCGCCAAACGAACATCGTCGAAATGCGTGACGAAGACGAGGAGGACCCAACGGAACTCGAGGCGTCGAAGCACGAACTTAATTATATCAAGCTCGATGGTCGGATCGGTTGCATGGTCAACGGTGCTGGCCTGGCCATGGCGACGATGGATATTATTAAACTTTACGGGGCTGAGCCCGCTAATTTTTTAGACGTAGGCGGTGGAGCGACTAAGGAGCGGGTAAAAACGGCTTTCAAGATTATTCTCTCGGATCCTAATGTAGAGGGTATCTTAGTGAACATTTTTGGCGGCATAATGCGTTGCGATGTGATTGCCGAAGGGATTGTTGCAGCTGCGCGGGAGGTCGGTCTCCAAGTGCCATTGGTGGTACGTTTAGAAGGAACGAATGTCGATTTAGGCAGAAAATTCCTCGTCCGGTCCGGGCTTGCGATCATCGCTGCTGATAATTTAGCGGATGCAGCCGAAAAGATCGTCAAAGCGGTTGAGGTATCGGCGTAATGGCGATCTGGGTTAGTAATGAGACCAAGGTAATTTGCCAAGGCTTTACCGGTAGCCAGGGCACGTTTCACTCTGAGCAGGCGATCGCCTACGGTACTAAAATGGTTGGTGGCTGTACACCAGGGAAGGGGGGTATGAGGCATCTTGACCTGCCAGTTTTTAATACAATGAAGGAGGCGGTTGAGAAGACCAATGCAAGCGCATCCGTTATCTACGTCCCGCCGCCGTTTGCGGCGGACGCGATCGAGGAAGCGATCGACGCAGGAGTCCCGCTGATCATATGCATTACTGAGGGTATCCCGATTCACGATATGGTGCGGGTAAAACGGGCTTTGCAAATGTCGACTAGCCGACTGATCGGCCCGAACTGTCCTGGCATAATCACGCCTGATGAATGCAAGATCGGTATCATGCCCGGCCATATTCATAAGCGTGGTAACGTTGGTATCGTTTCGCGTTCCGGTACGTTGACCTACGAGGCGGTCTCGCAGACGACGGCTGCAGGATTGGGCCAATCGACCTGCATCGGTATAGGTGGAGACCCCATTACCGGCACCAACTTTATTGACTGTATTGAAGCCTTCCTGGCCGATGATGAGACGGAAGCAATCGTAATGATTGGAGAGATCGGCGGCTCGGCCGAAGAAGAGGCGGCGCAGTATGTAAAGGATTCGAAAGTAAAGAAGCCGATGTGCGGTTTCATTGCCGGGAAGACCGCGCCTGTAGGTAAGCGCATGGGCCATGCTGGTGCTATTATTTCTGGTGGCAAGGGCACGGCTGATGACAAAGCTGAGGCGATGAAAAGCGCTGGGATACTCATTTCCGAGAGCCCGGCTGCGATTGGCGACACTATGCTCGCGGCAATCAAGGGCTAGTCGTCATTATCCAAAATGGGGGCGAGTCCTTGTCCGTCCCTATCCCAGAAGGAGCGGATCATGAGTTCCGATTTCAAAAGCAGTTCATATCTGTTCGGAGCCAACGAGACCTATCTCGCTGAGATGTATGCCCGGTATCTTGAGAACCCGAGTTTGATCGATCCTGAGTGGTCGGATGTGTTTCGCGATTTGGATGACGACGAGAAGGGATTCTTCGAAGAACAGCAGGGCGCCAGTTGGGCGCCGCGGAAGACCTCAGTCATCGGTGGAGATGGTGATGCGCCGTTGCTGTCAGATGCGACGGCGGGCATCGAACGCCAAGCATATCCACCTAACACGTTAGGCATGGCGTTCATGACAACGGCGACTCCCGAGCTGGTGCGCCAGGCGACCATGGATTCAATTCGCGCTTTGATGTTAATCCGTAATTATCGGGTTCGGGGGCATCTGCATTCTGATCTTGACCCACTTGGTATCGTTAAACCGCTACCAAATGCGGAGCTTGATCCTGAGGCTCACGGTTTTACCAATGCTGACATGGACCGGCCGATATTTATAAATTACGTACTCGGTCTGGAGAGCGCGACCTTACGGCAGATCGTCAGGCTTCTAGAGCAAACCTATTGCGGAAAAATCGGCGTGGAATTCATGCATATCCAGGAGCCAGAGGAGAAATCCTGGATTCAAGAACGTATCGAGAGCATTGGGAACCGCACAGATTTCACCGATCTTGGTAGGCGCACCATTTTAGAGCGGTTAACCCAGGCCGAAATTTTCGAGCAGTATCTCGACCAAAAATACACTGGAACTAAACGTTTCGGTCTGGATGGCGGCGAGTCAATGGTTCCTTTGATCGAACAAATCTTCAAGCGCGGTGCTCAACTTGGTGTCGAAGAGATCATTATAGGCATGCCGCATCGTGGTAGACTTAATCTGCTTGCCAATATTATGCGTAAACCCTACCGCGCAATATTTTCTGAGTTTCAGGGTAATACATCGAATCCAGAGGACGTCCAGGGTTCAGGTGACGTTAAATATCATCTTGGTACGTCCGCGGATCGAGAGTTCGATGGGAATATCATTCATCTTTCACTGGCGGCCAACCCTAGTCATCTCGAAGCGGTTAACACGGTCGTTCTCGGCAAGGTGCGGGCGAAACAGCGCCAAAAAGGCGACGAAGCGCGCGAACGTGTTCTCGGGCTCTTGCTGCACGGTGATGCGGCCTTCTCTGGGCAGGGCATCGTCCCAGAAACGTTGGATCTATCGCAGCTTCGCGGTTACAGGACCGGCGGGACAATACACCTCGTAGTCAACAACCAGATTGGCTTTACTACAAGCCCCACATATTTGCGCTCTTCGCCTTACTGTTCGGACGTGGCAAAGATGGTCTCTGCCCCAATTCTGCACGTCAACGGTGACGATCCTGAATCCTGTGTTCATGTTGCAAGAATAGCGATGGAGTACCGTCAGCGTTTCAAGAAGGACGTTGTCATCGACCTGTGGTGCTATCGCCGGCACGGCCATAACGAATCCGACGAACCGGCTTTCACTCAGCCGATCATGTACCGGCGTATTAAGGAGCATCCGACGACTCGGGCAGTTTACGCCAAGCGACTCGAGGATGAAGGGCTGATTGATAAATCCGAAGTTGACAAGATGGCGCAAAAGTTCCGCGCTCATCTTGACGATGAATTCGGGGCTGCAAACAGCTACAAGCCAAATAAGGCGGACTGGTTGGAGGGTCGCTGGACTGGCATGCAGCTTGCCAGCGGCGACGTGCGGCGGGGCGAGACGGGTGTCGAACACGGTATGCTGCGGGAAGTGGGTTATGCTATTTCCGAAGCGCCACAAAACTTCGATGTCAATTCCAAGATCGCTCGTCAGCTGAGAACCAAGCGAAAAGTTATAAAATCAGGCGAAGGTGTGGATTGGGCGACAGCGGAGGCGTTGTCATTTGGCACTTTGCTATGTGAGTCGACACCTGTGCGTCTTTCGGGCGAAGACTCGCAACGCGGCACGTTCAGTCAGCGCCACGCCGTGTTGATCGATCAGACGACTGAGGATCGTCATATTCCGCTCAACAACATCCGTTACGGCCAAGCGCCTTTCGAGATAATTGATAGTCCCCTTTCGGAATTTGGTGTACTTGGTTTTGAGTACGGGTACTCCCTGGCAGAGCCCCATTCCCTCGTTATATGGGAGGCGCAATTCGGTGATTTTGCCAATGGTGCGCAAGTTATTATCGACCAGTTTATTTCGTCAGGCGAATTGAAATGGTTACGCATGAGTGGCATCGTTCTGTTGCTCCCTCACGGTTACGAAGGCCAAGGTCCAGAGCACAGTTCGGCGAAGTTGGAGCGCTATCTTCAGCTTTGCGCAGAGGATAATATGCAGGTAGTCAATCTTTCGACCCCCGCCAATTATTTTCATGTATTGCGGAGGCAAATTCACAGAGAGTTTCGAAAACCTCTGATTGTCATGACGCCGAAATCTCTTCTGCGTAATAAACGCTGTGTTTCGTCGTTGAGTGATATGGAGTTGGGCACAACTTTCCATCGGGTTTTATGGGACGATCGGGAATGGACCAGAGATCTGGCCAAGGATTCCGATATTCGCCGGGTCATTCTGTGTTCCGGCAAGGTATATTTTGATCTCGTAGAGGAACGTGACAAGCGAGGCCTCAAGGATGTCTTCATTATGCGGATCGAGCAGTTGTACCCATTCCCAAATGACGCTTTGTCGACCGATCTCACGCGGTTTCCCAATGCTGAAATAGTTTGGTGTCAGGAGGAGCCTCGTAACATGGGTGCGTGGACGTTCGTTCGAGAACGCATGGAAGGAGTGCTGGCAAACAGTGATGTTACAAATCTGAGCATTTCTTTCGTGGGCCGTCCGGAAGCGGCTTCCCCCGCGAGTGGCTCTTTAAGTCATCACTTAGCGGAGCAGCGAAGGCTAGTCGACGAGGCGCTTACCCTTCCGGTAAATCCGGTGTCTCGAAAGAGGGCTGATCGCAAGGTTTCGGCCGGCAAGCCGCCGGTTAAACAAACCACGCATCGTAAGTAACCGCCAAACAAACTGCCTCACCAGGAAAGGTGCGATAAATGTCGCTTCAAGTCATAGTCCCTTCGCTTGGCGAATCGATATCGGAGGCGACCGTACTCAAGTGGTTCAAAAATGTAGGCGAGGCCGTCGAGGTGGACGAGCCACTGGTCGAACTCGAGACCGATAAGGTCACGGTCGAGGTTCCTGCACCTGTGTCGGGTGTGTTGATAGAGATTTTGGCGGTGGACGGAACCGAAGTTGCGGTCGGTGGACCCCTTGGGCACCTTGAAGAAGGATCAAATCTGGCGAAGTCATCTGGCTCGGTCCCTGAATTAAAACCTGAGGCCGCCCCGACATCTGTGCCCTTCGCTGCAAAGCTTTCACCCGCTGTCCGTAAAATGGTCGACGACAACAAGCTCGATCCGGCAGTAATCCCTGCAACAGGTAAGAAGGGTCAGTTGACAAAGGCCGATGTCGAGGCCTTCATCGCTACTAATAGTGTGCGCGCATCGGCTCCGGCTTCGCGGGCGCCAGGGGCAACACCGAGCGCTGGTATCGTCTCTGTTTCTGACTTGCCGCCACGAACTGAGGATTCACGCGAGGAGGTCGTCAAAATGTCGCGGCTCCGTCAGCGCATCGCTCAGAGATTGAAGGAAGCACAGAATACGGCGGCAATCCTAACCACCTATAATGAAGTGGATATGACCACTTTAATTAAATTGCGCTCAGATTATCGCGATTCCTTTGAAAAGAAGCACGGTGTCCGACTCGGCTTCCTTAGTTTCTTTGTTAAAGCTAGCATCCTAGCGCTGCAGGAGTTTCCTGCAGTTAACGCAGAAATCTACGGTGATCAAATCATATACAAGAACTATTACGACATCGGTGTTGCGGTTGGTACACCTCAGGGCCTGGTCGTTCCGGTATTGCGAAACGCCCAGGCTATGACATTTGCGGAAATCGAGCGTACGATCGCTGAATTCGGTCGTCGCGCCCGCGACGGAAAACTCACGGTCTCGGAGATGACTGGTGGGACGTTTACCATTTCAAACGGCGGTGTCTACGGCTCGCTAATGTCGATGCCAATCCTTAACCCGCCGCAATCGGGTATCATCGGGATGCACAAGATCCAGAAGCGGCCAATGGTAATAGGCGATGAAATTATGATCCGAGACATGATGTATCTAGCGTTAAGTTACGACCACCGCATCGTAGATGGCCGGGAGGCAGTAACTTTTTTGGTTCGTCTCAAGGAATGCATTGAGGATCCGCAGCGCTTGTTGATAGACGTATAGAGGTTGTGGCGCCGTCAAAATCGCCCTGACGACTAGCCTCAAGGTTGGCATATCGACCAACGACCGCAGGCTGCGATTGATATGGCACGACGTTTCGGGTTCGCGTCTTTGCCTTGATTTCGGCGACGCGTCTCCTGTCGGCATATTCAAGGAAGGTCCGTTCGATTTAATCGAGAAGTTTTTTCACTGCTAACTTAATCTTACTGCCGAGCGGCGAATGAACCTCTGGTGGGCTGTCGGACCTTGTCCCACGCATGTTCTGGCATGGTTATTAAAACGTCCGATGTTCTTGCGAGTGTCTGCATTGGTATTAATGAATAGTAAATTACTTCTGTATTCTGAATGCAAATAACAGGAAGCGCTCAGGGCGGCTGGGGGAGAAAAGATGCGGTTTCGTTTGCCCGTGGCTATTTAGTCTCTCACATAAAGGATACCAACCTCAAAGATGCGCTGCTCCCAACTCAAATCGATAAGCATAATAACACGGGCTTACCGAAGGTGCTGGCGGGACCTTCTTTTGGCGCGTGAAGGTCACTGTACAAGCGTATATTTTCGGTTCACGTATCTTCCCCAGAATATATCCATTAGTGCTGCGTCGCCGGGGTCTCCCGACTGACCGGTGCGCTTTGGCATGTTCTTTCTTATGACAAGCGACATTCGTTTGATCGGTTTACGAGATCGATGTGCCTGTGGTCGCAGTATCTTGGCTTGAATCTGAGATAGAGGATAGTTTTGGCTCACTCGGCTAAGTTCCATGGCCTAATAGCTTTGCGTTTGATGCACTGGAGTTCGTCTGCTCTTTCAGCTATCTGGCTCAGCAGGATTAGCTCGCTTCGCCACTCTCGCCAGAAAATTTATTATCGCCAGAATTGCTTGGTTTGTGATCTGCGGGTTCTAGTACACTATCCCCACCACCGCGCCGGTTGTTAATGTTGCGAGTGTTCCAGCGAGAATTGACTTCATCCCGAGACCTGCTAGTTCGCTGCGTCTTTCGGGAACGATACTGGTAAGGCCGCCGATCATGATACCCAGACTACCTAGGTTGGCAAAACCGCAAAGCGCATAACTGATGATCAGTTCTGAGCGTCTTGAGAACACATTGGAACCAAGCTTGGCAAATTCGATATAGGCGAGGAGTTCGTTCAAGATAGTCTTGATTCCCATAAGCTTGCCAGCTTCAATCGCCTCACTCCAGGGGATGCCGGTGAGCCACATCAAGGGTGCCATGATCCAACCGAGCAGCCGTTGTAGGCTCAACGATTGTCCGTGCACGTCCGGCAATAAACTGACTAGTGAGTTTGCCAGATAGACCAGCGCTACCAGGACCACCAACATGGCGATCACGTTAATTAGCAGATTTGCTCCTTCGATAGTTCCACGCGTAACGGCTTCCATAGTGCCATTGTCACCAGACTGTGTAATGTTAAACAATTCGTGGCCGACAGCCGATGGACCTGGTACCAATAATTTCGCCATGACGATGGCGCCCGGAATGTTCATCACCGAAGCCGTTAGCAAGTGGCCTGCAGGATTGGCAATAACCCCAGAAAGGATTGTCGCATAGAGTACCAGCACAGTCCCGGCGATGGTAGCCATGCCGCAGCTCATAACCAGGAAGAGGTCACTGCGATTTAGCTGTGCTAGATAGGGGCGTATCAGCAATGGTGCTTCGATCATGCCGACGATGACATTAGCCGCCGCGGCGATGCCGCTGGCTCCTCCAATTCCCATGGTACGTTCAAGCAAAAAAGAAAACAGTCGCACCAATGCCGGCAGAATACGCCAATAATACATCAATGCAGTGAGTGCGCTTATTACAATAATGAGTGGCAATGCTTGAAACGCGAGTATGAAGGCACTGGCTGGGGCTTCTGCCTCGAACGGAAGGGCAGCGCCACCGAGGTAGCCAAAAACGAAGCTCGTGCCAGCTTGAGTGGCCGCTTGGAGTACGGAGAGGGCATCACCGATCCATTGAAAGACCGTATGTGATAGTGGAATTTTGAGTAATAGGAGCGCCAGAATTATCTGCAGGGCGACGCCGGCTGCGATGGTCCGCCAAACTACATCGCGACGGTTCTCGCTTAGCGCCCAGGCGAAGGCGATGAAGACGAGCAATCCGAATGCTGCCTGCATAACTTCAAGCATCGGTTTCTAAAAGCCCCTCGTGGAGGTCCTGCGGCGTGCTGGTCGATCGATTAGACACAGGACCTTTGCGACAATCTTTTCAGACCGCAGCTTGTCGCCGTAACGGACGTAGTCGTCGTCGTTTGGCCGGATACCGAGCCCGCCCGATGGGGTTCCATCGGGCCGGATGTTCGCGTAGTTGAGCATGTCGTTCATAGTCGCACGTGCCGTTGTGAAGACACGGCCTCGACGCTTGCTCGCCGCGACTGTTACGCCAATTACTTCACCTGCTGCGTCGAGAGCAGGTCCACCGCTGAGCCCGCCCAACGACTGTGTTCGGGGATGACGTGCCCGCTCGACCCAGGCGACTACGGGCTCAGATTGCCGATAGCGGCCGACGGTCCGCATGTTGCGCCGGCCGATCAGGCTGCTCACGACTTGCCCCGGATTACCCTCTGGATATCCCACGTGGAAACCCGGTTGGTTGAGGCGGAGATTCTGCGAGGTTAAACCGATACTGGGGTTTCCGCTCCGTGTCCAAAGCACGGCGATATCCGCCTTCGGATGGACTTCAATCTTATGAACCTTCGTGGCCCGCCGCTGATCGACCTGGAGCCCAATATGGTCGCAGCCGTCGACCACATGCCGTGCTGTGAACCAGACACCGTCTTGACGTATTGAGAAGGCAGTGCCGGTGCTGTTGCTTTTCTCACCAATTTTGACGGTGAATGAAGGATCGAGTTGCGATTGAGGCCGCAGCACCTTGCCGGTACGTCCGCGGGGCGCTGATGCTTCGGTATCGCGCGCCTGTGGCGAGGGGGTGATCCCGTCTCTGGGCATGCGCCGGAATTGAGCTGGGCCCTCATCCTGAAAATATGCGAGATATACTTGCACCGTAAGGATGGGTATGAACACGTACCAAAGTCGCTTCAAGAGGCTATTCCCGTACTGTCAGCCGGAGACGGCGGCTGCCGTGATCGTGGCTACGCCGATTTTGACGGCGGTGAGCAGGATCGCCGGTCCGAGTTCGCCCGCCTCTATTCGTGCTGGAAGGTCTTTCAACAGGAAGTCAATAATACGGTAGACGGCGAGCAGAATTGCCAAGGTAACGAAACCCCAAACGACTATATCCGCAACACTGACGCTGACTGACATCGAGAAGGCGAGAGGTACTGCTAAACTTACGATTGCCGCTCCAAGCGAGATCGCTGCGGCTACGTTGCCTTCCCGAATTAGCTTGAGTTCCGGATAGGGTGTCATCCAAATGTAAACCGTAATACCGACCACTAGCATGGTGACGGAAGCTAAGAAATGAAGGATCAGGACCGGGAATCCGGTCGCGAGGCTTTCAAGGACGGGTTCCATATTGTTTTTCTTCCGGAAAATTTCATATGCAAACTTGATCAGCATATTACACCTTGTTCCGGCTAGCGGAGAAGGCCCTCCGGCCCACATTTATCGGCATGGCAGACGAAACACGTAAAATTATTGTGGTTGGCGCGGGTCTTGGTGGGCTTACCTTGACGCTCTCGTTGTTGCGTGCGGGGTTTAAGGTCGTTCTACTCGAGCAGGCGCCGCGCCTCGGGGAAGTAGGCGCTGGTATACAGATAAGCGCCAACGGTGCGAGGGTGCTGCATAGGCTAGGCCTGGCCGATGCGCTCGGTGAGGTGGCGTTCCGACCGAAACGGGGCGAGATACGGCACTGGCAGACCGGCGAGACCCTAATCATTCGCCCCCTCGGCGACACTAGCGTCGAACGCTTCGGCTTTCCGTACTACCACCTGCACCGCGCCGACATTCATAGTGTGCTTGAAGCAGCGGTGCGGGCTGCCGACCGAGGAGCAGTGCGACTTGATGCCAAGGTTGATCACATCGAACAGGACGGAGCGGGCGTTTCCGCGATGACGGCATCGGGCGAGGTCTATGTGGGCGATGTGCTAATCGGCTGTGACGGCATACATTCCACGATCCGTCGGTCGCTATTCGGTTCCGACGCGCCGCGCTTTACCGGCTGCATTGCTTGGCGGGCGACAATTCCTATCGAGTGCCTACCGAAGGATCACGTGAGGCCAGTGGCCTCCAACTGGATTGGTAGGGGTGGGCATTTTGTACATTACTATCTGCGGCGCGGTGCGTTGGTGAATTGTGTTGGTGTCCAGGAAGGCCGCGAATGGTCTGCCGAATCCTGGTCTAAGGAAGGTGATAGGCAAGATTTTCTCGCTGACTTTGAGGATTGGCACGAGGATTTGAAGATTCTAATTCGCGCAGCCGGGCGGTGCTTTTGCTGGGGTCTGTTCGACCGTGATCCGTTGCCGCGCTGGGGTCAGGGACGTGTTACGCTTCTTGGCGACGCGTGCCACCCGATGTTGCCCTTTATGGCGCAGGGCGCGGTCATGGGGTTAGAGGACGCACATACCCTGGCACGGTGCCTGCAAGAGAATGTGGACGCAGAAGAGGCGCTTAGTCGTTATGAGGAGCTGCGCCGTGAGCGCACCGCCGTCGTCCAACGTATGGCGAGGGACAACATGAGTTTCTTCCACGATCCCGACGTTGAAAATCTGGAGGAGCGTCTTAACAACCATCGTGACGCCCATATGTGGCTCTATGGTTTCGACGTTACCGATCAGAAATTCGCCGCCTAGCCGATTATAGGGGGTGGCAAGACGAAGCCACTGCCGTTACTTTGCGCCAACTTTGGGATGGGCGTGTAACAAGCAGATAGATACGGAGTTCCGATTGATGGCGGAGAGTTACGATCTGATCGTGATCGGTGGCGGTCCGGGCGGCTACGTGGCGACAATCCGGGCGGCGCAGCTGGGCTTCAAAACGGCTTGCGTGGAAAAACGAGGTACGCTCGGTGGTACTTGCCTGAACGTTGGCTGTATCCCGTCAAAGGCGTTGCTGCATAATTCACGCCTATATGCGGAGGCTACACACGAATTAAAGGAGCGCGGCATCGAGGTTGGTCAGGTTAAGCTGAACTTAAAAAAGCTGATGGGTAACAAGGACAAAATAGTCGGTGACCTCACCAAAGGTGTCGAGTTCTTATTCAAGAAGAATAAGATCGATCACTTGCAGGGCACAGCCAGTATCGAGGAACCGGGAAAGGTTATCGTCGCCCGAGGCAAAAAGAAAGAGACCTACGAGACCAAGAATATCTTGATTGCGACGGGATCCGATAGTGCGCCGTTGCTGGGTGTCGAGGTTGACGAGAAGCAGGTTGTGACCTCAACTGGTGCACTGTCTCTCCCCAAGATTCCGAAGCACCTTGTTGTCATCGGCGGTGGTGTCATCGGTCTTGAACTCGGATCTGTGTGGGCGCGTTTTGGCGCCAAAGTTACGGTGGTGGAATACCTTGACCGTATTTTACCAACCAACGATGGTGAGGTCTCGAAGCAGTTTCAGGCTATCTTGCAGAAGCAGGGCATAAACTTCCGTCTCTCGACACAGGTGATGGGCGTCAAGAAGGCGCGTAATGGCGTCATCGTGACCGTACGGCCTGTGGTCGGTGGCCCAGCGGAGACGATTAAGGCCGATGTGGCGCTGCTTTCGATCGGGCGCGTACCTTATACCGAGGGGCTCGGCCTCGACAAAGTTGGTGTAAAGACGGATGCGCACGGCTTCATCCAGGTCGACCCTCAATTTAAGACCAACGTATCCGGCATATACGCTATTGGCGACTGTATCTCGGGGCCGATGTTAGCTCACAAGGCGGAGGATGAAGGTGTCGTCGTCGCGGAAATCCTCGCCGGCCAATCGGGTCATATTGACTATGACGCGATCCCCGGGATCGTTTACACTTGGCCTGAGGTAGCGTCAGTCGGTAAGACTGAGGAAGAGCTTAAGGAGGCGGGCCGCGATTATAAATCGGGCAAATTTCCCTTTATAGCCAATAGCCGGGCGCGCTGCACCGGCGATACCGAAGGCTTCGTGAAGATCCTAGCAGATGCGCGGACAGACGAGGTGCTGGGGTGCCATATCATAGGCGCTGACGCCGGCAACCTGATCCAGGAAATCGTGACGGTCATCGAGTTCGGTGGCTCGGCGGAAGACGTAGCCCGTACCTGTCATGGCCATCCGACGATGACCGAGGCGCTCAAAGAAGCCGCGCTCACCATCGCTGGCCGACCAATTCACATTTAAGTGGCGGATTGAGGTTTGGTACTATGATTATGTCACGGCGTACCCGCTCTCTAATAATCCAGGGGTTCGGGTGGGCGTTTATGGTGTTGGGTGTTCTTGGTCTCTTTCTCCCGATTTTGCAAGGCATCCTGTTTCTTGCGATCGGTATGGTTTTGTTATCCTATGAATCTGCGTGGTTTCGTGAGAAGTTAACTTGGGTAGAGCGGCGATATCCGAAATACGGTCGTCAGATCAAAGAAGCCCGAATTCGCGCTATGTTGCTAGTTCGTCGATTTGTTGGAAGTCGATGATCCCTCTAAATTTAATGCTATGTGAGGTGTAGTCGGCCCAATTTGTATCCAACCAATGACCACCGAGTAGATTTTTGCGAACGAAAATTTACTGTGCGGATTGCGATTTTATCCCGCACGAGGGTGGGTCGCCTTGTAGTCGCGCAGAATTTTTTCGGCATCGACAGATGTATAGCGCTGGGTCGTTGAGAGAGAGGCGTGGCCGAGTAATTCTTGTATCGACCGAAGGTCACCTCCTCCCGCGAGCAAGTGAGTTGCGAAACTGTGTCTCATGGCGTGTGGCGTGGCGCTATCGGGTAGACCGAGCTGGCTGCGCAGTTTTTGCATCTGGCGCTGGATGACGCGAGGGTTCAGTGGACCGCCTCGAACCCCTACGAATAGTGGGTTTTTGGGCTCCAACGGGTGTGGGCATTGGGCGATATAGGCGAAAATAGCTTCCTGCACGACCGGCAGAACTGGCACCATTCGCTGCTTTCCTCCCTTGCCGTACACTGTCATCGCATCGCTCTCTGGTACATCGCCCAAGGTAAGGCTGAGCGCCTCAGAGATGCGCAGACCGCAGCCGTAGAGTAGGGTCATGACTGCAACGTCCCGCGCAGCCACCCATGGTTCAGAAGCCAATGTGCCAATATCTTGGACCGCTTTGGTGGCGTCGGCCGCATCCAGTGGCTTTGGCACCGACTGTGGCAGTTTAGGTGTACTCACCAACCTAATTCCGTGATTGCGTCCAAGGTCATTTTTTTCCAGCCACCGGAAGAATCCGCGCACTACCGAGAGTGCGCGAGCGGTTGACAGACGACCAAGCCCGGCGGCTGCCCGATGAGCTAACCAGGCGCGAAAATCGCGAACAGACAGTTCTTCAAGCTCCTTGAGTGTCGGTGGGCCACCTCTATATTCTGTAAGGAAAGAAAGGAAAGTGGTAAGGTCGCGTCCGTAGCCATCTACCGTATGGGGCGAGGAGCGCCGTTCATCGCTCAGCCATTGTAGCCAGTCGGCGAGCGCCGCGCTCAACTCCGGATCTGCGGTGGCGCCGTGGAGAAGTATCTCTATTCCGGAAGGTTTAGCCATCCCCTAACAACGCTTTCGAGTACCGCCGCTAGAAAGCCAATCAGTTCCGTCGCCTGACCTGGATGAAACTTCTCCGAGTCGCGCGAACCAAATGCAATAAAAGCGGGTGGAGTGGACGGTGAAATTTTAAGCCGTAAGAGTGCTTCTGAGCGAACCAGCTCCGAAGCTTCGCCGAAGGCTTCTGGAAGCCCCGTGACGCCGCTGCGTATAATAAGCTCATCCGTTTTTCCAAAGACTGCTTCGACCGTGCCGGTCGGCACCACTCGTAGGCCTTGCCCCGTCTCTCCAATAGGCCAGCTCTCATCTTCGGATTCAATGCCGAGGGTCACGACATCGAGGTCGAGCAGCAAGGTTAGGTCCGTAGCGATCGTTTCAATTACCTGCTCGAAGCTACGCGCCGCAAGCAGTGCGAGCACGCATTCGTGGACACGTGCCTGGGTCGTCAAATTGGCCCGGCTATTGTCGATCAACTCACGCTGGCGGTCAGTGTGTCCGACTACGTCAGCGCGTAACCGAGCAATCATTGCCGA
Organism: Pseudomonadota bacterium; assembly: GCA_036337155.1. GTDB lineage: Bacteria > Pseudomonadota > Alphaproteobacteria > UBA8366 > UBA8366 > UBA6544. The sequence goes on along the minus strand of JAYZET010000024.1, from coordinate 85,948 downwards.
TTGGAGATCCGCAACACCGTCTCCGAGCGTGCGTTCCGGAACTGACTGATTATCAAGCGCCTCCGGATATCGAACAAGGAAGTCGGGGTGCCGTTTCAGATAATTGAGCACTCGGCCATCGGTTATCTCTGGCATCTCCGTAGAATCGGTGGAATTACGCGTCATATAGCCCACCTAGAGGATCGATTGGCCGGTCTTTTGCCAATCGGCAAGGAATGCGTCTAGCCCCTTGCCCGTCAATGGATGGTTGAACATCGCATGCAGCACATCCGGCGGGACGGTGACGACATCTGCGCCGATCTGTGCCGATTGCATTACGTGCATTGGTGAGCGAATGGATGCGACCAAAACTTCTGTCGTGAGAGCGGGATAGTTGGCGTAAATTTGAACAATATCCTCGATTAGCTGCATGCCATCGGTCGCAATGTCATCCAGTCGTCCGACGAAAGGCGAGATAAAAGTCGCTCCTGCCTTCGCTGCGAGTAGCGCCTGATTGGCCGAAAAACATAGTGTGACGTTGACCATGGTTCCACCTTGTGACAACGCTTTGCACGTTTTCAGTCCATCGCGGGTCAAGGGTACCTTGACCGTAATATTGTCGTGGATCTTTGACAGCTTCCGGCCTTCTTCCAGCATGGCGTCGAATTCGGTCGCCGTGACCTCTGCGCTGATGGGCCCGTCGACGATTTCGCAAATCTCCTGCACTACCTCCACGAAATCCCTGCCGCTCTTCGCTATAAGAGATGGGTTTGTTGTAACGCCGTCGACGAGACCAGTATCAGCCAGGCCGCGAATTGCGTCGACATCGGCGGTATCCACAAAAAATTTCATATTTTTCCACAACCCTCCGCAGCTCGTTTGTTGCGGCCTTCTGGTGCCGCGACGAATGATGACTACATTCTATCGGATGCGAATCTCAGGTACCAGTTCGACCGATCAATTCCACACCGGAGCGAAGCGCGTTCGGGTTCTCTTGCCTCTTCCTCTATTGGGGCCTTATGAATATCGCGTGCCGGCAGATTTGTCTGTAATTCCAGGGGATTTCGTTCAGGTGCCCCTTGGAAAACAGGTCAGAATCGGCGTCGTTTGGGATCCTGTTAAGACGATTGCTGATGTTCCCGCTGAAGCGATAAACGACTCGCAATTACGTGATATAGAGGCGCGACTCGACCCTTGGCGGTTGTCCGAGTCGATGCGCCGCTTCGTTGACTGGGTTGCCGCATACTCAATGGTGGCACCTGGCGCCATTTTGCGCATGACTATGAGTATTCCAGAAGCGCTTATACCGAGGCGACCGCGCATAGTTTTTCACTTACCGGAAGTTTTGCCAGACTTTCGGGAAACGCCGGCACGAAAGCGTGTGCTCGAGATTTTACGAGAAGGCCCGGCGCGTGGGGTTACCGAACTCGCTCGTGAGGCAGCGGTCGGGATCGGCGTGGTCCGCGGTCTATCTGTTCTCGGGGTAATCGATTCGATTGAGGTTTCAGAAGACGCATTGGTTCAGCAGCCGGATCCCTCGCTTCCCGGCCCTACCCTTTCAGAGGAGCAATGGACAGCCGCTACCGAACTCGCTGGACGCGCGGAGACGGCAGAATTTTCCGTGGCTTTGCTCGACGGGGTTACCGGATCTGGCAAGACTGAAGTCTATTTTGAGGCGATCGCCGCGGCTCTTGCAGCGAACCGTCAGGTGTTGGTGCTGTTGCCCGAGATCGCGCTCACAGCGCAGTTCTTGGAGCGATTTGAAACACGGTTTGGCACATTTCCTGAAGAATGGCATTCTGACGTGCTTCGCGCTCGCCGCCGGCGAGTATGGCGTGCAGTTGCAGACGGCAGGGCCCGTGTAGTTGTCGGTGCGCGCTCTGCACTATTTTTACCGTTCCGAGAGTTGGGACTCATCGTGGTTGATGAAGAACACGACCTCTCCTACAAACAGGAGGATGGGGTCATCTATCATGCCCGGGACATGGCGGTCGTGCGGGCGCGCATGGAAGAGATTTCCGTGGTATTGGTCTCTGCAACGCCTTCGCTTGAGACTTGGATTAACGTTGAACAGGGCCGTTACTCCAGGTTTCATTTGCCCGCGCGCTATGGACGAGCAGATTTGCCAGAGATTTCTCTCGTAGATTTACGATGCGATTCTCCTCAGAGGCAATGCTGGCTTTCTCTGCCGCTGCGCGAAGCCGTGACGGAAAGCTTGGCCGCAGAGGAGCAGTCATTATTGTTTCTGAACCGAAGAGGTTATGCTCCTTTGACCCTTTGTCGTGCCTGTGGTCACCGTCTCGCATGCCCTAACTGCACGTCCTGGCTAGTCGAACATCGCTTCCAAGGTCGTCTGAACTGCCATCACTGCGGCTATTCCATCCGGATGCCCAAAACCTGTCCCGAGTGCGGCGCCGAGGACCGAATGGTGGCCTGTGGCCCTGGTGTCGAACGCCTGGCGGAGGAGGTCGAATTGCTCCACCCGGATGCGCGGGTGGAATTGATGACCAGCGACACGATTTTTAGTTCGAGTGCGGCCGCTGAAATCGTCCGACGCGTCCAGGCACATGAGGTCGACATATTGATTGGGACGCAGCTTGTTGCGAAGGGGCATCACTTTCCAAATTTGACGCTGGTCGGCGTCATTGATGGGGATCTTGGGCTCGCTGGTGGTGATTTACGCGCGGCGGAACGCACCTATCAGCTGCTGCATCAGGTGGCCGGCCGTGCCGGGCGCGAGGATCGGCCGGGCCGGGTACTGTTGCAGACACATCATCCGGAGCATCCTGTGATGAAGGCATTGCAGGACGGTGCGCGCGATGCCTTTATGGCTGCGGAAGCAGAGCAAAGAAAACGGGGGAGTTGGCCACCTTTCGGGAGGCTCGCAGCGATTGTTGTCTCGGGACCCGATGAAAGCGATGTGGAGACATTCGCGCGAAGTCTCGCTCTGAATGCGCCCCAGGCCCAGAACTTCAAGGTACTCGGGCCCGCTCCCGCTCCATTGGCGTTGCTTCGAGGTCGACATCGTCGGCGCCTACTCGTGCGGACGACCCGGTCGGTCCGCATACAAGAACGCCTGCGCCCCTGGATTGCCTCGGTCAAACCACTGAAAGCTGTCCGAGTGCAGGTAGATATCGATCCTTATAGCTTCTTGTAGACGCATTAGCCAAATGCACCGTTACCGTTTACGGAGATATTTTGGCCGGTAATAAAGCGAGCCTCCTCCGATATTAGGAATCGTGTTATATCAGAGATATCCTTCGAGAGGACGATCCAATCGAGTGGCACTCGGGAGACGGCGCTGTTACGCACTGCGTTGTCTTAGGTCTCGATCATCGGCATCTCCGTGACACCGGGCCTCACAGCATTGACACGGATTCCGTAAGTGCCGAGGGAAGGGGCTAAGGATTGGGTGAGGCCACGGATCGCCGCCCTTGAGCTGTTTCTAGGTGGGTCAACCAAGGCCATTACCGCCAGCGCTAGCCAATTCTGGGCTGCCTGAGGCCGTCACTACGATTGCGCCATCCAGTTTCAGCATCTCCTACGTAATCGCGCGCTCGGTCAGGAAGGGACCAGTCACGTTAACTGCGTAGGCGCGAGCGAAGTTCTCGGCCTCCACTTCGTCTCAGGTTTTCGTGTGGTGAATAATGGCAAAATTGATCACCGCGCCGACGCCCCCGAAGCAATTAACTGTATTGGCTGCGGTGTTGTTGCAGGCGTTGGCAGAATAGACGCCGAAACTTAGCGGTATGCAGTCGCCAGCGGCGACTAAACCTGCTGAAATCTTTATGATATTTGCGGCCGCTATCGATATGCCCGTCCACAAAAAGTTGCGTGTGCAAGCGGGTATGATATCGCTTACCGCGCCCGTCAAGATTACTGCCTTCATCGTCATGCTGGACCTCCCTGAATTGCCGACGCTTGTAAAGAAATCTGAACCAATTTGACCGAGTAATGAGAAATGGCTTGAAACAGCGATAATTCTGTCGATCGCTGGCGGGTTGCACGCTATTTTTCCATGTGCTAAACACCGCTCGCATTTCAACAAATGCCCGTTACGCTGGGCAGAAACTCAAAGAAATCCGGACTTCGTTGACGAAGGTCTGGACACTATTCGGGGAGATTCCCAGGTGGCATCTAAGGCTGGCGAATCGGGAATGGCGGCCCGCTATGCTTTGGCTTTGTTCGAGCTGGCGGACGAACAGAGCAAGCTGGACGTCGTCGCTGACGATCTGAAGGCACTAGACGCCGCGATCGAAGAAAACGAAGACTTGCGGCGTATAATGGGAAGTCCCATTATTGGACGAGATGTGCAGGGGCTGGCGATCAGCGAAATTCTTAAGCAATCTGGCGCAAACGACTTGACGCTGCGTTTCGTTAGCGTCTCGACCGTAAATCGGCGCCTTTATGCGCTAAGAGACATTATTAAAGCTTATCTTGCGGAATTGGCAAAACGCCGCGGCGAAGTAACAGCCGAAGTAACCTCCGCTCAGGCTTTAAACGTGGAGCAGACGCGCGCTGTGGAGGACGCATTGCAAAAGGTCGAAGGTCGCAATGTCGCACTTTCGCTGAAGGTCGACCCCAGCCTTATCGGTGGCATGGTGGTCCAAATCGGAAGCCGCATGATTGACTCTTCGCTTAGAACCCAACTAGACAGAATGAAACTCGCAATGAAGGGAGCTGGCTGATGGAAATCCGCGCCGCGGAAATTTCTGCCATCCTGAAGGAACAAATAGCCAATTTTGGCACTGAGGCCGATGTCGCAGAGGTTGGGCAGGTCATCTCCGTTGGTGATGGCGTGGCCCGCGTCTATGGACTCGACAACGTCCAGGCGGGCGAAATGGTCGAATTCCCTGGTGGTATTCGGGGTATGGCGCTGAACCTCGAGGACGACAATGTCGGTGTTGTTATCTTCGGTAATGACCGTGACATCAAAGAGGGAGATACGGTCAAGAGAACCGGCACAATTGTTGATGTCCCTGTAGGCAAGGGTTTGCTTGGCCGCGTGGTCGACGCTCTTGGTAATCCGATCGATGGCAAAGGTCCAATCGAAGGCGCGGAGCGCAGTTTAGTTGAGATAAAGGCGCCTGGTATCATCCCGCGGAAATCGGTTCACGAACCGATGCAGACTGGCCTAAAAGCGCTCGACTCGCTTGTTCCTATCGGCCGTGGGCAACGCGAACTGATTATTGGTGACCGTCAGACGGGGAAAACTGCTGTAGCGATTGATGCGATCATTAATCAGAAGTCGGTCAACGATACTGATGATGAATCAAAAAAGCTTTATTGCATTTATGTTGTCATCGGGCAGAAGCGTTCGACTGTGGCACAGGTTGTTAAGACGCTCGAAGAGAACGGAGCGATGGAATATTCTATCGTTGTTGCCGCGACCGCGTCCGAGCCGGCCCCAATGCAGTTTCTAGCACCCTACGCCGGCTGTGCGATGGGCGAGTATTTCCGTGATAACGGTATGCACGGACTGATCATTTATGACGATCTTTCGAAGCAAGCCACTGCGTATCGCCAAATGTCGCTTCTGCTGCGTCGCCCACCCGGCCGAGAAGCTTATCCCGGCGACGTCTTCTATCTCCACTCGCGCCTGCTGGAGCGTGCCGCCAAGATGGGAGATGAGCACGGCAATGGGTCGCTGACCGCACTTCCGGTCATTGAAACACAGGCGAATGATGTCTCTGCGTATATCCCAACCAACGTGATTTCGATCACAGACGGCCAGATCTTTTTGGAAACTGACTTGTTCTATAAGGGCGTCCGCCCAGCTATTAATGTAGGCCTATCGGTTAGTCGTGTTGGTTCGGCAGCCCAAATCAAGGCAATGAAACAAGTCGCGGGTACAATCAAGCTTGAACTGGCGCAATACCGTGAAATGGAAGCTTTTTCCCAGTTCGCTTCCGATCTCGACACCTCGACGCAGCGCCTGTTAGCGCGCGGGTCGCGTCTGACTGAGTTGCTAAAGCAGCCGCAATACAGTCCGCTGGCCGTGGAAGAGCAGGTGGTCTCGATTTTCGCCGGTGTGCGTGGATATCTCGATAACGTCGAAATACGCAATATCGGGCGCTTCGAGCAAGGTCTGCTAGAAGAATTCCGCAACAATCATTCCGATATTCTGGCAACCATCCGGACCGAAGGCGAGCTGTCCGACGAGACGGAGAAAAAAGTTGCCGAGATTATGGATGGCTACGGCAAAACCTTCGCCGTTTAAGGGCGCAGGAGCGAGCGACAACCGATGCCCAGTCTCAAGGACCTTCGAACCCGCATTGCAAGTGTGAAATCCACGCAACGGATCACCTCGGCGATGAAGATGGTTGCCGCTGCGAAGTTGCGGCGAGCTCAGGAACAGGCGATCGCCGCTCGTCCTTACGCAGAACGTATGGAACGTATGCTTGAATCATTAGCGGTCGGAGCCGGTGGAGAAGGCGGCCCGCCGTTGTTGTCCGGTACTGGCGACGATAAGGTTCATTTGCTTGTGGTGATGACCACTGACCGTGGCCTCTGCGGCGGTTTTAACGGCAGCATCATGCGCGGGGTTCGAAGGTTGGTGCGAGAGCTTGAAGGCCAGGGCAAGATAGTCAAGCTATTAGGCGTAGGCCGCAAGGGTAATGCTATTATGCGGCGCGAATTTCCAGAGAGAATAGTCGAGACCTTGGAGGAGGTCGCCAAACCGGCACCTGACTTCGGGGGAGCTAATATGATTGCGGGTAAGATTGCCGAACTGCTGGATGAGGGCGAATTCGATTGCTGCACCATTGTTTACAACAAGTTCGTATCTGCGCTTACCCAGGAGGTCACGCCCCAACAGCTGATTCCATTTGCTGTGCCTGAGGCCGCGGAAGAGACTGGCGGTTCTGTCGCTTCTTACGAGTTTGAACCGGACGAAGAAGAAATCCTCGTTGACTTGCTGCCTCGGAACCTCTCAGTTCAGGTTTTCCGTGCTATGTTGGAAACATTTGCCTCCGAGCAGGGTGCCCGTATGACCGCAATGGACAGTGCATCGCGTAACGCAGGCGACATGATTGATAAATTGACCCTCACTTACAACCGTGCGCGGCAGGCCGGCATCACCAAGGAGTTGATCGAGATCATCTCCGGTGCGGAAGCGCTGTAGCGGGAACAGAATTAACATTCGAGGAGCTGATCCATGGCCAGTAATGTTGTCGGTACGATCACCCAAGTATTGGGCGCCGTCGTCGATGTGCATTTCGAAGGTGAATTGCCGCCGATCTTGAATGCGTTGCATATGGATAAAGAAGGCGGGGTGCTCGTCTTAGAAGTAGCGCAGCATTTGGGCGAAAACACTGTTCGCTGTGTCGCAATGGACGCAACAGAAGGTATGGTTAGGGGCACGGAAGTGTCTGATACGGGGGCCCCAATCCAGGTGCCTGTCGGCCCCGAGACGTTAGGCCGGATTATAAATGTCATTGGTGATCCAATCGACGAGCGTGGACCCCTTGGTCATAAGCAAACGCTGCCAATTCACCGCGACGCACCCAAATATGTCGAACAATCGACGGAAACCGAGCAACTGGTAACTGGTATTAAGGTCGTTGATCTTCTGACGCCATACGCCAAGGGAGGCAAGATCGGACTGTTTGGTGGCGCTGGTGTAGGAAAGACCGTGCTGATCATGGAGCTGATTAATAACATTGCGAAGGCGCACGGTGGCTATTCGGTTTTCGCCGGCGTTGGCGAGCGGACCCGGGAAGGAAACGATCTCTATCACGAAATGATCGAATCTGGCGTTATCAACCTTGAGGAAGAAGGAGCCTCCAAAGCCGCCTTGGTCTACGGCCAGATGAATGAGCCTCCGGGAGCCCGCTCTCGTGTTGCGCTGACCGGCCTAACGGTGGCGGAGTATTTTCGCGACCAAGAAGGCCAGGATGTATTATTCTTCGTCGACAACATTTTCCGTTTCACCCAGGCGGGGTCGGAAGTATCGGCTCTGCTCGGACGTATCCCATCGGCGGTGGGCTATCAGCCGACCCTGGGTACTGATTTGGGTGCCCTGCAGGAACGGATAACCTCAACAACAAAAGGGTCAATCACTTCGGTTCAAGCAATTTACGTTCCGGCAGATGACCTCACTGATCCGGCGCCAGCAACAACCTTCTCCCATTTGGACGCGACGACAGTGTTGTCGCGTCAGATTGCGGAACTTGGTATTTACCCAGCTGTAGATCCACTCGACTCTACCAGCCGTATTCTTGATCCCCGGATCGTTGGTGACGAGCACTACAATACTGCTCGTCAAGTGCAGGAAGTTCTGCAGGCCTATAAGTCGTTGCAGGAAATCATCGCCATCTTGGGTATGGACGAGCTCTCGGAAGAAGATAAGCTCACGGTTGAGCGCGCTCGGAAGATCCAGCGCTTCCTTTCGCAACCGTTCCATGTTGCAGAAATTTTTACCGGCTCGCCCGGTAAGCTGGTCGACCTCGAAGACACGATCAAGGGCTTTAAGGCGATTTGCGATGGTGAATACGACGACATGCCCGAGCAAGCCTTCTATATGGTTGGTGGCATCGACGAAGCCATTGAAAAGGCCAAAGAAATGGCAGCCCAAGAAGCGAAAGCGGCTTAGGCGGGACTATAGAGCTAAAGGAACCGCCTAATGGCTGAAGAAAAAGTTCAATTTGAACTCGTATCACCGGAGAAATTCCTGTTTTCTCGGGAAGTTGATATGGTAGTTATCCCTGGCGCAGAGGGCGATATGGGCATTCTTCCACGGCATTCTCCGGCGATCACCAACGTTCGCCCCGGAACCATCGTGGTATATGAGGACGGTTTAGTGACGGACAGGATATTTGTTGCTGGTGGCTTCGCCGAAGTCTGCGACAATCGCTGCACAGTCTTGGCGGAAGAGGCGTTGCCGGTTGAAGATATCGACAAGGTTGCTGCGGAACAGTTGTTGGATGATGCGCGCAATAATGCGGGCGCGGCTAAAAGTGACGCCGAAACTAGGGTAGCCACGACGGCTATCGCAGTCGGGGAAGCAAAGCTTCAGTCCCTGGAAAATCCGGCTTATAATAGCTGAGCTAAAAAGTGGGATAGCTTGACCGTTGCGTTGGTCATTATAGCCTCTTTCGCAACCAATCGATAATTTTCTCATATTCAGCGGCGCCTCCCGATCCGATCAATCGGGCTCGCAGAAAGCCGTGCATCATGTTTTTGGCGCAGTGGTAAACGACTTCAATTCCTGAGGTGCGAAGTTTTTCGGCGTAAATTTCGCCGTCGTCACGAATTGGATCGTGCTGGGCGGTGTGAATATAGGCTGACGGTAGATTAGTAAAATCGCCCGCGAGAATCGGTCGGGCGTAAGGGTTTTCTCTTTCCGCTATTGGAATGTAAAGGTCCCGATAAGTCTCGGTTGCCGCTTTGGTAAGGCCGGGCGCGTTGGCATTTTCCTCATAAGAGCCGCCGGATTGTTCGAGGCCAATGCCTGGATAAATTAGCGATTGCCCTATAATCTTTGGACCATTTTGATCGCGCGCAGCAAGGCAAGTTGCCGCCGACAGATTTCCACCGGCACTGTCGCCACAGACTACAATCCGTTCGGGGTTGATGCCAAAGTCATCCGGGCTTTGCGCCACGTGGCATACCGCTCCATAAACGTCTTCGAAAGCTGCCGGGAAGGGATCCTCGGGCGCTAACCGATAGTCCACGCTGACCACTACCGCGTTGGTATCTTGTGCCACGCCCCAAGCGAAGGTATCGGAACTGTCGAGATCGCCTTTCATGAAGCCACCGCCATGGGAATAGACGACGCAGGAGGCGGAACCTCCTGCTTTGGCCGGTGTGTAGACCCGTACCGGGACCGAACCATGCGCCAAAGCCAGAGATCGGTCTTCTACCGTCATGTCTGCAGGATGGGGCTGAGACAAGGCTTGGCTATATGCGGTCCAAGCCTGGCGCTGTTCCTCGATTGTGTTTGCGGCGCCTGCAGAATCGCGAGCTTCTAGTAATGCTTTCATGTCCGGATGCAGTGATTTGCCATTCACGATCAATGCGCCGCTCATGTCTTTCCTCCTGTTGAGTCGTGCCCGAACCAGATGCCGGGTCGTATTAGAGTTATCGCAAGAAATATTAACAAGAAAACACCGGCCGCGGCGAACGCTGACCGGAAAGCATACTCAAAAGCCGTCGTTTCGCTCAGTCCTGCCGCGCGGTGCTGTGCGGTGAGCACTGAATGTATCCAGGTTAAGAAAGATGCGGAAGCAACGACGCCGACCGTCCGCGTCAAGAGCGCAAGGCTTCCTGCTACGCCGCGTTCGTTCACCGGAAGGGTGCCGGTAACGATGCTCATGTAGGCGACTTGAAACAATCCAACACCCAATCCTGATAAAAGGAGTGGCCCAGCCATTCCTGCGAAGCCCGGTGATTCGCCCCAGGCGCTGATCGCGAACGAAGCAGTGGCGACCACGAGAATTCCTACAAACGCCATGCGATTGGATGCGAACCTGCCGATAAGCCAACCTCCGATTGGTGAGGCGATCATTGTCGCCAGGGCGGAAAGGGCGAGGACGAATCCGCTAATGCCAACAGTAAGTCCCGAGAGTTGCGACAAATAGTACGGCACCAACAGCATAACCGCGAACCAGGTGGTGTTGACGAAAATGTTTGCAAGGTTGAGTACAGAGAAATTGACACGACGAAACACGTCGAGGCGAATCACTGGCGACGGATGTTTCGTAGCTCTCCGGGTGTAGAGCCATGCCGCCATGATGGCAATTGCTGCGGGCCCGAACGCCAAGATTAAATGTTCGCCTGTGTGCTGGAGCTGAGTGACGGTCAACAGGAATGCGGAAAGCGCCACTGCGAGGAAGATTGCTCCTTTTGTGTCGAATGTCGCCGTAGTCTGTTGGCGCGGAGGATTGGGTAGAACGAAGGCCAGTATTAAGGCGGTTAGGGAAATGGGGGCTCTAAACCAAAAGACTGCGGGCCAGTCCCAGGCAGCGACCAGCAATCCACCTACTGAAGGTCCGAGCACTCCGCCGATACTGAACATCATTAGATACAACCCAATCACGCGACTGCGATATTCTTCGGGGAAGAGGGATATAGCGATTGCGGGGCCGCAACTTAAAACCAACGCGGCTCCGACGCCTTGTAGTACTCTGAACGCCAAGAGCCATTCGAATTGCGTGGCGACTGCACAGAGTAGGAAGCTTACGAGGCTTACGGACAGGCCTGCAGTGAAGATACGCTTGTGTCCGAAGAGGTCGCCCAATTTTCCAAATACCAACATCAGACTGCAATAGGTCAGCACGTAGCTGACGATAACCCAACGAATATCGGCGAGCGGCACACCGAAGGCGCCGGTGATAAAGGGAAAGGCGATATTGACCGAACTGTCGAGCGGTCCTACCAAGGTGCCAAGCCCAAGGATTAGCAAACCGAAATAATTACGCGCGGATACTGGCATTTGATGTGCCGTTTGGGATTACAGGGCTGAGGATCGGCTAATCTTGTCTGATAAAATTGTTCTCACCATATATCGTATTTGATCAATAGGGGAATGGATTCTAACACTGGATCTTGGCGTTAATCTTGACGCTCCTGTCTTCCCGTCGAAATCATTGGATATTGAAAATTATGGAGCGCAGAGAGATGGCCACGGCATTTGATTTAACGGGACAAAGGATTGCGATCACTGGCGCTGCCGGTGGCATCGGAGCTGCCGCGGCGAAGTTGGTGGCTGAAATGGGGGCGGACGTATTTGTATCCGACCTCGAGGCACCGACTGCGCTCGCGAACTATATAGGGTCGAAAGGCCGTGAGTCGTCTGCAACTGCACTGGATGTGACTGACCGTCAGGCTGTGGAGGCGTGGGCGACCGTTTGCGGCCCTGTTACAGGGTTAATTGACTGCGCAGCAATCTGCCCTTTCGACGACTGGCATGACGAAGGCTGGGATGACGTAGCAGCACGGGTTTTCAACATCAACCTTCAAGGACCTCTGAACCTGACGCGGGCCTTCATGACAGGTATGATCGATCGGGGGCAGGGCGGCCGCATCGCTCTGGTTGGGTCAATTGCGGGCCGGATAGGAGGTGTGGCGGCAGCACCTCATTACGCGATGGCAAAAGGTGGTATCCACAGCTTCGTTCGTTGGGCTTCTCGTCGGGGCGCACCATACAACGTATTAGTCAATGCGGTCGCGCCAGCTCCGGTGGCGACACCGATGACCCAAAGTCAGGAATTTTCTAACGAACTATTTCCAATGAAGCGTATTTCTGAAGCAGAAGAGATCGCGGGTCCCCTTGCATTTCTCGTCTCTCCAGCTGCAAGTTATGTCGCGGGCGTGGTGCTCGATGTTAACGGCGCAATGCATTTCAGTTGAGTGGAGCATTTTATTGAAAGACCCAATTCGTAGTCACCCGACCCGAGCGGAACAACTCGACATTCTCGCTACGGTGATCGCTGATAGAGCGGAAACTGATGATCGCATACTCGATTTTGGATGTGGTACTGGATATGTGGCGAAGCTTATCTTAGAAAAGCGCGCTGACGTTAGCATTGTAGGTATCGACCTCAAGCCGGACTCGTTGGCAGAAGCGCGGCGAAACCTTGTGCCTTACGAAGACCGGTTCGATGGCTATGCTGGCAACCTCGAAGCGCTAAATGAGATTGATGTGCCTGACGGGCCCTATCGCTTCGCGATTACTGCATTAACCTTCCACGATTTGCCGGACGAGGTGAAGCGTGGCGTGATCGATTTTGCTACTGATCGATTGACAGACGATGGGTATTTTCTTTTATACGACCGGCTGCGCTTGACGGAAGCGGCTACCTTCCCACTGCAGCAGTCAATATGGCAGAGGATTGAGAGGGAGTATGGTCGCGGCATGCGGACAGCGAAGTCTTTTGAGGATTACAAAGCGGACATCGCACCTAACAACCGGCCGGCTAGTCTCGAAGACTATTTTGATTGGTTCAGTTCAGCGGGCCTGTCAATGCAAATTCTCCATCTACATGGTAATGTGGCGTTGATCGCGGGGGCGAAACAGGGCTGACAATTCCAACTATTAAGGAAATGCAAATGCCGGACTCAGCCAGAGAACGAAGAAAAACGGCTTCGACAGCGGAAATTCTTAAGCGCATCGAAGCGGTCGCACCATTGATTGAGGGGCAGGCTGAAGCCTCGGAGGCGCAAGGTCACTTAACCGATGTGCTAGTCGAATCGCTGCATGGACAGAAACTTTTTCGTCTTTTGCTACCCAAGCCCTATGGCGGTGAAGAGGTTTCTCCAGCAACGTTCATGCAGACAATTGAAGCGGTTGCTCGATTGGATGCCAGCACGGCATGGTGCCTTTGCCAGCAGAATGGTTGTTCTATGTCCGCGGCGATTGCTCAACCGGAGACCGCCGACCTCGTCTGGGGCTATGATCCGGCGGGAGCACTTGCTTGGGGACCGGGGAAGGCGACGGCGGTTCCCGTGGAGGGCGGCTATAGTGTGACGTGTGATCTTTCCTTTTGTAGTGGTATGCACAATTCTACTTGGCTTGGTGCCCATTGTTTGGTGATGGAAGACGGGGAACCGCGCAAGTGGCTTGACGGCAAGCCAGAAGTCCGCACGATGCTTATCCCAAAAGCGGACATTAAAATTAGATCCATATGGGATGTTATTGGTCTTCGCGCGACAGGAAGCGATGGCTACGTATTGAAGGATCATTTCGTCCCGAAGGCGCTTACCGTCATGCGCGATAAGGATGAGGCACTTACCTATCGGGCACCGCTCTATTTGTTCCGACAGACTAATCTATTTGCTTGTGGCTTTTCGGGGGTCGCAATGGGAATTGCATGGAGCATGCTCGAGGCCTTCAAGAAGCTCAGCATCGATAAGCGTCCGCGCCTGGCTAACACGGTCTTGAAGGAAAATGCGGTCGTGCAGGCGGAAGTTGCCCTTGGGGAAGCGCGGCTCAACGCGGCAAGGACCTTCCTGATATCTGAACTCGACGATATTTGGGAAACTGTTTTGGAGACGGGAAAGTTGACTGTCGATCAACGTATGCGAATCCGCCTTGCGAGTACCCACGGCATCCATGAGGCAAAAGGTGTCTCGGATGCAGTTTATGACGCGGCTGGGGCGACCGCGATCTTCCATTCAAGCCCTTTTGAACGGCGATATCGGGATATTCGCACAGTCACTCAGCAGATGCAGGGTCGAAAGGCGCATTATCAAACAGTGGGCAAATATCTACTTGGGGGAGAGCCAGATCTTTCTTCGGTCTGATCCTTCACGAATAATTCATCTAGAAGAGATTTCGACTATTGTCTGATAATTTTGATAAGAGCTGCTATTATAGGTGGGCAGCCATTTTTCGCGCAGCAATTCCCGTTTTTGATGACTAAAATTTGATACTATTTGGAAGGTAAATTATGAAACTTGCAGGCAAAGTTGCATTGGTTTCAGGTGGACATAGGGGCATCGGTGAGGCGGTAGTGCGGCGATTTGCGGCCGAAGGGGCACATGTTGGTATTGCAGACATCAATTTAGAGGCGGGCGAAAACTTAGCGAAAGAAATGACGGAACTTGGTCATTCGGTTATTTTTTTAAAGCTGGATGTAACAAGTGCGGCTGATTGGGATCAGGCCATAAAATCACTCACGAATACATATGGTCAGCTTGATATCCTCATAAACAATGCTGGAGTGTATCAACGTAAACCGATGCACGAGATCAGTGAAGAGGATTGGGACCTGGTCATGGGAGTAAATGGCAAAGGTGTGTTCCTGGGATGCAAAGCGGTTTTGGAGGCAATGAAGCGAGGCGGCGGTGGATCGATCGTCAATATTTCTTCGACGGCTGGCATTAGGGCGTCGATGTCGTCCCATTATGGCGCTTCAAAAGGTGCTGTGCGACTAATGAGTAAGTCTGTTGCCGTCCAGTATGCAAAGGATGGTATCCGCTGTAATTCGGTACACCCCGGTCCGGTCGAAACGATGATGGGTTATGAGGCTGTTCCTGAAGAAATCCGTGCAGAAAGGTTTGCTAATATTCCGCTCGGAAGATTTGCCCGGCCAGAGGAGATTGCCAATGCCGTAATGTTCCTCGCATCTGATGAGGCGTCGTTTATAACCGGAACGGAATTAATTGTTGATGGGGGTAATACGGCTGCTTGAATGTCGTAAATCTAATTTTTAGCAAAAATTTTTTGTTAATAGAATTCGAGTTGTGTTTTGTTATCTGGGATGGGCAGAAATTTTAAAGTTCTATTGAAAGCAAATTTACAGGTTAGCCTTTAACCATGCTGCGGTAATAGTTCCTGTAACCCGATGAGGAACACACGAAGTCTCACAAGGTGCGGCGAAAGGGATTTTAAGTAAAGAATTTGTGATCAGATCTAATTTTCACCTCAACAATTTGATTATGGGGTTTCCAAAGGGCACGAATCACGTATGTTCGATCGGCGCTCATGGCACCATCTGCATCATACATTTCTGCTAATTCTGACACTGACCTACGATCGGTTTTACATGATGCTTTCGGTTTTTCCGACTTGCGGGTGGGTCAGCGTGAAGCAATCGAGGCGGTACTAGCTGGTCGGAATGTGCTCGCGGTGATGCCGACGGGGGCTGGTAAGTCGCTCTGCTATCAATTGCCCGCACTCGTTCGCGGTGGGCTCACGGTGGTCGTCTCACCGCTGGTGGCCTTGATGCGTGATCAGGTAGCGGTGCTCCGCATGAATGGCATTGCCGCCGCGACGATTAATTCCGATATCTCGCGCGAGGAAAATATCCGAACTTGGTACACAGTGCGAGATGGCGAGGTACGGCTGCTTTACCTCTCGCCGGAACGTCTGATGACACAGCGTATGCAGGTTGCTCTCGGTAAGCTCGAAGTGAATCTTTTCGCCATTGATGAAGCGCATTGCATATCGCAGTGGGGTCCTGCTTTCCGCCCCGAATACGCAATGCTTGCAGAACTCCGCACGGGGTTTCCGGGCACGCCCATCATTGGCTTGACGGCCACTGCTGATCGCGCCACGCGTGATGATATAGAGGATAAAATTTTCGGAGGAGACGTGGTTCGTGTCGTTACTGGATTTGACCGGCCAAATCTGTCTCTTGGCGTTACATTGAAGAACAACTGGAAGCGCCAAATCATCGGTTTCGTGAACGAGCGACGCAAGCAAGCTGGGATTGTCTACTGCCTTTCACGTCGCAAAACAGAGGAGGTGGCAGCGTTACTTCGTGAGGACGGCCACACGGCGCTCGCCTTTCACGCGGGTATGGACAGTGTTGAGAAGTCGGCGATACAGAATCGATTTATGACCGATCCAGGGGTTGTCATGGTAGCGACAATCGCGTTCGGTATGGGAATTGATAAACCGGATATTCGTTTCGTAGCCCACACCGATCTACCGGCGAGTCCCGAGGCCTACTACCAAGAAATCGGACGCGCCGGCCGTGATGGAGCGCCAGCTGAAACTATGCTATTCTATGGTCTCGACGATATTCGAACACGACGCGTATTTATCGAGGAAGCCGAAACTACCGACGTTCAAAAACGCCGGGAGCACAAACGCCTTGACGCATTAATCGCCTATTGCGAGGCCCCGGATTGCCGCCGCCAGATGTTGCTTCGCTATTTTGGTGAAGCGAAGGACGATGCTTGCGGAAACTGCGACGTTTGCATCCATCCGGTCGAGACCGTCGACGGTACCGAAGAGGCAAAAATGGTTCTCCTGGCCGTACGAGGCACTGGTAATCGGTTTGGAGGTGCTCACATTGTTGCGGTGTTGCGAGGGCGCGCCAATGATAAGGCGGCGCAGCTTGGTCATGATCGTCTTGACATTTATGGTGCGGGTGCGGGTCGTGATCAGAAGGAATGGCGAGGCATCCTGCGTCAAATGGTGGCGTCAAACCTGCTGGAGATAGATGTGGCGGGTTATGGAGGGCTGAAAATAACCTCGAGCGGCCTGGCACTGTTGGAGGATGATGGTGAATTTCGCTATCGTACCGATCGTATTCAGAAGGCTTCATCGCGCCGGCGGCGGAAATCTCCGGAGCTTGAAAAACTAGATGTAAATGGCAACGCCTTGCTCGGTGTACTCAAGGCGAAACGCTTGCGGCTCGCAGAGGCACGCGGCGTTCCGAGTTATGTTATATTTTCCGATCGTTCACTCATCGATATGGCGGTGAATCGGCCTTCAACTCGCGACGAGTTTGCCCAAATTTTTGGTGTGGGTGAGACTAAGTTGCGTGAATTTGGTGATATCTTCATCGACGTGATTGCCGCAAATTAGTTAGGCATTTGTGTCAGGGTAAAAACGCGGAAGTTTTAGGTCGTATCAATCGCTTACATCAGTCCCATATTTTCGAACATTTCATAAATACTAGGCTCGAGTTGTATTCCGGCACTGGTCTTTTCAAATTCACTCGATTGTTCGAATAGATGAACCGCGCGTCCTTGGTGGGCGAGCGTCAGCGCGGCCGCTGATCCGCCAATACCACCACTTGCTACGATTATGGGTTCCACGGTCATGCGTCTTTCGGCGCCGCTAAAAAAGCGAGGTGTTTCTTGATGATCGCTGCGACGTCGGCCGGATGGGTCAACGGCGACATATGTTCAGCGTCTGGAATCACCGAATATCTCACGTTGGGTAAAGTGTCACGAAGAAGTTCAGTGACCCGGCGATCTGGCGCAGTCGTCTTGCCTCCACAAATAACAGTTACCGGCAAGGATATCGATCGTATGTCTGCTAGCGTCGTCGGGTTTGCGAGGTTCGATTGGAACGCTTCGTAGGTAGCATCGGTCTGTTCGCGAAAGCGGGCCTTTGATTTCTCAGGCATATCGTCCCAACTCCCCAAACCGTTGCGATAATCGATAAAAAAACGAAAAGCTTCAGTCTCCTGACCCTCTGATACTCTATCAAGGAAGCCGTGCGCCAGAGTTTCGTATTCGGCGAACAATTTTTGCTCACCCGCCTCCCTCAAAAGCATGGCGAGCATTGGTTCGATCAGCACTAGGCTGCGGATATGCGCGAGATTACGCAACACTATTCTCACCGCACCCGCTCCACCATAGGAATGAGCCACAACATCCAAGGCTTTCGATAGCAGCCCCGCGTTCGCAACAACCGCAGCGACAAGATCCGCTTGATCGTCGTGCTGCAACGGTTCTGCCCCTGGCCAAGCGTCTGTACGGCCGTAACCATAAAAGTCAGGGGTAAGCAAACGCCGCTCCGAAAGTAGATAGCTTGTCTTTCGCCATTGCGCGCCCGAACTGCCACCGGAATGGAGCAGCAAAAGGGGGGAGCCGTCTCCGCTATCGCCGTAGTGGACGGCGACGCCATTATATTGAAAAGTAGGCATGTCCGCTTTCCGCCTGTCTTCGCAAGTAGGAATGTTGGATGATCTGACCGCAGTAATCAAACCTTAGGACGCGGTGGAACATGGCCGTACAAGGCATGGATGCGTCAACCTCGCTGGACGATCTCGTTGAACGATATGGCGTAGCCTATCCGTGGTTAGTAGCCGTCACGACGGTCTCCGCATTCTCGACTGCTGTTCTGACCAGCAGTATCGTCAATGTTGCTGTGCCGGATGTCATGGGAGCATTTGGAGTTGGCCAAGATCAGGTCCAATTTTTAGCTACCGCTTTTTTTGCTACCATGACGGCGAGCTTATTGATAAGCCCCTGGATAACCGACAAATTCGGCGTCCAGCTGACATTCTCCGCTTCGCTGATTTTGTTTTCGATAGGTTCAATGATTAGTACGCTAGGCCCGAATTTGCCCGTTGTTATTCTAGGGCGAATTGTTCAGGGATTTGGATCTGGCGTATTACAGCCTTTGGTCATGATGGCGTTGGTGCAAGCCTTTCCACCGGCACGGAGAGGACTTGCGATGGGCTTGTTCAGCTTAGGCATCGTGTTTTCCCATGGCATTGCTCCCTATATGGGAGGAGTGATAATCGATGCATTTAATTGGCGGTTAATATTTTTACTCCCGCTTCCAATCGTTGTCTTTGCCTTCGTGATGGGTTTGCTGATTTTGCCTGCACGCCCGAAGGGAACA
Source organism: Pseudomonadota bacterium (assembly GCA_036337155.1). GTDB lineage: Bacteria > Pseudomonadota > Alphaproteobacteria > UBA8366 > UBA8366 > UBA6544. The sequence goes on along the minus strand of JAYZET010000024.1, from coordinate 66,936 downwards.
GACGCACCGTTCGATTGGCTTGGATTTGCTCTTCTTGGTATCACAACCTTTTGCATGATGACTGTAATCGCTGATGGACAAAGAGAGGGGTGGTTTTCCAATTCAATTCTTACGAGGATCTTAATATTTATAATTACAGGAGCGGCCTTCATCGCGACGCAGATATTTGGGAAGACAAAATTTATGGAGTTGTCACTTTTCCGATATTTACCCTTCGCCGCAGCCATAGCCATTTCATTCGTATATGGCCTTATAAACTTTTCAGCAATTTACCTATATCCAGTTTTTAGCCAATTGGTGCAAGATTATACGCCAACTAACGCTGGGCTTCTGCTTTTGCCAGGCGCATTATGTGCTGTAGCAATTTTACCTTTTACAGGAAAATTTGCAGATAATGTGCCTCCGCAATTTGGGATTGCAGTAGGCCTTTGTTTATTTGGCGTAAGCAATATCATTCTCGCAGCATCGGATGTCAGCACAACGTTCTGGGCTATTGCGATATTAATTGTCCTAGGCCGAATTGGCTTGGCGTTTATGACGCCGTCGATGATGAGTGTGGCGCTTAGTACCGTTCCAGCTGAAAAAATTGGCGAGGCGTCAGCGATTGTAAACTTTATGATGTTGTTTGGAGGCGCAATCGGCATTAATGCATTGGTTGTATTGCTAGACCAGCGCACGCAAATTCATAGTGAAGCGTTTACTGCTACGCAGACTTCTGCCAACCCTGTAACACGAGAACTACTGGAAAATGTGGCGCGATTGTTAGGCGAAGAGGGTTTCCCTGAATTTTTGCGATCCCCCGTAGCACTCAACTATCTTGGTGATATGGTTCATGCTCAGGCCAACACTTTTGGGTTTCAGGACGCATTTTTGGCTATAGCGATTGTTGCATTCATCGGATTTATACCAGCCATAATTCTACACATATCAAATCGTCGCTCTCGGAACATGTGATGGATGAGCATAAGTCTAAGCGCTTAACAGCCCTCATTTTAATGGCTTCGGGATCGATCGCTATAAGCTTTGGCGGTCTTCTTATTCGTAATATTGAGCAGGCAGATGGATGGCAACTCGTTTTCTACCGAGCAATTGGCATGTTGGTATCTGTTTCCATAATTCTGATGATACGCTATCGACGCCATACGATCTTTCGTATCCGAGATATCGGATGGCCAGGAGTTGTCGGTGGAGGGCTTGTCGCTATCGCTAGTATCAGCTTCGTGCAATCGGTAACGCATACTACTGTCGCCAATTCATTATTCATGCTTTGTGCAATACCATTCATCAGTGCTGCACTTGCTCGCCTTTTCCTGAAGGAAGCACTTACTTGGCCGACAATTTTTACCATGACTATTGCGGCGATTGGTGTATCGGTGATGCTGAGGGATGGGTTTGGTGGCGGGTCGATGTTTGGTAATGGGATGGCTCTCTTGTGCGCCTTGTCTTTTGGAACTTATGCAGTGATCGTCCGTTGGCGTCGACAAGTAGACATGTTACCGGTGCTCGTTGTGTCATCGACGATCATCTTGGCAGCCGGTGCCGTTGTGACTGGAGGAAGGTTAGAAATACCGTTGCGCGATTTTGCGATCTGCCTTCTCTGGGGAGGGGTACTTTCGGGCTTCGCAAATTGGATGTTTATCATTGCATCACGTAATTTGATTGCCGCCGAGGTTACGTTGGTTATGCAATTGGAATTTGTATTTGGCCCAATTTGGGTATGGCTCTTCATTAATGAAGTTCCAACGCAACTCACAATATTAGGTGGTTCACTTGTATTGAGTGCAGTGTTAGTTAGAGCGCTAGTTGAACTGCGGAGTTCTAGTCGAAATTGATTGGGGCCAGGTATTCTGATCAAAATATAGAGATGTCGACTTCCTGTGAGGTTATAAATTCCAGTAAGGCAGGCCTGCCGTTTTGCGTTTGTTGGATGCCGCGGTGGATAGCCGGCACGATATCTTCTGGTGTCGTAACCCGTTCGCCATAGCCACCGAAGGCCCGAGCCATCGCGGCGTAATCACCGGAGATATCAGTACTACGGTATTTCTCCGTCGATACAGGCATTACCTTCAGTTCTATTGCCATGGAGAAGTTATTAAGCAAGATCGATAGGATTGGAATCCGCTCGCGTACCGCAGTCTCAAAATCCATACCAGTAAAGCCGATGGCGGCGTCACCCCAGACATTGATACAGAGTTTGTCCGGGCAGGCGAGTTTTGCGCCCATCGCGAGGCCGAGCCCATAGCCGAGCTGTGTTGTTTTACCCCAACCGATGTAAGAAAGCGGGGTCGTTGACTCCCAAAATGGGGATAATTGGTCGCGTGGGCTGCCTGCGTCGTGGGTGATGATGGTGTTAGCTCGGTCGACTGTATTGGCGAGGTCCCAGAGCACACGGTACGGGTTCAGCGGCGCATCATTGCAAGTGAGTTTTGGCATCCACTCGGCGAGCCAGGCCGCCTTCATGTCGGAGATCTCCCTCTCGACAGTGGTGGTGTCAGGTGGCGTCTGTCCTTGTGTTTTCAGCTCGGCGATGAGAGCGTCGAGAGTTAGTGCAGCGTCACCAATTAGGGCGTGTTGGCTCACTACGTTCTTGTTGAGATCGATCGGGTCAAGTGTTGCGTGTATTACGGTCTTTCCCGTTGGCATAGTAATGCCGAAATTAGTGTTGGTGAAACTGCAGCCGATACCGAAGATGACGTCGGCCTTCTGAAGGAATTCATGCACCGTTTTGGGTAACGATCTCCCTCCGGACCCTAGCGAGAGTGGATGGTCTTCTGGGAAGGCGCTTTTACCCTCAAGGCTCGTAGTCGTGGGTGCTCCAAGCAGCTCAGCCAATTCTTTTAGTTGTGTCCAAGCTTCAGCGTAGTGGACGCCCTGGCCTGCATAAATCAGTGGACACTTTGCGCTCCTTAGGCTTTTCGCTACCGCCTTTACTGCCTCTGGATCGGGGCCACTTCGCGTTGAATACACGGGTGTGTAGTCAATTTTTCCCTCGAACTCCTCGCCAAAGACGTCCGTCGGAACTTCGATCAGGACCGGTCTACCGCGCCCGTTGCGCAACTGCGTAAAGGCTCTCCGCATGATATCCGGGATGTCTTGTACGTTGGTTACCGGCTCTGTCGACTTGGTTACGTGCTTGAAGTTGAGTGTCGAGTTGAACTGCGGATCTTGGTGCGCAATATTTCGCGCGTATCCCATTGGCATGACCAGAATGGGTACAGATTCGCCGTATGCCTGGGCAACGCCGCCAAAGGCATTTTCCGCGCCGGGGCCGTGTTGCATCAAGAAAACGCCTATCTTCTTGCCGCTAGTGACACGCGAGATTGCGTCGGCCATATGCAGGCCAATGCGCTCCTGTCGCACGATAATCGGACGGATGTTGGCTCGCGCGGCGAACTCTAGGATGTGGTTGACCGGATAACCGATAACCATCTCTACTCCTTCGCGTTTCAACACTTCTGATATCGCTTCGGCGGCTTTCATATGCGTTTCCCTTGATGCGGTATGGAGCTACCTGGTTAAGGTGGACTTTTTTATTTCATTAGCGAGTCTGCATAGGCGTTCTATATCGTACAATTAAGGTGTGGACACTGAATGGGGCCAACCTTGTCGTGTACCGCCGGCGGAGGCAGGCTTCGCGGCAGTGGGAGGTCAACAGTTTACCGGAGGCGATTGCAAAATGAACAATGTAGCGATACCCGGCAAAGCCGAATACAAATGGGTGGGAAAACGAACGATCCGGCCGGACGGCGTAGACAAGGTGACGGGCAGGGCGGCCTACGGCGCCGATTACAGTATGCCTGGAATGCTTTACGGCAAAGTCCTGCGTAGCCCCCATGCGCATGCTAGGATCGTTAAAATTGATACGTCGAAGGCGGAGGCGCTGAAAGGCGTGAAAGCGGTCATCACCGCTGCCGATTGGCCGGAAATCTTACCTCAGCGCGCCACCAAGGGAACGGCACCGGTCAATTTTCGTCATCTATCAGACAATCTAATGGCGCGACACAAGGTATTATACGACGGTCACGCGGTTGCTGCCCTTGCTGCGACCTCGCTGCAAGTTGCTAAAAAGGCGCTAAAATTGATTGAGGTTGATTACGAGGTGTTGCCGCATGTCATCGACCCGGTCGCGGCTGCGGCCGACGGCGCGCCGTTATTGCACGAAGACTTGTTCACTGGCGGGCTGGAAGAAAAGCCGATGGTGCCATCGAATATCGCTAACCGCGTCAAGTTTGCGATCGGTGATATTGAAGCTGGTTTCGAGGCATCAGACGAGATTGTCGAGCGCGAATATACAACCAAGGCCGTGCATCAGGGATATATCGAACCCCATGCGGTAACCGCCAATATGTCCGAGGATGGCAGTGCAACGGTCTGGTCGAGTAGCCAAGGCCAGTTCATGATCCGACAATACTGCGCTGGATTGCTGGAATTGCCCGCATCGAATATACGCGTAATCCCAGCCGAGATTGGTGGCGGTTTTGGTGGTAAGACTACTGTCTGGCTGGAGCCGCATGCGCTGTTGCTTTCGAAAAAGGCGGGCCGTCCGGTAAAGATACAGATGTCACGCGATGAAGTTTTCCGCGCTTCCGGTCCAACCTCCGGAAGCTGGATGAAGATCAAGATAGGCGCCAAGAAAGACGGCACGATTATGGCGGGTCAGGCTGAGTACAAATTTCAGGCGGGCGCCTATCCGGGTTCCCCCGTTCAGATTGCCTGCATGTGTGGCTTCACGCCTTACGCTATCGAAAACGTTGAAAGCGTTGGTTACGACGTCGTTGTCAACAGGCCGAAGGCGACCGCCTACCGGGCACCCGGCGCACCGATAGGCGCCTACGGTATTGAGAGTGCGCTCGACGAGCTATCGCAAAAACTGAATATCGATCCAATGGAAATGCGACTCAAAAACGCTGCCAAGCAGGGCACCAAGACCTCCTACGGTCCCACCCTTGGTGTCGTGGGTAATGTAGAGACGATGGAAGCCGCAAAGCAGCATGAGCACTACAGCACTCCCCTCGGCAAAAATCAGGGCCGTGGGGTTGCGTCCGGTTTCTGGTTTAATGTTGGCGGTGAGACGAGCTGCGCCGTGAGCTTGCTTGAAGATGGCAGCGTCATGGTGACTTCGGGTTCCCCTGATATAGGAGGTTCGCGCGCTTCTCTTTGCAATATGGCGGCTGAGGTTCTGGGGTGCCATTTCGAAAATGTGAAGGCGATTATCGCTGATACATCGTCCCTGGGCTTCAACCGCCACACCGGCGGCAGTCGGGTCACCTTTGCGGCTGGTATAGTTGTGACGGATGCAACCAAAGACATGGTTCAGCAATTGCGCGAGCGAGCGGCGCTGATCTGGGATATTGACGTCGATGCCGTAGAATGGCTTCATGGGGAAGCTCGTCCTGCTGGCCCAAACGCTGGCGATTTTGAGCCGCTCACCCTTGCCGACATTGCCGGTAAGACTTTGGAGACGGGTGGACCGATCAATGCTAAGAAGTCGATGAACGTTCAGGCACCTGGTCCTGCCTTCGGCACGCATATTGTTGATGTTGAAGTTGATAAGGAAACCGGGCACGTCACTATCCTGCGCTACACTGCAGTGCAGGACGTCGGCAAGGCGGTTCATCCGAGTTATGTAGAGGGTCAGATCCAGGGTGGTGCCGCGCAAGGTGTCGGCTGGGCCTTGAACGAGGAATATATTTATAGCGATGAGGGACGCCTCGAGAACCCGGGGTTCCTTGATTATCGCATCCCTGTCGCCTCCGATTTGCCGATGATTGAGGCGGTGATGGTTGAGGTTGCCAATCCAACCCATCCCTTTGGAGTGCGTGGGGTTGGCGAAGTGCCGATTATTCCGCCGATGGCGGCGATTGCGAATGCTATCGATGATGCTGTTGGGGTCCGCATGACTGATCTACCAATGTCGCCTCCGAAGGTGCTGGCGGCACTCGATGCGTCCGATTGATGCGATAATGGCCAATGTCATTATCAATCGGGAGATCGCGCGCCAATATACTAATGGTCAAACTGAGATCGAAGTGACGTCCGACAACATCCGGGCCGTTATCCGTGAGTTGGATGAGCGGTTTCCCGGGGTGGGTGAGGTCTTGCGCACTGATATGGCGGTTGCCATTGACGGAGAAATTTATCAAAACGTCTTATTGGAGCCGGTCAGGCCGAATAGCGAGGTAGCATTTTTGCCAGCGATTGAAGGGGGTTAAGCAATTGGAATGTGATTTGGCTTTATATACCTTGCGACCCGCAGGTGTATGACTCTCCCTGAGTTGTTGGGCTAAGAGTGAAGTGTAAGTGCCGTAATCAAGAAGGAATTGCTATGAAAGCAGCCGTCATTACAGAAAATGGTCTTGAAATTCATGACGTGCCCCGGCCGGAACCGAAGGTGGGCGAAGTTATGGTCAAAGTAGCTGCCGCTGGTCTCAATCGAGCCGACCTGATGGCGCTGCAAGGAGCGCGGGGATTTGCTGGAGCTGGCGTAGGCGGGCGCGAGTGGTCGGGCGAGGTTGTGGAGCTCGGCAACGGCGTCACCGATTTGGCGGTCGGAGATCGGGTGATGTGTACAGGCAACGGCGCCTACGCGGAATACGCTGTGACGGCTGCGGCGCGCGCTTGGAAATTGCCCGACAATAACATGAGCCTGGAGCAGGCGGCGACTATGCCTATTTCGCTGCAGACTATGCACAACGCAATTGTTACGGCCGGACGTATGGAGAAGGGCGATGCCGTGTTGATCCAGGGCGCCAGTTCGGGTGTCGGCATCCTTGGCATGCAAATAGCTAAATATATGGGCGCAAGCCTTGTTATTGGGACTTCGACACATGAGCGGCGTCGATCAAAGCTCACCGAATACGGTGCTGACATGACCCTTGATTCGAAGAGTACAGACTGGGCTGACAAGGCCTTGGAAGCCACAGACGGCAAAGGCGTTGACTTGATTGTCGACCAGGTTTCTGGAGGCGTAATGAATGACAATCTGCGTGCAACCCGCATTTTAGGAAGGATCGTGAACGTTGGCCGTCTTGGCGGATTTACCGGGGAGATTGACTTCGATCTGCATGCTGCCCGACGCATCGACTACATCGGTGTCACTTTCCGCACCCGAAGCGAGGCCGAGGTGGAAGAGATCATTGGGTTGATGAAGGCAGACTTGTGGGAGGCGGTTGAGGCGGGCGATCTGACCATTCCCATCGACAAGGCATTTCCGCTCGATCAGGCGGCGGAAGCGCACCAATATATGAACGACAACCAGCATTTTGGAAAAATATTGCTGACGGCGTGAGTAAGGCTTTAGGCCATATATTCACGTTAATTTCTTCGTCTGCGGGGGTCTATCTATTTGCAGAGCTAATTGATTATTTCGCGTTTGCCGACGCCATTGACCCGCGTGAATGGAATGACTGGCGGTGTGAAGTATCTGTTGCAACACTACAATCTAAAGATGAAGGTCTAAGCCGATTGAATTGGAAGTGAATTTAGGAGATTTACGGTTCCACTAGACGGTTCGAACCTTTGACCCTCTAATCAAAAATTAGCAAACTAATGATCGTGCCAAGCCTGGGGGATTTCTAAAATTTAACGCCACACCCGCAGTTATGAAATTCTCCCGGCAATCCGACCCACGCGTTCGATAGTCTTAAGCATTTCCTTTTGCGCCAGACCGATCCAGCTCATGCGCAGGATAAAGGTGTTAATACCGAGTGCGTCACGATATTGCTGGAAGTTGTCGGTAGCCTCTGCCTCGTCGCCGACGATAAAACGGTCAGTCATAAAATCGTCGAATGCATTGGCGAAATTTCGTCCTTTTTCGCCTTTGCCCGCTGCACCCCATGATGCATACGCTTTGTATTTGTCGAGCAGGGCCGGCCTGCATGCATCACGCGCCGCCTCACGGGTCTCGCGTATACAACACTCACGGGTTATTGGCATGCTGTCCGGCATCACGAGCCCGGCTTCCTTTCGGGCGCGCCGGAACATCGCGATACAATTGGCGACACGATTGAAACTATCCGTTGGTGCTGCCATCCAGGCATCACCTAGTCGTGCCGCCCGCGCTACCGCGGCAGGTACTTGTCCGCCGAGCCAGATTGGCGGACCGCCCGGCTGTTTCGGCTTCAAGCTGGCACCGAGCCCGTCAATTTTGTAATAGCGGCCGTCGTGCGCGACACGATCCTCCGTCCAAAGCCGGCGAAGTAACTCAATACCTTCCTCAAGGCGGCCCACGCGTTCACCCTTTGGTATGCCGAGAGTTGCGAACTCCTCGTCCCTGTAACCCATACCCACACCGAGGACGAAGTTTCCGTTAGTAATCCAGTCGAGTGTGGCTGCCTCCTCCGCGATAACGGCAGGGTTAAGCATTGAGAGTAGAACGACTGCCGTACCGAATGTCATGCCCTCGCCGTCAGCGGCGAGACGCGCCAACAGTGGCATTGTCTGCATCATCTGCATTGGTGCTACGAGGTAGTGCTGACCCATCCAGACCGAGGAGAACCCGTTGTCCTGGGCGACCCGAATTTGCTCTTGCATGTTCGTCATTTCCGACGAAATATCCGCACCTTCCGGCCACTGGGTCGACATGTATAGTCCGAATTTCATGACGAACATCCCCCGTTACACATTGCGTTGTTTTGACTCGATATAGACCCAAGCCTAATCTCATCTACAAACTATTATTTGAGGGAGAAAGGTTGATGGCTGAAAAACTACACCTCATAAGTTCTGTTACGTGACCCTGGGTCCAGCGCGCCGTGATCGTGCTGCGAACTAAGGAAGTCGATTTCGACGTTACCTATATTAATCTTCGCGAAAAGCCTGATTGGTTTCTCGAGATTTCACCGCACGGCAAGGTTCCGGTGTTGAACGTGGGCGATCAGCCGCTTTTCGAGTCAAACGCAATTGCTGAGTATCTTGACGAGACGGTGGAGCCGCAGTTGCATCCGGTAGACCCGATCAAGCGAGCTCGCAACCGAGCGTGGACTGATTTTGTGCCAGATTTCTCAAAGGGCCTCAGCGCTTCTTATCGGCGGGATACGGTTGAGGAAATGGAAGTAGGCCGCGCAGATGCGGAGAAGGTACTCGCCAAGCTGGAGGATGCGATCGCAAGCGAGCGCGGTAATGACGGCCCTTATTTTAACGGCGATGCGTTATGCCTTGTGGATGCCGCCTATGCACCCTTCTTGCAACGCTTCATGATTGCCGAGACGAAGCTCCAGACTGGTCTGCTCGATAGTTTTCCGCTGGTAAAGGCATGGACGGAAGCACTCCTTTCGACGAATCTTGTCACAGGTTCCGTCGCTGAGACCTTTGTGCCGGAGTTTAAGGCTTCGATGAAGCGCTACGGCTATTACATAGGCGATCTTTTCGCGCAGGAGGCGGCTGCGGCCGAGTAGAATTAGGGCGAAGAAAGGGATTAAAGCGCCACCCGATCGGGCGGCGCTCTTCTCCATTCTGGTTGCTGCGCAATCTATTTTGCCCAAGTGGCGAGACTGCCGAGGGGCTGATTCAACGGTTCTCCTGTCTCGCTATCGGTAAGATCCCCGTTCTCGTCGAAGAGGTTGCCCGCAGCCGGAATGAAGATATCTTGCTTATTGACCGGTCGCATGTCGAGGAAGATCATCACTTGGCAGAGATGATACTGCGCTCGCATCGTGCCCGACGTACCGGCGGAGTAACCGAGCATGCCGACTGCCTTTCACGTGAATGGATGGTCGGGTGGGTGTGATACCCAATCAATAGCATTCTTGAGGACCTCGCTGAACGAGTAATTGTACTCTGGCGTTACGAATAGAAGTGCGTCGGCGTCGCGCAGGGTCGCTACCGTGGGAGGAAAATCTCATTCGTAGACGTCGTTGTCGTATAGCGGCACGCTGGAGATGTCTGCGATCTGCAATTCGACGCCGTCGAGGCGTTCGCTGTCGCCGCTCTAAGCGCTGTCATGTTTAGAGACGTCCGTCGGAGGCTTCCGCATATACCAAGAATTTTCGTATCGGCCATCAATTCCGTTCCTTCTTACTGGATTTCGTTTGGTGAGATATTAACCATTGCATACCGCATGGACAGTCGGGGTGCGTCGGGATTAAATGCATAAAATCATCATCGGTAGGGAGTTGTCTTTATGGAACTCGGGGTATTCTTTTTTGCGACGGACTACAGCATCGACATTGCTGAACTGGCGGTTGAGCTCGAGCAGCGCGGCTTTGCAACGTTGCTACAACCGGAGCACACTCATATTCCGGCGAGCCGCAAGACTGAATGGCCCGGCGGTGGCGATCTCCCGCGTGAGTACTATTGCACTCACGACCCATTCGTCGCCCTTTCTTTTGCAGCGGCGGCGACCAAGACCCTGAAGGTTGGTACAGGCATCTGTCTCGTGCCCCAGCGCGATCCGATAGTGACGGCAAAGAATGTAGCCAGCATCGATAAGCTGTCTGGCGGACGATTTGTTTTCGGAATTGGCGGCGGCTGGAACGTCGACGAAATGGAAAACCACGGTGCGGAGTACAAGAGCCGTTTCCGCTTAATGCGTGAGAACGTCCTCGCAATGAAACAGCTCTGGATGGAAGAAACCGGCGAGTATAACGGTGAATTTGTCAACTTCGACGCGGCCTATTCGGAGCCAAAGCCGACGCAAAAACCGCATCCACCGATTTTGTTGGGCGGTGAGACTGACCATACGCTGAAGCGCGTCGTTGAATATTGCGACGGCTGGCTGCCGCGCGGTCGAGGGGGCTTCGATCCGGCTGAAGCTAAACAGCGTTTAACGGCGATGGCCGAAGGAGCGGGCCGAGATCCGGCGTCGCTTTCGATCACGGTGTTTGGGGCGCCCGCCGATGCGGCGTCGCTCGACAGCTATCAGGCTGCGGGGATCGACTGCGCCCTGCTGCAAATGCCAACCGCAAGCCGGGATGCCTGTATGAAGCGGCTCGAGGAGATCACCTCGCTTGTCGGATAGGGATAGGAAGCGGTTGCGACCATCACTACGTCCTGCAAGACATTCGACTTCGTTCTGTGGACAATCCTCGAGAATGGCGAGGCGTTTCTTTAATCTGGTTTAGGGCCGGGATTGGAACTGTCGCCGTCTGAGGGTGCACGGTCTATTGGGGAATTGGACACCGAATTAGTTTTTACTTTCTTTGGAACTGATAAAGGTGTTCTGTGCCATTTAGCGTCCTTCGGCCAATACAGGTTTAGAGTGGGGACACGCGCGCATGGAGGAGTTGGTGTAAATACTCTTCCTCTGCTTTGCCCGCCGGTAGTGGCCGCCTAATTCATGAGAAAAGGTAATTGAGGGGGCGTTTCGTATGAAAGTTGTTACTTTGCAGGACATACCTGAAATCGATCTCGGTGAAGCGGTGCCGATTGCTGGCTGGGACGGCGGTGAGGTGCGCCGAAGTCGGCAGGTCATTATCGAGCCCAGTGAAAGTGAAAACTACAATTGTAGCGTCGTTAATTTCACCAAGGGGTCGACTACCGGCTGGCACATCCACGACTGCGATCAAATCCTCGTCGTCGTGCATGGGATTGGCCTCGTTGCGTCCGAGGGTGAAGAAGAGCAAGAGATCACCGTGGGTGACGTCGTGCACATAAAAGCGGGAGAGAACCATTGGCACGGCGCCAAGGCTGACACCGTGATGGGACACATTACAGTGACCCTTAAGGGGAGCAAAGCAATCTTTGCTTAATTTCGGATAACTGACGGATTAGGCAGAAATTTTGCGGGTTTCTAAATCGGGTCATCGGGTTCCGAAGGATCGCCGGCGTGATTGCGACGTCTGCGACACAATTAATCAAAACTTGATGCCAACGGATTAGGGTGCCTCATTAATCGTGAGTAAGCGTTGGCATGTAAACGCAGAGAAGGTTGTTTGGGTGGGCGGGCCGGTTACATCTTTATTAACTGAGAATACGGAATACGGGTGCGAGCATGAAGTTTGGCGTTAACCTCATAAATTTTGGGCCGTCAGCGACGCCAGAGATGTTAATTCGCTGGGTTCGCATCGCCGAAGGGCTAGGCTACAACTCGATTTTGACCTCGGATCACGTCGCCATCACGAAGGATGTGGCAACGAAATATCCTGCACCTTTTTACGAACCGATTAGCACTCTAGGGTGGCTTGCCGGCGTCACAACCAAGTTAGAAATCGGCACGACTGTGATGATTGTTCCTTATCGCAATCCGCTTGAGACAGCTCGGGCTCTAACGAATATCGACAATCTCAGCGGCGGAAGGTTGATATTTGGCGTTGGCATAGGCTGGGCTGAGGAAGAGTTCGGCGCGCTTAACTTGCCATATCGCGAGCGCGGCGCCATGACCAATGAGTATCTTACCGCCATTAGACAGTTTTGGACCCAGGATAAGGTTGATTTCGAAGGCAAGTATTTCTCCTATGAGGGTGTTTCGACGGCACCGCGCCCGGTCCGGAAACCTCATCCGCCAATCTGGGTCGGCGGGGCGAGTGATGCCGCACTGCGTCGGACTGTTCGGCTCGGTGATGCATGGCATCCGATCCGCTTTCAGGAAAATTGGTTTCGCGACAAGGGAATTCCGCGTCTTCGAGAAATCGCCGATGAAGAGGGTGCGTCGATGCCTGCACTCTGTCCTCGTGTTAGATTGCGCATCCTCGATAACGCTGCTGACGAAGGAGAACGGATCGTGGGTACAGGGTCTTTGCACCAAATTCACGGCGATCTAGCTGCACTTGAAGAGCTTGGGTGTGAGCACGTGGTCCTCGACACCTATTACGACGACATTGAGGCCAGCAAGGATGTCGAAGCGGCTTGGCGCACACTTGCGCAAGTGGCAGAGACGATGATTGATCTCTCCTCCGGCTGCGTTCGTTAAGAGGCTGCCACTGGGCGTGGTGTTAAATGTCGAGCGTTATCCGCTGCCCGATGATCCATCACGCGCAAAATAGCAGCGTTCATCATGTAGACGCTCATTACTGCCGTCAGTTCCATCAGACCCTTTTCACCCCAGCGGGCAGTTACGGCGGCGAAAGTGTCGTCCTCGACCCTCTTAACCTCCAACAACTCGCGGCCAAAGCGAATTATCAGTCCTTCGTCATTGGTCAGGGCGTCGAGGGAGCCGAAGGTGTCAACTGCGTCGATGGCTTCTTCCCGGGTTCCTGCTCTGAGGCCGAGGCGGACGTGCGCGTTCCAGATATAATCGGCATCTCCCGCACGAGCTGCGGTACAGATAGCGAGCTCCGTCTCAGCGTCATTTAGTGTCGTGTGATAGCGTAGATGCTCAACGAGATCTGACAGTCGTTCACCTGCCTTTCCAGCATAGGTTAGATAGCTGCTCGGTGGCGGCATGCTGCCGCGTGTCTTCTGGATATGTTGGACGGCGGCTCGTGTGTCCTCTGTGAAATTATCACTATCTTCAGGCATCGGTAGTCGTGGCATTTGTTTTTCCTCTAATTTCGGAGTTTGCGGAAAAAATCCTTAAGCAGTTCTCCGCATTTTCCCTCGGAAATACCGCCATAGACTTCTGGTGCGTGGTGGCATGTCGATTGACCGAAGAAACGAGATCCATTCTCAACGCCGCCACCCTTCGGGTCGTAGGCGCCGAAGTATAGCCGCCGGATCCGTGCAAAGGAGATGGCGGCTGCACACATCGCGCAGGGTTCGAGGGTCACATATAGGTCACAGCCGATAAGTCTAGGCTTGTTTAACGCTTCCGCCGCCGCACGGATTACAAGGATTTCTGCATGCGCCGTCGGATCTTTGTCCACTTCGATCCGGTTGCCTGCCTGAACCAGTAATTTGCCGTTCTCGACAATTACGGCGCCAACCGGGACTTCGCCTCGTGCCGCGGCTCGTTTTGCGACTTCGATGGCCCGTTCCATAAAGTTATCGCCTCCTCCAGACATGATGGAACCGTGCCGGTGAAGTTTCGTGCCGTCAAGCTAGGTTCCCATTGTATTTAGCGGTTACTTAGGTTGGATTCGAAACGCCGTGTCAGGCAACTTTGAGGCTTTGTGCTTGTATTTTTGATGCCTTACGAATAGGTGCTAAATTAATGATAGGAAGAAATTAGCGTGGCGATAAACCGCCCTTCCCTGAAGCGGCGGTGGTTGGAAAAAGGTCACCACCTCTAGCGTGGCAATAAAGATAAACGAGCCTAAAATCAAAGTGGGCAAATTGACGGCGACCCGTATTGATTGAAGAAGTCGGTGCTAAATGATTGTCGGCCGTATTCGCAAGTGACTGGGGTTTGCACGCCGCGTCTCTCCGCCATACAGTCAGCCGCCGTTTTAAGAGAATCGGAAAATGACCAAAGTTGAAGGAGACCGAATCGCCAAATGTATTGCCCGAGCCGGATTGTGCTCGCGGCGCGAGGCAGAGAGATGGATTGTGGCCGGAAGGGTAGCGGTCGATGGCCAGACGCTCGACAGCCCAGCATTCAACGTCCTGCCTGGTGTCAGGGTCACCGTAGACGGCAATCCGTTGCCGGCAGCGGCACCGACACGGGTTTGGCGCTTTCACAAGCCTGCTGGGGCGATTACGACTAACCACGACCCCCAAGGCAGGCAGACAATATTTGATCTCTTGTCGTCCGATCTTCCGCGTGTCATCACGGTGGGAAGGCTAGACTTTAACAGCGAGGGGTTGTTGCTGCTGACCAACGATGGCGAAATTGCGCGGCGCCTCGAACATCCAGAAACGGGTTGGAGGCGACGCTATCGGGTGCGCGTCCACGGCGCGGTCGATGAGGATCGGTTGGCATCCCTCAACCGTGGCGTGACTGTCGATGGCATTCGCTATGGTCAGATCGAGGCGCGGCTAGAGCGGGAGCAGCGCGCAAACGCGTGGCTGTCTGTAAGCCTGAACGAGGGTAAGAACCGCGAAGTCAAGCGTGTCTGTGAACATCTCGGTTTGCAGGTAACGCGGCTTATTCGCGTCAGTTATGGGCCATTTCAGCTGGGTAATTTATTGCGCGGCAAGATTGTGGAAGTGCCGGGCAAGACGTTGGCTGAACAAATTGGTGGTGGCAAAAGGAGGCCACAGCGTGCGCATCATCGCGGGTAGATGGCGCGGCAAACGCCTCCAGATCCCGGCTGGTAAAGACATTCGACCAACCTCTGATCGGGCACGGGGGGCCCTTTTCAATCTCTTAACCCATGGTAGGCCGGCGAGCGAAGGCTTTAGCATTGTCGGCGCGCGTGTTCTCGATGCTTTCGCGGGAACTGGCGCCGTCGGTCTTGAGGCGCTTTCTCGTGGTGCGGCTCATGTAACGTTTATAGAGAAAACGCCAGGCAATCTTGACATTTTGCGGGCCAATATCGAGTCATGCGGCGCGAACGAGGATTGTAATGTTTTGGCCGCAGACGCTTTGGCTCCACCTCTGGCGCATGAGGTTTGCGATCTCGTCTTTATGGACCCGCCCTACGGCCGCGAATTATGGCGGCACTCGGCGGAAGCAATGATTGAATTAGGCTGGATTAATGGGAATGGAATTATTTGTATCGAACTCGGCCGCCGTGAGCCGTTCGAACCACCGAGAGGGTTAGAGCTGCTTGACGATAGGAATTACGGCGCGGCCCGTATCACCGTCCTTAGACGTCGTATCTGACGCGCCGAGACAGGAGAATGGAGGCTAATAAAATGGGTATAACGAGAGCCGCTCCTGAATAAAACGGCCAGCTAACCCCGAGATGGATGAAGGCGATACCCGCCCAAGCAGGTCCGGTAATTCGACCGAGACTATTCATCGATTGTGCGACACCCATCGTGCCGCCTCTCATGTCGTTGGGTGCGGCACGGCTAATCAAACTCTGCAACGACGGATTGGAAAAACCAAACCCGACCGACAGCAAGCCGATTGGAAGTAGGAGCCAGATCTCAATGGAAACCGATGGTAGTCCGGCTAGACCAATTGCGAGGCAAATCAGACCAAAAATTACAACTTTTGTCTCCCCGAAGATGGGTACTAGGCGGCCAACCAACCCACCCTGCACGATCACGCCGACGATACCAGCGAAGGCCAGGTAATAGCCGACCTGGCGGGGCCCCATTTCGAGCATGCGGTCGCACCATAGGGCAAAGGTCGATTCCATTCCGGAAAAAACAAAGAAAAGACCAAAATATAGAAATATGAGAACCAGTAGGATCGGGATCCCGCGCATTCGAGGTAGGAAGCTTACCACTGATGGCACACTGTTTTTATAACGCTCCGGTTCACGGAGCAAAATGACCGATATAATGAAGGCGATGGCCGAACCGGCGGCGGCAATCAACATGGGGAGCTGGTAGTTCACAACGCCTTTTCCGGCAAGATATCCGCCAAGTGCCGGCCCGATGATGAAACCCAATCCAAAGGCGGCGCCCAGTATACCCATCCCCTTTGCCCGTCCTTCCTCATCGGTTACGTCCGCGACATAGGCTTGGCTCGTTGCGAGCCAGCCGTTCATAACGCCGGCGAAGATACGGGCAAGATAGATCATCACGAGACCATCAGCGAAGGCTAGCCAGACATATCCAAGCGTGGAGCCCGCGAAACTGATAAGGATCACTGGTTTTCGGCCGATCCGGTCGGAAAGCCGTCCCCACAAGGGTGCGGTTAAGAATTGCGCCAGTGAAAACACGGAAAAGAGCATTGCAGCCTCGACCGCGTCCGCGCCATAGTGTAGCGCGAAATAGGGAAGTAGGGGGACGATTACACCAAGCCCGACGACATTGGCGAATGCGGCAAGGAAGACAGCTAGCATAGACCTTCGAATATAAGCCGGGACTGGCCTGGTCAAGCGCGGTGTCAGCGTCGCCCGAATAGCCGTTCTATGTCGATGAGCTTGAGTTCCACATAGGTTGGACGTCCGTGATTGCATTGTCCGGAATGAGGTGTGGCTTCCATCTGACGGAGCAACGAATTCATCTCGGCACCATTAAGGCGCCGACCGGCGCGAACGGAACCATGACAGGCCATCGTTCCGCAGACATCTTCCAATCGTTCTTTCAGGGAGAAGCTGTCGCCGAGCTCCGCAAGCTCGTCCGCTAGGTTGCGCACGAGGCCCTGCACGTCGACGTCGCCGAGCATCGCAGGTATTTCTCGCACAATAATAGCACCTGGGCCGAAGCTCTCTAAAACCAGGCCAAGCTCGGCGAATTCGTCGACCCTAGTCGCTAAACGGGCAACGTCCTCTTCGCCCAATTCTACCACTTCTGGGATAAGCAGGCCCTGCCGTGCCACGCCGTTTTCCGCTAACGCCAATTTCATGCCTTCGTAGACGAGGCGTTCGTGCGCAGCATGTTGATCGACAAAGATGATTCCATCTTCGGTTTGCGCCACGATATAGGTTTCATGCACCTGTGCGCGGGCTGCGCCTAGTGGATAGTCCTGCAGCGCGTCGTCTTCTGTTGCCTGCTCTGCTGAAGGTGGTGCTATCGGCATCAACCCAGCTTGCGACGTCACAGGTCTCTGGAATGCAGCTGCGGCTTCAGAGACTCTGGGGGAAGAATATGCAAGGTTACTTGTGTGACCTTGTCCAATCGGGAGCGCCGGACGGTTGCCTGTATGAGGGCGTATCGCGCCGAGCGCGGCAGCCGCAACCGTTGTTGAGGCACGGTGGCCGGCTTCGGCCAAGGCGTGGCGCAAAGCCCCGACGATCAGGCCGCGAACCATCCCTGCTTCTCTAAATCGCACTTCGGCCTTTGCTGGGTGTACGTTAACGTCTACCAAGGCAGGGTTAATTTCGAGAAACAACGCCACCAGTGGGTGTCGGTCACGCGCAAGGAAATCCTGATAGGCTCCCCTGATTGCGCCGAAGAGCAACCGGTCTTTGACCGTACGGCCGTTGACGAACAAAAACTGCATCTGGGCATTGCCACGATTTAGCGTGGGAAGACCGGCATAGCCGGTTAGATGAATGTCATCCCTCTCGGATTCTATAGCTAGGGCATTTTCGACGAAATCCTTGCCCAGGACGCCGCCAAGACGACGCAGACGTGCGTCGAGCAGGTCCCCCTGTGCCGCCTCAAGTTTGATCCGCGTCCTTTCACCGTCGAGAAGGGTAAAGGAAACTTCTGGGCGGGCCATGGCGAGACGATTGATAGCATCGATGGTCTGCGATGTCTCCGTACGATCGGCACGTAGAAATTTGAGCCGCGCAGGCGTCGCATAGAATAAATCACGCAGTTCGATACGTGTGCCCTTCGACAGTGCCGCCGGCACTGGTTCGCCGACTTCACCGCCATCAACGGATAGTTGCCAGGCTGTGTCAGCGTCCCTTGGCCTGCTTGTAATTAACAGGCGGCCGACTGAGCCTATCGATGGAAGTGCTTCGCCTCGAAATCCAAGTGTTCTGATATCGGAAAGGTCGTGAGACGGCAGTTTCGAAGTGGCGTGTCGCTCTACTGCGAGAGCTAACTCGCTGTGTGACATGCCTACGCCGTCGTCAGTCACTGTAATCATTGATTTGCCGCCGTCTCGGATTGTAACCTCAACGCGCGTAGCGCCCGCATCCAGAGAATTTTCTACCAATTCCTTGACCGCTGACGCAGGTCGCTCGATCACTTCTCCTGCTGCGATGCGATTGACGACGTGCTCGGGCAACCTGTGTATGGTCATTCTACGTTTTCTCTTTAAGACGAGAGATGTGCGAGCGCCATTGCCTTACCCGACTCGATAGCTGGTTGATCGAACGGATTGACGCCCCATAGCTTAGCTACGATGAGTGTTTCCAGAACGAAATGCATCATCAATGCGCCGAGCGATCGTTCGTTTAAAGCTTCAAGCCGGAACTCTCGTACGGGTCGTCCGTGTCGTGCGATAGCCTGCGCTGTGGCGCTGGAAAATACGTCAAGCAAGTCGCCTACACGCCGTCCCCCCAAATGCTCCAGACCGATGTCGCAAGCCATTTCCGCAGGAATTTGCCGGCCCGTATTAGCTGTGTGACAAGTGACGAGGCTGAATAGTTTATCTGCAGGACCATCAAGATAGAGCTGCAATTGGCTATGTTGATCGACGGTTCCAGCCGCCTGAACCGGTGTCGTGCCGCGCCCGTTCTTGCCCAGACTTTCTGCCCAAAGTTGGCGATACCAAAGCGCTAAATCCTCCAGTTTGTCGCGGTAAGGCATGAGTACGGAAATTGAGATTTTCTTTTCTGCGGCGAAGGCAGCGGCGAGTGATGCTCCTGCAGCGGGGGCGGCAGTTTCCGGTGCTTCGAGGCAAACTGAGGTTAGTTCACGGGCGCCTTCCCGGACTGCTAAAATATTCAAGCCTGCGGCGGCGGCTGGTAACAGACCGACGGAGGAGAAGACGGAAAACCGTCCACCAATATTAGGATCATGCTCCACTAATGGAATGTCGAAATGTGTAGCAAGTTTATGTAGCGGATTGTCGCATCTTTCTGTAATGGCGACGCAGCGCTCCGCTAGCGAAGCGTTGCTAGTATTCTTTGCTAACAATTCGAGAAGAATCATTGAAAGGCTGATTGTCTCTGTTGTGCCACCGGATTTCGAGACGAAAATCGCGCCGGTTCTTTTTGGATTGATGGTATCCAACAATTGGTCAATTCCGTCAGGGTCGATGTTCTCAAGAAACCGAAGCCGAAGAGCCCCCGCTCCGCGGAGCGCGCAAAGAGTTCGGGATCCGAGACTAGAGCCTCCCGTGCCTACCACGATTAGTTCATCGCAATTCTCCCGCAATTGATCGGCGACCCGCTGGATTTCTCTCAAATCATCTCGACGTTCTGGGATTTCCAGGACAGTTTGGAATTCCGTATCGACTGACCTCGCAATCTCAGCTAGGGCTTTAGACCCCTCTGCCACATAGCGGCAATAGGCATCGTTGCTTATGCCTCCTGTGCCGATCTGCTCGGTGAAACAGTTTTCTATTATGTGTTTGTAGGGCATGGCCATGCTCTACTAATAGTGTCCGACCTGTCTCGTAGACGCAACCCGCTGGTATCCTCGCAACTGAGACCTATATCCGCGGTTTAGGCGCCGTGGCGGAGACGGCTTCTGGCTTGCCAACAATAACAAAGGTCAGTTTTTTGGGATCGAGTAAGCGTTGTGCGAGTTTCATAATATCTTCCTGCGTCACAGCGTTGATATAAGTCGATCGTTTTTTGATATAGTCGATGCCGAGGTCGTGGTATTGGATAGCCACCAACATACGCGCAATCT
Source organism: Pseudomonadota bacterium (assembly GCA_036337155.1). GTDB lineage: Bacteria > Pseudomonadota > Alphaproteobacteria > UBA8366 > UBA8366 > UBA6544. The sequence goes on along the minus strand of JAYZET010000024.1, from coordinate 46,806 downwards.
GATCGGTTGAACTCAGACGTAGCGGGAAAGAACCCGTAAGGTATGACTTTGCCTGGGCGAGTTCGGCTGTAGTGACCCCGTCTTCGCGCATTCGATTCCATTCCGCTCTGATGATTTTTAGCGAATCGGCGACATTTTCGTTTTTGGTACCGGCGTGTCCGGACAGCACGGCGGAGTATCGCATCGGTCTCAGATTGGCCCCGACTGAGTAAGCAAGTCCGCGCTTTTCCCGGATTTCAGAAAATAGGCGGGAAGAGAAACCACCGCCTCCTAGAACGTAATTCATAACAACGCTTGTATACCAATCTGGATCGTCGCGCTTTAATCCAAGTTGGCCAAACCTTATGGCGCTTTGCGGCACGTCAAGTTTGATGACGTAGGTTTCTCCAGTGAGTTTTGGTTGAACATCCAATATTCGCGGTAAATGCACCTGTTTCGGCAGCCTGCTAAAGGCTCGATCGAGCAATAATGTCAACTCAATCGGGGTAATATCGCCGGTGACTCCGACAATCAAAAGATTTCGCGCGAATCTTTCTTTGACAACGTCGACGAGATCTTGACGTGTAATTGCCTTGAGGCTCTCTTCTCTACCGAGGTGCGACATGGCATACGGGTGATTGCCGAAGACTGCCGTGGCCCACGTACGGGCTGCCACGTAATCCGGATTTTTTGCTTTGCGTTTCAAAGACATCTTTGCCTGCTGGCGGATCCGTTCGACAGGTTCCTTGTCGAAGCGGGGCTCCGTTAGCGCAAGCGAAAGCAAGTCGACTGCGCGATCTCGGTATTTGTTTAGTGTCTTTAGGCTACCGCGGAAAGTATCGCGTCCTGCGCGAAAGCTCATTTGAATTGACTTGCGTTCCAGCTCTGCTTGGAAGGCCTTGCTATCGAGTACGCCCGCCCCCTCATCGAGTAATCCGCTGAGCATATACGATAAACCGGCCTTTCCTGGCGGGTCGTAAGTTCGCCCACCTCTAAATGAAAATTCAATCGACAGGACCGGAACCGACGTGTCGCGCACTAACCATGCTTCGATACCGTTAGGGCTTTTTACACGTTGTATTTCAATGGCATGAGCCGATTCAGCTGCTATAAGTGTCGTTAAATATGTCAACGTCACTAGCGTTGTGGCGCAGCAAAATATATTCCGAATCACGACCTATTTTCCACTCTCGGAATGAGACGGGTGGTAACGGAGCCGTCTTTAGAAAGAACTGCGCGTGCCGCGGCCTCCACGTCAATTTTTGTAATCGTGCTTATGATCTCAGGCCAGGCCTCCACTTCGCCGAGGGTCAAGCCCACCATTAAAGCGTTTCCTATGATGCGTGGAGGCGATCGCAGTGAATCACGGGCGAAAATAGCTTGTGCCTGCATGCGCTCGATGGCTGTTTCTATTTCTTCTTTGGTAATGCCGTCCGATAAAAGTTTTTCAATTTCTTTCTCGATAGCATTCTCGATTTCATCGAGTGTCTTTCCCGGGCGTGGGTACGCATAAAGTAAGAATTCACCTGGGCCTCGTTGATCGCCCGAATACCAGGCCCGCACTGCAGTTGCGAGGCCCTGTTCGATTACGAGACCACGATACAGACGGCCCGATGTACCGCCACTGAGAATTTCAGTTAAAATTTCCAACGCGTAGATTTGGCGTTTGTTGTCACCAATGCCGTGGCTTGGTGCAAGAAATCGGCGGCTCCAAGCCGGTTGCCCCACCCGATGGTGCGAGAGGGTAATCAAATGGTCGGCGTTGCGGGGCGGTTCTCGCCAAACGGGGCGGGAAGGTAGTTTGCGCCGCGGCAGAGAGCCAAAATGGAGTTCCACCATCGGCTTTACTTGCTCGATCATGACATCGCCGGAAATAACAATCACTGCGTTGTTCGGTGTGTACCATGTTCGGTAAAATTCCATGAGATCATCTCGGGTCAGTTCTTCGATTTCATGACGCCAGCCGATGATTGGTATTCGATAGGGATGATTCGCGTAGAGCGCCGTGTCAGCTTGTTCGGAGAGTTGGGCACTGGGATTGTTGTCGATGCGACTGAGGCGTTCTTCAATCACTACTTTTCGTTCGGGTTCGATGTCCTGCTGTGTAAGTTTAAGCCCGGTCATCCGGTCTGCCTCCAACTCCAAGATCAAGTTGAGACGGTCCGCCGCAAATGAGGTCACGTATCCGGTATAGTCCTGCGAGGTGAATGCATTATCGGAGCCGCCATTGCGGGCCACAATTGCGGAGAATTCTCCTGGAGCTAGGTTTTCCGTGCCCTTGAACATCAAGTGCTCGAGATAATGTGCGAGACCTGATTTACCGGGCGGTTCATCCATTGCGCCAACTTTATAATAAACTATCATCGTAGCGACCGGCGCACGGTGGTTAGATACAACCACCACCTGCAATCCGTTTTGTAAGATAAACGTTTTGGAATTAAATACGGATCCGAACGCGATGTTACTCTGTACAATCGCGAGCAGGCCGGCAATGGCACATCCTATTCGACTAAAATTTACTTTCATAATGCCTCTGGCCAATTCAAACCATTAGCATGTAGGGAGGCGAAATTCGATTCGCAACTTCGTACGTGGGGGATTATTTTTTTTTGGCGACCGGCTGTTTGAGGATCGGTGTCTCGCCTTCGGTCACTGGCTTGCCGAGCGCCGCATTTCCGCGCAGGCGTTTGGCTTCCTTCGTTGGGTCGACGATAGACTTCGTCGGTGTTTTGTTGCGCCAGAATACAAGCGTGTCGACGAGGGTTTTATCCTCTTTGATACGTGTACTCTCACGTTTAACAATATAACGGATTTCAGGATCGACTTCGAGGGCTTTGGCGCGTTTGAGCAGCTCTTCCTCGCCACCGGTCAAATTACCTTTAGGACGGCCTTCCGGTCTGTTAGCACTGCGTCGATTCCCCATATTGCGTAATAGTTTGCTGCGGGCATCGGCACGCGGTGAGGTCTCGTTGGGCCGCACTGCACCCGGCCTCGGTGGACGAAGGTCGTAGTCGGGCGGCATCGAAAGAGGGGCGCGGGTAACGACGCCAAATTCATCAGGCCCGCCATTTGGGGCTCTCAGCCCATCGCAGCCTACAACGATGGTGCCGGTAATGGTGAGAACGAGAATGAGAACGGATTTACGCACATCATTTCCCAAAGTTATTATGACTGATAGATTTTAACCTGACTCCTGACGCTTCGCAATGAAGCCGTCTAGGAGGATTAAAATGACGCCGATGGAAATCGCTGAATCGGCAACATTGAAGGCGGGCCAGTGATATCCCGCGATGTGGAAGTCCAGAAAATCAAAGACATGGCCCCAGATAATGCGATCTATAACGTTGCCGACGGCACCTCCGATTACAATGCCAATAGCAATTGCGACAAAACGGGTTTCAGCTTTGCGCAGCCAGAACACGAGGATGGCTGTAATTGCTATGGCAAGTGCGCTCAGCAAATGCGGTGTCCACGGGGAATCGTTCGCAAAAAACCCGAAGCTGACGCCACGGTTCCACACCTCGACGATATTAAAAAAATCCGTCACTTTGATACGCCAAACTGAGTCGAGGACGAGGTCACGGATCAGCCATTTGGTCAATTGATCCGATACAACAATTGTTACGGCCGCGAGGAGTCCAATTTTAAGCATTACGTACTCTGATGATCGCTACTCGGCCGCGTCTTGGAAGTCGCGAACGACATCGGCGCAACGATGGCAGATATCGAGATAATCTGGCAGTGTTCCGACTTCAGTGAGAACCTTCCAGCAGCGCTCACATTTTCCGCCATCGGCTAGATCCGGTAGCACGGCGATGCCCTCGACTTCCGGCAGTGTGAAGGCATTTGTGGGAGCATTGCTGGTCTTGATGGTTATACCAGATGTGATAGAGATCTCTGCCAGATCAACACCATTGATCGACTCTGCAAATTTCCGTGATAAGAAAACTTGAGGCGCAGTTTGCAGGCTGGAGCCGATGCGTTTTTCCGAACGTTCGATTTCGAGTGCACCCAGCACGACCCGTCGTACTTGTCGGATATCCTCCCATTTGGCACCGAGTGCTTCATCCCGCCATTTTTCGGTGATTTCTGGGAAGTTTCTGAGATGGACGCTTTCGTCATCCCCTGGGTTGCGCTTTAGCCAGGCTTCCTCGGCGGTAAAACACAGGATTGGTGCCAGCCATGCGGTCAGGCAATCAAAAATTTCCGCGAGCACGGTCTGCGCCGCCCGCCGCGTCGGTGAATCATGGGGATCGCAATATAAGCAATCTTTGCGGATGTCGAAGTAGAAAGCCGAGAGGTCAATTGTGCAGAAGTTGTAGAGTTCGCGGAATAGAGCATGAAAATTGTAATCGTTACAGCACTGTCGAACATGAGAGTCGAGCTGCCATAGCCGATGTAGCGCCCAACGCTCCAGTTCCGGCATCTCGGTGATTGTTACCGCCTGTGTACATTCGTAGTCGTGCAAATTACCAACCAGATATCGCAATGTATTGCGCAGCCGACGGTAGGCGTCGACCTGATGCTTTAGGATCTCTGGTCCAATCTTGAGGTCCTCTGAATAATCCGACGCGACGACCCAGAGCCGAAGAATTTCCGAGCCACTTTGTTCAATAACCTCTTGGGGGGAGACAACATTGCCGAGTGATTTTGACATCTTTCGACCGTCCTCCGCCATCACGAAGCCATGGGTAAGGACACCATTATACGGCGCTCGATCACGTGTGCCGCAGGCCTCTAAAAGTGACGAATGAAACCAGCCACGGTGCTGATCCGAGCCTTCGAGGTAAAGGTCAGCGGGCCAGTGCTGATCCTCTCGGTCCTCCAGGACGAATGTGTGCGTCGAACCAGAATCGAACCAAACATCGATGACGTCGCTAACTTGTTCATAGTCTTTTGGGTCGCGGTTGGCGCCGAGAAAGCGCTCAGGCGGGCTCGTGAACCACGTGTCCGCACCCTCTTCGCGGAATGCCTCGACAATCCGATCCACCACCCCCTGGTCACGCAACGGTTCGCCGGTTTCTTTGTCTACAAATATGGCAATCGGCACGCCCCACGCGCGTTGGCGCGACACGCACCAATCGGGCCGGTTTTCGATCATCGAATAAAGGCGTTTCTGTCCTTGTTTTGGATAGAAATTCGTTTGATTGATGGCGTCGAGCGCCTTTCGGCGTAAATCGTTTGTCTCCATCGAAATGAACCACTGTGCCGTGTTGCGAAAAATCAGCGGCGCTTTAGATCGCCAGGAATGCGGATATTCGTGCCGCAGATTAGACTTCGCAAGGAGACTGTCGGTGGCGAGGAGTTCGCGGATAACTGCGCCGTTCGCATCGCCCACTTTACCGTACTGATCGTAAATGACCCGTCCAGCGAAGAGCGGAACGTGATCGTAAAACACACCTTCCTCTCCAACCGTCTGTGGAATTTCGAGTCCATTTGAAACGGCGAATTTAAAGTCATCCGTGCCGTGACCAGGTCCGATATGAACCAGGCCTGTGCCTTGTTCCATGGTCACAAAATCACCCGGAAGAATAGGAACATTGAAATCATAACCTTTGCCGCGGAATGGATGGGCGCAGATTGTTCCTTCGAGGCCGTTGGCCACGCTCACGCGGGCCCAACTTTCAATACCGGAGACTTCCTTAACGGCGTCGGCAAGGTCATCGGCCAAGATCAGTCGCTCACCAATCCGGGCACCACTGTTCTCGCTAACTTTCGACACCTCATAAATGCCATAGGTAGCGTCTGCGCTGAACGCGATGCCACGGTTGCCAGGAATTGTCCAAGGGGTTGTAGTCCAGATTACCACCGATGTGTTTGCCAGCGCCTCGTCGTGGAAGTCGATAATTGGGAAGCGCACATAGAGTGTCGTCGACTTATACTCCATGTACTCGACCTCGGCCTCCGCTAGGGCTGTTTTTTCGACTACCGACCACAACACTGGTTTAGAGCCGCGAAAAAGGCTCCCGTTCATCAGGAATTTTCCAATTTCTGAGGCGATCTTTGCTTCGGCATCATAGGCCATGGTTGTATAGGGCTTATTCCAGTCTCCCATTACGCCGAGACGTTTAAACTCACTGCGCTGAATATCAATCCATTTGTCGGCGAATTCACGACATTCCCGTCGAAACTCGACGATTGGAACCTCGTCCTTATCCTTGCCATCCGCGCGATATTGCTCCTCAATTTTCCACTCAATTGGAAGGCCGTGGCAATCCCAGCCCGGTACGTAATTAGCGTCCTTGCCCATCATCTGCTGGGAACGATTGATAACATCTTTCAAAATTTTATTCAGCGCGTGGCCGATATGCAGGTTTCCGTTGGCATAAGGTGGGCCATCGTGCAGAGTGAACGACTCCCGCCCTTTTGACATGGCACGCATCTTTCCCCAAAGGTCCATATTTGCCCAACGTTCAAGAAGTTCCGGCTCCCGCTTCGGTAAACCGGCCTTCATTGGGAAATCAGTTTGCGGCAAGCAAACGGTTTTCTTGTAATCGATGCTCATACTTTGGATTCCGTTCCGCGGAACGAAGATTTACCCGGCAACTGTCGCGAGATCAAGCTGCGCCGGCGGCCCGTGTTTTTAATATTCTGCGCGCTGTGTCGCAGTCGTTCTCTATCTGCCGTGTCATTTCTTCAACAGTGTCGTAGTGAATTTCTGGTCGGATGTATTCGATGAAGGCGATCCTTATACGTTGTCCGTAAAGATTTCCATCGAAGTCGAAGATGTGAGGTTCGAGCAGTGGATAGGTGCCACCCACTGTTGGTCGTGTCCCAAGGTTAGCGACCCCGTCGTGCCAAGCAATATCATTTCCCTCGTCGATGCCGACGCGGACCGCGTAAATTCCAAACGCGGGTCGTATATAATCCGCTGGTAACACATTGGCTGTTGGAAAACCAATCGTGCGACCAATTTGGTCGCCTTGGACCACCCGCCCTTCGATCTCAAAAGGGCGACCGAGCAGTGCGGCCGCGTGGCCAGGTTTCCCTTCTCGCAGATGGTTGCGGATAGCTGTTGATGAATAAATAACTTCGTCAGCAGACGTGACGGGTTCGACTGTGTCGAAGGCAAATCCGGTAGTAGCACTCCGGGCGGCCAACAAATCCGTGTCGCCGTCTCTGTTGCGGCCGAACGTAAAATCGTAACCAACAACGACGTGGTGAGCTCGCAGGCCGTCAATCAGCACACGGTCGATGAACTCGTCGCCTGTTAGCTGTGAGAAGGATTCGTTGAAGTTCACCACGAGCATTGCCTCGACGCCGAGAGCTGAAATTTGGGCGACCTTAGTGCGAAAGGGGGTTAGTCGGAAAGGCTCGTCATCAGGGCGGAAATACCGCCGCGGATGTGGTTCAAAGGTCATGGCAATTAAGGGTAAATTGCCGCTCCGCACAATGTCGGCGGCATGGCCAATTACTGCTTGATGACCCCGATGTACCCCATCGAAATTACCTATCACGACGCATGCGCCAGTAAATTTCTCAGGAGTGTCTTCGAAATGACGGAGAATCTGCATTTTGCTCAAGTCGTCCTTAATACCACTCAAATTTTAGTAAATGTAACCACCCGGCGCTTCAGGGAAGCCCCGCAGGTGGATTTATAGCACTGAAAGGTAAAAAGTGTGGCGTTGTCTTCGACGACTGTCTTATCTTCAAGCCAGAAGGTAGGGTGCCCGAAAATTTATTTATTTTTAGGTTTTTTTTCTCAATAGTAGCAAACGGCACGTGCATGGTGTCTCCAGGACCAGCTAGGGCAAGGAGCCCCGAATCCTGATGGATATAGATGTATTGCGGTCCCAGCAACGTGTTAACTAACTTTTTTGTAAAGTATACGTTGGATGAGATGACCGCGATCAGACGATTCCGGTTCCCATCGGTGGGATAATTTTTTAATACTATGCAAGAACCCGCGCGCATTCGGATGTTGGTTTGTGGCAGCCCAGCGATGCTTGGAACAGGTAAGTGCATTCCTGACATGTCTGTTTGTTGGTCACCATCGGATGTTCGTAATTAGACCAATTATCCCCGCAAACGCTCGTTTTCATGTTTGGGCCATGGTGATATTTGGCTGCAGGATTAATTGAATTTATGAACGAGGGAAAATTTTTTTTGAGTGCTTCATTTAATCCTTGTAATTTAATTCAACGAAACTCGACGACATGTTAAAAAACAATTAATCTTCTTGCCGATCCTTAATTGGCGGCAACACGAAATGAGCTTAACCGCATGTCCGCATCGGACACAGTAAAATTGCAGACCGAGCGCGATCACTATGTTGCATTTTCTTTCTGTTGGGCCGACGCTTTAGTCGAACTGGCAGCAGATTACAGCATTGCCTTTGCGGCGGGTGCGCTCGGTCCTTTAGTCGGGTGCCAGCCAGAGGAACTGATTGGCGAAAAATTTGAAGATTTGGTGGCGCAGCAAGACCGTGCACGCATATTGCAACTTTTGAAAATTGCGCAGGTAAAGGGACGCGTGGAGGATTTTAGCATCCGGCTTCAAGGGCCGCGCGGCACGACCCCGCCTATGGCCATGGCGGCCCATAGTCTTGATAGTCGTGCTGGTCGGTTTTCCATCGCTTTTCGGCTGCGACCGACCGAAATGGATCAAGACCAAAAACTTGGGCTGGAGCGGGATGAATCAAGTGGACTATACGACACGGAGTCCTTCGGGAAGATTGCTGAACAGAAACTAGAAACTTTCAAACGGTCGGGTGCTGACGTCAAAATGACTGTGATGTCGTTGCCTCAACTCAAGGAGTTGCAGGAACGGCTCGGCGTCGATGAGAACGAATCATTGATGCATTCCGTCGGCGCTTTCCTCAAAGCGAATTCCGCGGACGGTGATACGGCAGCGCGTGTCGACGATGAGAGTTTTAGTTTGATCCACGAAGCCGCAGCAGATATCGACAAACTAGAGAAAGAAATAGCCGAACTAACAAAGGGCGCGGACCCCGAAGGCAAAGGGGTCGAGGTTGAAACCGCGACAATTGACGCTACTGACGAGTCGATAAGTGATGATGAGATGGCGAAGGGTCTTATGTATTCCCTGAACCATATCAAGGAGGCAACTAGCCAGGGATTGAGCCTTAAAGGCCTGGAGGAAAACTTCGGCTCGCTGGCGCGCGAAGGTGCGGAAAGGATTCAAAATTTTCGAAAAGTCGTTGAAGCTGGCGCATTCGACCCGGCGTTTCTTCCAATTATTAATCTTAAAACGGGTAAGATTCACCACTATGAAGCTTTAGTGCGGTTCCATGATCAGCCAAAGGAAGAATCGCCTTTTCGGGAAATCACCTTTGCTGAGGAGTCGGGTTTGATTCACGAGTTCGACATCATGATGGTTCAGAAGGTGATCGACTGGCTGTCAAAGAAACCGCGTAACAGCAATGCTTACAATGTGGCGGTCAACGTGTCCGGTAACTCAATCGAGAATGACCAATATCTGGGGCAACTCGACCAATTGCTCAAAGAGAACGATTGGACCAAAGGTAAGCTCTGTTTTGAAATTACAGAATCCGCGCAAATGTCGAATCTTGGATCTGCTAATAATTTCATCCAGCGTTTACGCGATGAAGAGTATAAGGTTTGTCTTGACGATTTTGGTGCGGGTTCCGCAAGTTTCCATTACTTAAGTACGCTCGACGTTGATATCGTTAAACTAGATGGCAGCGCGGTTAAGAACGCGGAAAAAAGTAAGAAAGGACGCGCCTTTTTATCGGCCTTGACCGAACTGTGCCGTCGCCTGGATGTCGAAACCGTTGGCGAGATGATAGATTCTCCACAGACGCTGGCCTTCGTGCGGGATTGTAAAGTCGACTATGTGCAAGGTTTCCTTTTCGGCAAACCATCGCACAATTTGGAAGATTTTGATCCGCTGCCGCACCGGGAATTGATGAGTTGGTAGCTGAGTTCGGTCAATCACTCGATTGCTAAAATTCTTTATAGAGTGGGCTTATTGTGGCGGAATCGATAAGGTATGGTCCAGGTGCAGAATGCCGTAGGATTTTACAACGGCGATGGCAAAGCACGTGCATTCGGCGTTTAGCAATAGAATCAGAATTTGATGCTGTACCGGTTCCAGCGTTTCGATGATCGGAATTAATACGCTGGTTATCGCCTTGTTTCAGTTGGTTCGTATGTTTTATCAGTGCATTGCGCATCGCTTGCTCGGTTGGCGAACGAAAGGATTTGGAGGCCAAACAGAAGGCTTTCATCTTAATGTCGAGGATCGCTCAAAAAACTTTGCCGTGGGTAGCGGGTCAAATTACGGGTGTGTGACACGCCGAGTTAGTAAGGGCGAAGATCACCAATAAGTATGGGAGTCCTCAGTATTGGCGTTGTGCTTAAAACTTAACCCCAAGCGCGCAGGAAGCACTGGCCCTGCTGCGTTTCATCCATCGATTTCTGGCGGAATACGTTTCAAATCGCGAATCAGAATGCTCGGTCGCATTATTGCGTCGATAAAATGACAAAAGCGATTTGCCGGAAGAGCGAGAATTCTTTATCGCTTTCCAATATGGAGAACGTCACAACATCGAAACATGATGTTTCGCGTGGGCGCCGGACCCTGGGTATATGTGGCGGTGCCCACTGTCTTCACGACGGTTTTACGGACGCAATTTATGTGCTGCTTCCGATATGGCGTGACGCCCTCGGTCTTTCTTTGGTGCAGCTTGGTTTGCTGAAATCCATTTCCAGTGCGGCCTTGGCAGGTTTTCAATTGCCGGCGAGCTTTCTGGCTGAGCGTTTTGGCGCGAAAGCGATTTTGGCGCTTGGGACAATTGTCGCTGGCATCGGCTATTTACTCTCGGGGTTTGCGGGCGGATTTATGGGTCTTGCATTGGCCTTGTTGGTCATTGGAGGTGGCTGCGCCGTCCAGCACCCCTTGTCGTCGGGGCTTGTAGCCGACGCATACCGCAACGGTCCCCGGCGAGCGGCGCTCGGTATATATAATTTCACCGGGGATCTCGGCAAAATGATTCTACCAACGAGTGTTGCATTGGGCATCGCATTTGTTGGTTGGCGGGCGAGTTCGATAACCGTTGGCTTGCTTGGACTGGTTGGCGGTGTACTTGTTTGGCTGATATTGCGCCGACTTGAAGCATACGACGTTGCGCCGACAGAAGATCAGTTAAAACCGGATAACGCCGTCAAGGGCTGGGGCATTCGTGACCGTGTTGGATTCTCTCTCCTATCCATCGTTGGTTTGTTGGACACTGCGACCCGATATGCGTTCCTGTCCTTTTTGCCAATTTTACTGGTAGATACGAAGGACGCCGCAATCGAAAGCGTGGGATTTGCAATGACATTGGTTTTTGCAGGAGGAGCGGCTGGAAAATTTGCATGTGGGCTCTTGGCGGAGCGGTTAGGCATTATTAGAACCGTCGTGTTAACAGAAATACTTACTGGGGCTAGCATTTTGGTATTACTTTTTCTGCCTCTTTTGCCCGCGTTGACATTGTTGCCGCTTATCGGTATTGCGCTGAACGGTACCTCTTCGGTGCTTTATGGCACGGTCTCTGAATTCGTTGATGATAAACGCCAAGCTAGGGCATTCGGTTTGTTTTATACTGTCCTTATAGCGTCTGGTGCTATCTCACCGATCCTATTCGGTGCGGTTGGTGATGCGATGGGTGTAGAATATTCTCTAGCCTTCGTCTCCATAATGGCTGTGTCGATCATAGCGCTCTGCCCGATGTTATCCTCGAAAATTCCGGGACGGCTGGTTGGGGAGTAAATTTGCCCGGGCCATGCCTTGAAAAGTACCCTCGAAGGTCCCAAGTTGAAGTCGTACCAATTTAGTACAGATTCATGCGTCCAATTTAAAAAGAAATTTTTTGGGGCTAAATCGATGATCAAGCTCAGTAGATTGACGGATTACGGTGTCGTCCTCATGACGCAAATGGCAAAGAATATGTCGGCGATGAGCACAGCGCCAGAACTGGCGATGGCCACGGGTGTTCCAGCCCCTACAGTGGCAAAATTACTCAAGCTTTTGGTAAAGGGCGGTCTCGTCGAATCCTGGCGAGGGGTTAACGGTGGTTATGCTCTGGCCCGAAATATTAATGAAATTACTGCCGCCGACATCATTGAGGCACTCGAAGGGCCGGTGGCTCTCACGGCGTGTGTTGATGGTTCGGACGCCGATTGCGTCGTCGAATCAATGTGTCCGATGCGGGGTGGATGGGAAAAAATCAACCGTGCAATCCGCGCGGCGTTGGAAGATGTTTCCTTGGCTGAGTTGAGCCAACCCCCAGATTTTCTCATGGCGCCAGTGTCGGTTGACGCTGAGATAGGCGTGGAAAGGGACTAGTTTATGGTGGCGAACGCTAAAACCATTGAGCAGGTGCAATCCGCGACGGAGAAGTACAAATACGGCTTTGTGACGGAAATCGAAGTAGACCAGGCGCCGAAAGGTTTGAGCGAAGATATCGTTCGGTTCATTTCAGCCAAGAAGAACGAACCTGAATGGCTGCTAGATTGGCGCCTCAAAGCGTATCGCCGTTGGCTTACCATGCCGGAACCGGAATGGGCAAAAGTCACTTATCCGCCGATCGATTATCAGGATTCGTATTATTACGCAGCCCCTAAATCCCCGGATGACCGGCCGCAATCGCTCGATGAGGTCGACCCAAAACTGCTTGAGACTTATGAGAAACTCGGTATTCCGCTAAAGGAACAAGAGATGCTAGCGGGTGTTGCCGTTGATGCCGTGTTCGATAGTGTATCGGTGGCGACGACATACAAGGCGAAATTAGAAGAACAAGGTATAATCTTCTGTTCGATCTCGGAGGCAGTGCAGCGTTGTCCGGATCTTGTCAGGCAATACATGGGCTCGGTCGTTCCATACGCTGACAACAAACATTCGTGTCTCAACAGCGCTGTTTATACAGACGGTTCCTTCGTTTATATCCCGAAGGGCGTGCGCTGCCCAATGGAGCTCTCAACATATTTCCGAATTAATGCGGAGAATACCGGGCAATTCGAACGGACCCTCATCATCGCCGACGAAGGGTCTTACGTGAGTTATCTTGAAGGCTGTACGGCGCCGATGCGGGATGAGAACCAGTTGCACGCCGCCGTCGTTGAACTGATTGCGTTGGACGATGCGGAGATCAAGTATTCGACGGTTCAGAACTGGTATCCGGGCGACGAAGACGGTAAAGGTGGGATTTACAACTTCGTTACCAAGCGAGGAGCTTGTCGGGGGCGTAACTCGAAGATTTCTTGGACACAGATCGAGACCGGCTCGGCGATTACTTGGAAATATCCAAGTTGTATTTTAGAGGGTGATAATTCCGTCGGCGAATTCTATTCTGTCGCCATCACAAACAATTGCCAGCAGGCCGATACTGGGACCAAGATGATCCACATTGGTCGGAATACGACCTCGACGATAATTTCGAAGGGTATTTCAGCCGGTCGGGCGGACCAGACCTATCGTGGGCTCGTCAAGATCATGCCGAGAGCCAGAGGTGCTCAAAATTATACGCAGTGTGACAGCCTACTTATCGGTGACCAATGTGGGGCACACACGGTCCCCTATATCGAATCACGAAATGCTGCGGCTAAGGTTGAACATGAAGCAACTACCGCCAAAATCAGCGAAGATCAGCTGTTCTATTGTCTGCAAAGGGGCATGAGCGAGGAGGACGCGGTTGCGTTGATCGTCAACGGTTTCTGTCGCGATGTCATGCAGCAACTTCCCATGGAATTTGCGGTTGAAGCGCAAAAGCTCGTCGGGATCAGTCTTGAAGGCAGCGTCGGTTAGACGCCGAAAGGAAATGACGATGGCGTTGTTAGAAATCAACGATCTCCGCGCGGAGGTTGACGGCAAGGAAATCCTTAAGGGGATTAACCTTAAACTCGATGCTGGTCACGTGCACGCGATCATGGGTCCGAATGGTTCCGGCAAGAGCACCCTTTCCTACGTGCTGTCCGGCCGCGATGGTTATGAAGTGACGGGTGGCGAAGTGTTGCTTGATGGCGAGAACCTGTTGGGAATGAGTCCAGAGGAGCGGGCCTGCAAGGGTGTTTTTCTTGGTTTTCAGTATCCGGTTGAGATTCCGGGTGTGCCCGGTACCACCTTTCTAAAAACAGCGGTCAATGCGGTGCGTCGCTATCGCGGCGAAAGTGAATTCGACGCTATGCAGTTCGTAAAATTTGTTCGTGCTAAGGCGAAGGAGTTCAATGTCTCCGAAGATATGCTTAAGCGAGCGGTCAACTCGGGCTTCTCGGGTGGCGAAAAGAAAAGAAACGAAATTCTACAAATGGCAGTGCTAGAGCCTCGCATCGCGATCTTGGACGAAACTGATTCTGGGCTTGATGTTGATGCGTTGAAACTAGTCGCGGATGGTATCAATGAGATGCGCAGTCCGGACCGTGCAATTCTAATGATCACTCACTACCAACGGTTGCTCGACTATGTCGTGCCGGATCTCATTCACGTGTTGTTCGAGGGGCAAATCGTGAAATCTGGACCCAAGGAACTTGCGCTCGAGCTCGAGAAGGAAGGCTACTTCCAGTTCTTCGAGACGGCGGCCTGACGAGCGGTATTTGAATTATGCCAGATGGAACCATTGCTAAGTTGCCATTGCTAGAGGGTTATGAATCACTGGTGCCAGACTTGGTTGGTGCTGGTATCGATTGGGTCGACGGACTGAGGCGCGAGGGACTGGCGCGGTTCGGTGAGCTCGGCATGCCGGGGCCACGTGTTGAGGCTTGGAAATACACTAACCTGAAGTGGATAGAACGCACCGAATTTGCGTCGGGCGTAGCCGTATCGCAACCTGAACTCGAGGCTTTGCCCCCTGGCGGGCTTGAAATAGATGCGATCCGGCTAGTTTTGGTGAACGGCCGCCTGCGTCCATCATGTTCGGATTGCGATAGTCTTCCGGCAGGCGTATCAGTGATCGCTCTGCACAATGCGGTCGTGGATGGATTGGACGGTTTAGAACGTCGAATATCGGAGATGGCGTGTGGTCACGATATGCCGATGCTGGCGCTCAATGCGGCCTATCTGCAGGACGGTGTTGTCATAGAAATCGCAGATGGTGTAGTGGTTGAAAAGCCTATCCACTTAATATTTGTCAGCCTTGCTAAGGACGATCCTGTGGCCTTCCATCCACGAAATTTGATCACGCTTGGTGCTGGGTCGGCCGCGACGATTTATGAAAGTCATGTTTGCGTCGGTGGAGCTAGCTATCTTAGCAATGGTGCGGCCTCTATACGACTCGAAGAGGAAGCAGTCTTGCGACATCGAAAGCTCCAAAACGAATCCGCTAAAGCCTATCATGTCTCTGCAGTAGCGGTGACGCTCGGTACCAGAGCTAATTACGAGAACTACACATTGCATATTGGTGGCCGTTTGGCGCGTAATGAAATCCACGCGACTTTGGAGGGTCGTGGCGCCAATTGCAGCCTTTACGGTGCTTATGTGGGTCAGGGTCAGCAGCATATCGACACCACTACTTTCGTTGACCACGCGGTCCCGGAGTGCACGTCGCGCGAGGTGTATAAAGGCGCCCTTGACCATAACGCACGAGGCGTTTTCCAAGGTAAGATTCTGGTCCGGAAAAACGCACAAAAAACCGACGGCCATCAGCTCAACAAGGCTTTGTTGTTGTCTGAAGGTGCTGAAATTGATGCCAAACCGGAGCTTGAAATTTATGCTGACGATGTTAAATGCAGCCATGGAGCGACAGCGGGAGAGCTCGACGAGGAGCAGCTGTTTTATCTCCGCTCCCGGGGTGTTCCAGAGGCGGAGGCTCGAGGCCTCCTGGTAACGGCTTTTCTCGAAGAAAGTCTTGAAGTTATTCGGGAGGAGGACTGTCGCGACACTTTTCGTGAAATTATTTCCAATTGGCTCGCCGAACGGTGCGAGCAACGGGAAGCCTGACATGGCGCTGCAGCATATAGTCGATGAAGAATTACAATACGATGTGGCACGAATTCGCGCAGATTTTCCAATTCTTGGGCAGAAAGTTCACGGCAAGCCGCTGGCCTTCCTGGACAATGGGGCCTCCGCTCAAAAGCCGCGTCAGGTGATCGACGCGATCAATGCTGTTTACGAGACCGAATACGCTAACGTGCACCGTGGGGCCTATTACCTTAGCGAGCAGGCGACTGCCCGCTATGAGGGAGCTCGCGATATTGTACAGCATTTCTTGAACGCAAGCAGCCGTCAGGAGATTGTGTTCGCTAAGAACGTGACCGAGGCAATCAACCTTGTCGCATTCAGTTATGGGCGACGTTTATTGGAACCCGGCGACGAGATCATTATCACTGATATGGAACATCACTCGAACATCGTTCCTTGGCAGATGATCCGTGACGAACGTGGCATTGTCCTGAAATACGTTTCCTGCACGGACGATGGCGAATTTTGCATTGAGGACCTGTCGCGCCTGATCACATCTAAGACGAAGTTAATATCAATAACCCATGTGTCGAACGTCATGGGTACCGTCGTACCGATCAAGAAGGTTGCGGAACTGGCTCATAGTAACGGCGCCAAGCTCTTGGTTGATGGCGCTCAGGCGGTAATGCACATGCCCGTCGACGTTCAAGACCTTGATTGCGATTTCTACGCCTTCACGGGACATAAGATATACGGGCCGTCAGGTATCGGCGTCCTCTACGGCAAGGCCGAATTGCTAGATGCGATGCCGCCGTTTCTGGGCGGCGGTGACATGATCAGCACTGTCACCATGGAGAAGAGTACATGGGCAGCCTTGCCGGCGAAGTTTGAAGCGGGAACGCCGCCGATCGCACAGGCTGCAGGTCTCGGCGCGGCTCTTAAGTATGTCAGTGGCGTGGGTCTCGAGGCCATAGCGTCGCATGAGAACGAACTATTGAATTATGCAACGCAACAATTGGCTTCCGTGGAGGGTTTGAACATCATCGGCACCGCACCAAACAAGACTGCGGTGATCTCCTTTACTATGGATTGTGCCCATCCTCACGATATTAGCACCATTATTGATCGCGCAGGCGTCTGCGTGCGTGCGGGACATCACTGTGCGCAACCATTGATGGAACGGATGGGAGTGACTGCAACAACGCGAGCCTCTTTTGGTATGTACAACACGCGCGAGGAGGTTGATACCCTGATCGCTGCGTTGGAAACAGTTCGGGAGATATTCGGCTGATGCTCGACGAATTGCGCGATCTCTACCAGGAAGTCATTCTGGATCACGGCAAGGACCCGAGAAACTTTCGGAAGCCTGACAATGCCAACCGCGAAGCGACGGGAAACAATCCGCTCTGTGGTGACAGGCTTGTAGTGTACCTCAGCGTCGACGAGAATAATATGGTACGCGACGCAGCGTTCCTTGGAAATGGGTGTGCTATATCTGTGGCGTCTGCTTCAATGATGACGGAAATTGTCCAAGGCAAGACCATGGACGAAGCGAAAGAACTTTTCCGCCGGTTCCATGAAATGTGCACATTGGATGAAGAGGTAGATTTTTCCGATGATGAGGATTTAGAAAAACTGATGGTGCTCTCTGGCGTCCGGCAGTTTCCGGTTCGGGTAAAATGCGCCACGCTCGCCTGGCATACGATGGATGCCGCAATTAAGGGTGAAACAGAAATCAGCACCGAACGTTGACTGGAGACATAACCGACATGAGCTACGGAATGCCCCCTTATGGTGGCCATATGGAGCCTCCAAATATTGAAGAACTGCAGGATTTCGTCGCGCGAGCGGGCGAGCCGCTGGAGCCGGGGACGGTGGCGGCTAGCTGTGAACTTGTAGTTGAAGCTTTGCGGTCTGTTTACGATCCGGAAATCCCGGTCAATATCTACGATCTCGGATTGGTTTACGATGTAGGGGTCTCGGATCGGGGTGAAGTAAATGTGAGAATGACGGTCACCGCGCCTGCTTGTCCAGTCGCAGGCGAATTACCGCAGTGGGCAGCCGATGCGATCGACCGTGTTGAGGGTACAGGAGAGATAGAGGTTCATCTTGTGTGGGACCCGCCATGGGACCAGTCGATGATGACCGAAGACGCTAAGATGGCACTAGGAATGTTTTAACTTTGATTTTTTGGACAGTGTGATGGTAGCACCAATATTGACGTTAACTGAGGCGGCGACGGATCGTGCGAGATTTCTGATTGGCCAATCGGACAAGCCGGTTGCAGGGATCCGCGTTGGAGTTAAAACGCGGGGTTGTTCGGGTTACAGTTATTTTGTGGAATATGCGGAAGAAGCGCTTCCTTTTGAGGAATGTGTCGAAGTAAATGATATCAAGGTTTATATCGATCCGATGGCGACGATGTTTATCCTCGGCTCTGAGATGGACTATCAAGAGGATAAGCTGAACTCGGGATTTGTCTTCAGCAACCCCAATGAGACGGGGCGGTGTGGGTGCGGTGAATCCTTTAGCGTCGATCCGCAAGAGTAGCAAAAACGCCTGCAATAATTATAGATCTTAATAACTCCAATCCGGTGAATGCGACTGTCCCTACCAGGGATGCTATTAATACTTCTGGAAACATTTAGGGAATCCGCCACGGAAAGCATCCAACGTATTGCTTTTGAACAGCTTATACTGACGTCATGTTGTTCTGCTTAGACCTTAGATTCCCTAACATTTCGTTATACTATCTAAAAGTAATGGCCTAAAATTCTTAAGGAGGGGCCCCAGTTTATGATGAAACTGAACACAAATGCCCCAACAACTTGTTAGTAGTAGGAGAACAAAAACCTACCCTTCCGGCATTGTAATGTATGCTGCGGCTCGCATCCGGTAATATCTCTACATCCACTCTCCTTTATATTGAAAAGTATTTTTTGACTTGGTTTTTTCCCTGAATTAAGGGCGCAGTAAAATAAGTTCGCTTATCATAACAACCTAAATAATGAAAATTGGATAAATTATTTTTCCTTTAAGAGAGGCATTTCGGTCTGATTGGAAGCCATATCTGCAGGGCTCCTTAAAATCAAAAAATCGACAGAAATGGAGCGGGTGAAGGGAGTTGAACCCTCGTCTTGAGCTTGGGAAGCTCCTGCTCTACCGTTGAGCTACACCCGCTAAGTCTATGTTGTTAATTAATATAAATAACTAGAATGGTTCCAATTAGTGGATAAATAAATTTACTAAATTATGATTACCATCATGACGCAATACAAGAATCAAAAATTTGATATACCGGGCATGTCGGTTGACACCTATCATACATGCTTCGATGTTGAGCGTGATTTGCCACGTCAGAGCATCAATTATACAGGCCCAAACCTTCGGTCAGGAAAAATTAAAATGAAAGAAATAATTAATATTACATTAGTTGTAGTCGTACTGAGCAGTTCGGGTTGCTCGAGCATTATGAATGATAACACCCAACCTGTATCCGTAGATACACCAAACTGTCCCAGTGCGACGTGTAAACTCACCAATTCTAATGGACAATACTTTGTTAAAAAAACTCCGGGGACTGTCATGGTTAATAAAGCTTTCGGCGACCTGACAGTTGAATGTTCAAAGGGCGATGTCGGATCAATCAATGTTGTAAAATCGTCGGCCAACGCTACCATGTTCGGAAATTTATTATTCGGTGGTATCATAGGCGCGGCATTAGATGGCGGCAGCGGAGTAGGTTTCGATTACCCCGAAGTGATCGAAAATGGATTAAGTTGTGCGGGAAAATAATTTGGCGCAGTAGTAATCAATTTATTCATTTAAAATTGATGTCAGGAAGTTTCAAACTTATCTATATGCGGGATGCTGCCAGCGGAGAGTATAATTGACGCAGTGTTGCAGACAGCGTCAGGGCACTTTCTCTTTTCTTATCTACAGCACGGTATTGATAGCAACGGGTTTTGGCCGAGCATCTCTTTTTTTAACTAAGATAAATCGCAAGAAAAAAATTTCGAGTGAACCGTGTGAATTGTATATATCATGTGCATCAGGAGATACACAAAGGAAGCTCTTTCTCTACCGTCGAGATACAAATGCAGCATCCTTACAATAATTTAGCATGCACCCTCGATTTTAAGCTCTCACGCGAACGGTTGCTTTAGATGGCATTACTGAATTGTATCTTTAATGTGCGATGAATTACCTGACCGGTAATTAGACTAAAACAAATGTGATATTTCTTTTCCGGGAAAGCCATTGTGAAACTAGGATGGTTCGGTATTAAATGCGACCTGATTGGGGAAAGGGCGCGGGGAGCGTTTCATAATATTGGTGAGCATTTAGCGGTATAATGAATGAGGTAAATTTCGTTGCCGTGCCCCCGTTGGGGCTGGGTAAGTTCGACGATCCGGTGAGGACTGCAACCGGCGAACGTCGCGCCTTTGTGGAACTCTCCAGTCTAAAGACGCTGTGGTTTAATACCGGCACACTTTGCAACCTTGCTTGTAATAACTGTTACATCCAATCCAGCCCAACGAACGACCATTTGGTCTACTTGACCGAAATAGAAGTTTTGGAGTTTCTCGACGAGCTTCCAACGGTCGGTATAGAAGTCGAGGAGATTGCCTTCACTGGCGGCGAACCTTTCATGAACCCCGATTTTCTGTGCATGATAGATGCTGCAGCGAGCCGCGGGTATCGGGTTCTCGTTCTGACTAATGCCATGCGGCCGATGATGAAATGCACAGATGAACTGTTGCGGTTGAGGAACCGCCACGGAGATAAATTGACGGTTCGTGTTTCGCTCGATCATTACACACAAAAGTGGCATGATCTTTATAGAGGGCCGCATGCATTCGAGCGGGCGCTCGCCGGTTTGCGTTGGTTGTCACAACATGACTTTCACGTTTGCCTGGCGGGACGCACCATATGGCGAGAAAGCGAGCCTGCGTTGCGAGATGGCTTTGCGAAGCTCTGTGAGCGCGAAGGCATTGCAGTCGATACAGCTGATCCGGCAAGCTTGGTTTTGTTCCCGGAAATGGATGAAAAGCGTGACGTACCGGAAATAACTGAAGCGTGCTGGTCCATCCTAAACATAGACCCGAATGATTTAATGTGCGCCTCATCCCGAATGGTTGTCAAACGTAAAGGGGCGGGCCGGCCTGTAGTACTTCCCTGCACTCTTCTGCCATACGATAAACAGTTCGAGCTCGGCCTAACCCTTGGCGAAGCTGCGGAGAGCGTGACATTAAACCACCCTAACTGTTCTGCTTTCTGCGTCTTGGGTGGCGGGTCGTGTATAGCTTAAAGCCGGTGAGGATAAACTAATAATGGCCGGCTGTTTGCGTATAAAAATTCAACAAACGCGTAAACTCGATAAGTGGATTTATTAAATTTCAAGCGCCTCCCTCGGCTATTGATCGAAATCGCTCGAACGTGGTAGGCGCAGGCATCCTGATATCTTGATGTCAGATGCAGGGAAACCGTACAACGGTCTCAAGATCGTCGATGCGAGTTAAGGCTACGCAGTGCCCTATTGTGCTGGCTTTTAGGGACCCTTTGACGCAGATGTGATCCAGGTTAAGCTGCTGGAAAGCTATTAGCGGCATTATATCGGACGAAACATTGTTGGATAAACAGTGTTGCATATCGTCGGCAATCGTGGAAAACGCCGCATGGCACTCAACCTCAAACGCTCGGCCGTTCGCGCTGTTTTTCATCGTCTTGCGGAGAGATGTTATATATTTTTCGAGAGTTTTCGGCCCGGTATTCCGCATCGTGTCGGTATGCACGCGGTCTATGCGTCGGCCGCCCCTAGCTGTCCGAAGATACACTATAATCGACGTTCGAGGAGTGGCACGAACAAGCCGAGGAACTGAATCGGACGATGACCGATACTCTATATATGCATTTCAAAGATCGCCTAGTGTTAACTACCTTATCTATTGTGATTTTTAATATTGTAAGCGACACGACCGTCCAGGAATAATGATTCACGTTTCCTAAACTTATAGCTTTAATTGATGCTCGAGATCACTGGGTTTAACGCAGTTCGCTTGACAGGTGACGTGATAATGCGGCCGACGATGCACAATTAAGAACCCGAACTGGTACTTGAGGGTGAAAATGAGATTTTGTTGTAAAAGCGGAATTAGAACGGTTGATGGGACGACGGTAAAGGCACCGATAGACTGGACAAGTTTCGTTCGGCTCTCCATATGATCTTTCCAAACGCGGAGGGATCGGAATTGTGGACACTGGAACGTACGAATCCGTGACAGACGGTATCAAAGTTTTGGTTCGGCCTTTTTATCTCGATGATCAGTCGAAGCCGGGCGAAAACTATTTTGTCTGGGCATACCATGTCGAGATTGTAAACGACAGCCACGAGCGGGTTCAGCTGAGGACTCGGTTTTGGCGTATTACCGACGCGGCGGGGCGGGTTCAGGAAGTGCGCGGCCCCGGTGTGGTAGGCGAGCAACCAGTACTCCATCCTGGTGAGGCTTTTGAATATACAAGTGGTACGCCACTTCCTACTCCGTCGGGTATTATGGCAGGAACCTACCAAATGGAATTGGCTAATGGTGAACAGTTCGATGTTGAAATCCCGGCATTCTCACTGGACAGTCCATATCAGTTGGTCAAATTGAACTAGAATAATAGCTGGTGGACGGTCGAAAGGACGTACATTGACTTTGAAGAGCGAAGATATTGGCCGAGGCTCCGGGACGGATGATTCAGGCGAGGTGAAATGCGAAGTCTCCCGGAACGAGGCTGAGGCGGCCGTCCGAAAACTAATTCAGTGGGCAGGCGACGATCCCAATCGAGAGGGATTGCTTGATACGCCGAAACGCGTCACCAAAGCGTTTGAGGAGTTTTTTTCTGGATATGCGATAGATCCGACGGACTATCTATCTCGTACGTTTGAAGAAACCGACGGTTACGACGAGATGATAGTGCTGCGGGACATAGCCTTTATTTCGCATTGCGAGCACCATATCCTTCCGGTTGTAGGAAAGGCGCATGTCTCATATCTCCCCGACAAACGGGTCGTCGGTATCAGCAAGTTGGCGCGGGTTGTCGAGGCTTTTGCAAAACGCTTGCAGATTCAAGAACGGATGACCGCACAAATCGCTAATTCAATCGAGGATGCTCTTCAGCCGCGCGGTATTGCTGTGGTGATTGAAGCCGAGCACCAATGCATGACGACGCGTGGGGTTATGAAGCCGGGCGTATCAATGGTTACAAGTCGGATGCTCGGAGCCTTTCGTGATGATGCAAAAACCCGCCTTGAGTTTGAATCAATCATTGGCAAGCGGCCCGTGACACGCAGTTAGCAGAGCGATAGCTGGACAAACCAAATCCTTGATTGGATCATGGCGTCCGCACGAAGCAGTTCGGACGTAAAAGACGTGCTCGATTTCAGACCCATTTTGTTTATCACCGGCGTATTGATGTTACTCTTGGCGGTCGCTATGTGCCTGCCGGCCATTGCTGACGCCGCGGCGCTCAATCCTGACTGGCAGGTTTTCGTGATTGCTGCCGGATTCACCCTGTTTGTGGGTGGCATCTTGGTGCTTACCTGCCGGGGTAACATTCGTACAATTACGCCTCGTCAAGGTTTCATTTTGACTACTACTTTGTGGATAATAATTCCTGCCTTCGCTGCACTTCCCTTCGCTTTTGCCGATCTCGATCTGAGCTACACTGATGCGTTCTTCGAATCGATGTCCGGTTTGACTACGACGGGTTCGACCATCATTCGTTACCTCGACGCTGCTCCCCCCGGGATCTTAATTTGGCGGGCCTTGTTGCAGTGGCTTGGCGGCATCGGCGTGATCGCTATGGCGATCGCGATCTTACCGTTGTTGCGGATCGGGGGGATGCAGTTGTTCCGGATGGAGTCGTCGGATCGATCTGAGAAAGTATTGCCACGAACGACGCAGTTAGTCGCATACATCGCATTTATTTATCTGGGCGCTAGTATCGTTTGTGCTGCAGCCTATTGGGCAGCCGGCATGTCTGGGTTCGACGCTGTCGCGCATGCGATGACGACAATTGCGACCGGAGGTTTCTCTACCTATAACGCCTCGCTCGCCCATTTTAAGAGCGCGGCTATAGAGTATATTGGCGTTGCTTTCATGCTAATAGGCAGCCTTCCTTTCGTGCTTTATCTCCGCGCCATACGCGGTAACCCGAAACCGCTAATCCGCGACGATCAGGTGCGCCTATTCTTGTTGGTTGTGGTCATCGCGACCTTAGCTCTCGCATGTTATCGTTATGACTCTGGAATAGATATTGCCACAGCGCTGCGCGAGGCAACTTTCAATGTTGTGTCAATTATTACAGGAACTGGCTATGCTACCGCGGATTACGGTACGTGGGGTCCATTTGCATTAACGTTGTTCTTTTTTCTTATGTTTATTGGCGGTTGTGCTGGTTCTACCACATGCGGGATCAAGGTATTTCGCTTTCAAGTGCTTTATGCAACTGCGGTGACCCAGATACGCCGGTTGTTAGAGCCGCACGGGGTACATATAGCATATTATAATCGTCGACCGATCCCGGAGGAAGTTTCCGCTTCGGTTATGGCGTTTTTCTTTCTCTACGCACTGAGCTATTGCGCGATAGCAATCGGTCTTGGTCTACTTGGAGTGGATTTTTTGACCGCTGTTTCTGGTGCAGCGACAGCGTTATCCAACGTTGGGCCAGGTTTGGGCGAAACCATTGGGCCAGCCAGGACTTTTGCGAATCTGCCCGACAGCGCTAAATGGCTTTTATCGGCTGGTATGTTGCTCGGCCGGCTCGAACTCTTCACGGTGATCGTTTTGCTGATACCATCTTTTTGGCGCGACTAATTCCTATTTGAGGAACGGCGAGAGGTGTTTACGAATTTGTGCTTCGAAGGCGCGGTCAAAATCCATCATTACGCGTTCTGTCAGCTCGAACCAGAGGTTGTGCCTTTCGCGCAGTGAGGCATTCTCTGGGATTGTTCGGCTACGGGAACTCGTCGCTATCGCCTTCGCGGTCTTCATGCCTCGGCCATCGACAGCACTAATCTCGACTTCGACTCTTGCGTCGTAGCGTTCCGATTGTCCGGTCGTGAAGAGCCCTTTAATCCCACCCATCCGGTTAAGTCGAGTTTCCAGCACGCTTGCGTCCCGGATGGTAATAACTGCTTGTCCAGAAGCGCCGACCGGCCTGATACGGTCAACGATCCAGCGCTTGATCGACTTGTGCGGCGGCAGCGGCATTTCGTGCTCGATATGGGGTGCCTTCAAGGGAGGATTGAATAAATGCACGATGTCGATATCTGCTACGTCTAAGGAAATCGGCTCCAGATGGCTAAATGTCTGTTCAGCAAAAGAGTGGGGATGAACGGCAGTATCGCAGCTGGTGACGGCGAGAATCATAGTTATAACTATCACGCGAATGGGTAAGTTGATCATTGCGTGAATGTGCGGTGCACTGACAGTTGCATCAAGTTGCCCGTGCGGCGGTAATTTGTGCATCGTCAAACCACTCCTCAGTATTGCAGAACTCGCAGGTGATCGAAATGCGTTTATTGATCTTATATTCCTCGATTTCCTCTTCCGACAGCATTGCCAAAATGCCTTGCGCGCGCGCTCTTGAGCAGCGACACGAAAAGCGTAGAGGATGGGTATCGAAGACACGCACTCCGTCCTCATGGAACAGCCGAAACAGTAATTCATGCCCCGTAAGAGTGGCCGAAGTCAGTTCTTTTTTTTCACAACTTCCCATCAGGATCGTTGCTCGTCTCCAGTCCTCATCCATCTCTTCCTTGCAGATATTCAGCTCGTCTTTGGGAAGTCGTTGCAGCATCAGCGCTCCACCTCGCCATTCGTCGGGTACTTTCGAATTCACGGCTAACGTGATTGCGGCTGAGAACTGATCGGACTGGCGGAAGTAATGGTGTATGCAATCAATCAAGGTCGGTCCCTGTAGATCGACAATGCCTTGGTAAAGCTCTGTGTGTTCTCCCTGGTCGATGGTAAAAGCGAGATAGCCCGCTCCGAGTAGCCGGGGTATCGGCGAGCCGTCGACCTTGGCGGGAGGCGGAACGTCTCTCGCTACGCGGGCGTATGCTCGGACACCGCCGTCGCTGGTGACATCGGCTGCCATTAGACTGACGGGGCCGTTCCCTTTCGCCTGTAGCGAAAAAATGCCGTCAAACTTGAGTGCTGCTGAAAGTGTTGCAGCGAGAATGACAAATTCGGCCATTAAATTCTTTGCAGCCGGCGCTAAGTCGTGCCGATTGATCACGTCGCTTAACGTCGGCCCCATGCGTACCAGTCGCCCTCTCAGGCCGCTCGCCTCGATCAGAAAGGGCTGAATCAGATCATCGGGTACTGCGTTCAAGTTAGGCACCAGGTCAGTATTCCTTTCTGGACGTGTAGCCGGTTTTCGGCCTCATCCCAGACCACTGACTGTGGGCCATCTATTACCCCGGTCGTAACTTCCTCCCCGCGGTGTGCGGGAAGGCAGTGCATAAAGATGGCATTGGGCTTAGCAAGCGACATTAACCGCTCGTCAACTTGATAGGGTTTAAGAAGTTTATGGCGATCACTAACGCCTTCGTCTCCCATCGATACCCAGACGTCGGTCATAACGCAATCCGCATCGGTAACTGCGGCGTCTGGATCTTCAGTAACCTGAATATTGGCGCCATTCTCATGGGCCCATTTCAAGGTTTTTTCTTCCGGTTTTAGTTGTTCTGGACACGCGAGGCGGAGTTCAAAACCAAAGCGGGTCGAGGCATGTATCCAACTCGAAGCCATATTGTTGCCGTCCCCGCACCATGCCACGGTCTTACCGGAGATCGACCCCTGGCATTCTTCAAAGGTCATAACGTCCGCCATGATCTGGCACGGATGAGTGTCGTCCGTTAGACCGTTGATCACCGGAACTGCGGCGTTCTCGGCCATATCGGCCAGGTTCTGTGGCGAGGTAGTGCGGAGCATAATTGCGTCCACGTACCGCGATAGAACGCGTGCCGTATCCGCCACGGTTTCCCCGCGTCCAAGCTGCATGTTCGTGGGATCTAAGATGATGGTCTCACCCCCCAACTGACGCATTCCAACATCAAAGCTCACTCGAGTGCGGGTCGATGCCTTTTCGAAAATCATCGCCAAGGTCTTACCTTCGAGTGGACGTAGCTCGGCGGCTACACCCGCCTTGTAGGCGGCCCCTAAAGATAGCTGCTTGCGCAGGGTTTGCTCATCAAACTGATCAATGTCGAGGAAATGTTTAGGAGCTGGCATCTCCGTGCTCCCAACCGCTCGCCACCGCGTCAAGTATGTCGATAGCTTCGTCGACATGTTTTTTTTCAATGATCAGCGGTGGCAAAAAGCGGATTACGTTGTCGTCGGCGGGTACCGTCAGTAGCCCAGCGTCTCGCAACTTGTTCCACATATCGAGGTTGCTCATCTTGCAGACGAAGCCGAGCATTAATCCCTTGCCGCGCACTTCTTTGAAACCATCGGAATGCTTTGCAACTAGTGCTTCCCCTTTCTGTTGCAGATAATCTGCCATTTCGCATACGCGATCCAGAAATCCGTCGCTCGTGATCTCTTCCAAGACGGTAAGCGCTGCCCTACTCGAAAGGTAGTTACCACCATAGGTACTCCCGTGCGTGCCGGGTGTCATGCCTTGGGCGGCCTCGTTTGTTGCCATAATTGCGCCGATTGGCATCCCGCCACCCAACCCTTTGGCAACGGCCATTACGTCTGGTGTTATCTCCGCCCATTCATGCGCCCAGAGTTTCCCGGTGCGGCCCATTCCAGTTTGGACTTCGTCGAGGATCAGCAGCAAGCCGAATTCATTGGCGATCTTTCGTAAACCTTGGAGATATTCGATGCCCGCAGGTCTTATTCCACCTTCTCCCTGGATCGGTTCGACTAGAATCGCTGCTGTTTCTCCATCGATTTTGTTGCGCAGCTTATTGAGGTTATTGTAAGGCACTTGATCGAAGCCTTCGGTTGTTGGACCGAATCCGTCCAGATGTTTCGGATTCTTCGAGGCGGATAGTGTAGCAAATGAGCGGCCATGGAATGATCCCGAACAGGCGATTACACGCCATCTCTCGGGATGTCCGATTGCGCTCTGATATTTGCGCGCGAGCTTAATACAACCTTCGACAGCCTCGGCGCCGGAATTACCAAAGAATACTAAGTCGGCAAAAGAAGTTTTACATAATAGTTCCGCTAAGTTGGTTTGGGGTGGAATGTTGTACAAGTTGGACGTGTGCCAAAGTGCAGCGACTTGGTTCTGCAAGGCTTGGATAAGCTTTGGGTGTGAATGGCCAAGCGCGTTAACCGCGATGCCGGAGCCGAAGTCGAGGAAGCGCCTACCGTCCGTCGAGATTAGGTAGACGCCTTCACCTCTTTCGAATGCGATATCGGCCCGCCCGTAGGTGGGCATGACGGCTGTATTCACGGCCTTACCTCCTATTATAAAATTTGAGTTTCCGCGCTAAACGGGAAAGGCGCGGAGTATCCGATTTAACATCGCGCCCTGTCAATGCATGTAGGTGAATTTAACTAGGATTTCTGCCGAGTCGCGACTTTGTGTGTGCGTTGTGTAGAAAAATAGCCAGCGGCGACGAATAAATCGTCGCCGCTGATTTCTTGGTTCGCAGAACCGATGCCTATTGGGAAGGGCAGGGTGGGCATACAACGCTGCGTTCCAAAATGTTTCGAGCGTGACCATTTGTCATCTCGATCATTGACACCATAGCGGTTCGTTGGCAACTTCGGTGTGACGGCCGTCACAAGGCTCAAAATTATTCGAGACGAAGACAAAAATACCGCACAAAGTCGAAAGTCGAGTGGGAGAAGGGGGCCGCGCAAGGCCACTCCGAGACATCTCGAACGTGTCGCGCTTTATTATCTCGAACGCTATGCTAGCTCTGCGGAAAACCTGCGCCGCGTATTAATGCATCGTGTCAAACGTTCTGCAAGCGTTCACGGTACTGACTGTAACGAAGGCGCTGTGGTAGTCGACGAAATTATTCGAAAGTTCCAAGAATGGAGTTATTTGAATGACAGGGCGTATGCTGAGATGCGTGTAGATGGCCTACACCGGCGCGGATTATCAGTTCGTGCTATACGCCACCGGCTCATGCTGAAGGGCGTGCTGGAAGATGATATTAACATCGCATTGGAGGCTTTGGCGGCGGAGACACCGCATCCCGACCGTCATGCGGCTATTGCCTACGCACGCCGGCGCCGTATGGGCCCGTGGCGGCTGAACGACCGAGAAAGCCATCGCGAGCGCGACCTTGCCGCCTTGGGGCGACAGGGTTTCTCCTTTGATATTGCTCGCTGGGTCGTGGATGCTGATTCGCCGGAGATGTGCGAGGTTAGCCTTTCGGAGGAGAATTAGTGTTATTCCGGGCGACAATTTTGCCGTTGGCGACGTTTTGTTGTCCGGGCAGGGCGATAAGATGCCGGTGCTGAATAGCCTTTACCGTGGGTGTTGCAGCATAAATCTGTTTAGTAGCTTCTATTAGCACAACGCCCGAAATAGCGTTGAAATAGCGCCTTCCGATGCGTTCTAAGGTCGCTGCAGAATGCAGATGCATTCGGCGCTGGGTAGGCGGTAAATAGAGTGCATTTTCGGACAATTCGGGCGTAAATAGGCAGTCCTTCAATAACCGTTTCAACTGACCGGGGCTATAAGGTCGACCATGGCCGAACGGCGTACTTTCGATGCGAGCCCAGATCCCTCGGCGGTTTGGTGCGACCATTAGCAGCCGGCCGTTGCTGGTAAGTACCCGCCATGCCTCGCGCATCATAGCCCGTTGCTGTTCGCTGTATTCCGCCGCGTGAACGATCAGGAGCCGGTCGATAGATAGGTCCGCGAATGGCAACTCGGTCTCGTCAGCAAGCGTCATTAGGCTCGGTTCGCCGCTCGGCCAACGCATCACGCCCTGTGAAGCCGGAGCAAGCGCGACGACACGCTCCGCCTCGCCCAGGAAGGGGCGCAGATAGGGCGTTGCGTATCCAAGCCCCAGCACTGTCATACCGCGCATGTTTGGCCAGAAGTTTCGAATGCGCTCTCGGATTAGCCGCCGTGCTACCTGACCTAGCTGTGAACGGTAGAATTCATGTAAATCGACAACGTCGCTCCACATCTGTATAGCCTATACTGATGAATACGATCACCTGAGAAGGTATCATCGAGTGGCGGTGCTTGGAACCTTATTAAGAAGGGGAATGGTTCCGGGAGTAATTTTAGCATTGGAGTGAGGTGGCAGCCGCGGCGCGTCGACGGCTATCCATTATCTTTAAAATTCTGGCAGGCCGCCATTCCGAAGTGCATTTGGCGGACTACCCTTCCTAACGTTTCAACGGTGGGCAGCGAAAGCTATCCTCTTGGTATTCTGATGCATCCGGAGTACGGTCTTTAACATGACTATCGGGGTGCTGTAACTTAATACTGTCGAGATTGATTTTCCGCCAAAAGATGATCGAGCTGTTCCCTGTGACTCCTGTGCGGAAAAGCCCTGCCTTTCAGCTTGTCTGGTCGGAGACTTCACAGATACGGTTTATGACATTCCACAACGCACGGAATATCTGATAGATCACCCGAAGGGAAATTGCATGGGCTGGAGCTGTCGAGCGCGTGGTCATTGCCCTGTAGACACGCTACACGCATACGTCTCGGAACAGGTGGCTTTTCACATGCGAGCTTTCCTAAAGGCGCAGTGTATGGAGGCTTTGCACGATCCTTAGACGTGACACAGCAGACTTTTTTTGCCAACAAGAATTCTCCACAGACGATGAAAAGTTAGTTGATAAACATATTTCAGCAGGTTTTTTCACCCAAATCGATCAAAAAATAGCGCAGAATATACCGGTTTGTCCTAGGAAGTGGTACCTAGCAGCTGGATAATCCCGTGCTTCACTCCCATGACCCTATTGAATGGGGTTCCAATGGCCTAGTCGAGAGCAAGGTCGATGACAGTGAGGCAATAATTCCCACGGATAGGCTGGGCTCTCTTCTCGAAGAGAAATTCCCAAATCAGTTTGTTATAATTTTCAGCGTTATGATTTTAGAAGTGTCGTGGAAATCATCGAGCTTTGGCCGAGATATCGATCACTCGTAGCGTTTCATCCCAAAGTTTGTATGTGGGTAGCTCGTCGGGGTGCACCCAACGGGCGTCATCCGCATCCGTGCTGGCCACGGGGTCGCCCGATATCCACTCGGCCCAATAGTCTACAAGCGTGTATTGCATTCGAACACGGCCGTCACCGTCACGGCTGATCGAATCGACTACGTCTATTAATCCTTTGATTTTTATGCATAGGCCGGTTTCCTCTAACACTTCGCGTACGCCGGCCTCCCGGGTCGTCTCGCCGAGTTCCTGGCGTCCGCCCGGCAGGCTCCAAGTGCCGACGCGTGGCGGCTTACCGCGTTGAATAATCAAGACTGTTTCGCCCTTCCAGACGACGACGCCGACACCGACCATAGGGTATTCTGGATACTCCCGTGTCATTTGGCTTACTCCTTCGATACCCGACTGTTTTAGCACGCACTCATGAGCTCCTAACTTTGCAGCCGGCTGAGAGTGATTATAATGTGCCTTCAATTCTTCACTGGATTCAATTCGGAGCGCAAGAATGAAATACCGGCAACTCGGAGAAAGTGGCCTCAGGGTATCGCCTATCTGTCTTGGCGCGATGATGTTTGGAAGTGCGGCTGATGATAGGACAGTGGCGCGAATAATCGATTCGGCACGCAAAAACGGGGTCAATTTTATCGATACGGCAGATGGCTATAGTGGGGGCGACTCGGAAAAAGTTCTGGGACGTCTTCTGAAGAAAGACCGAAGCAATTGGGTGATTGCGACAAAAATAGGTAACCGATCGGGCCCTGCGGTCTTCGATACTCGTCTCGGCAAACGGCATATGACGGCAGGCATCGACGAGAGCCTCTTGCGCTTGCAGACAGATTGGATTGATGTTTGGTATCTGCACAAAGAGGATCACGTTACGCCGCTCTCCGAGACAGTTCAGACGATGGGTGAAATTATCGCATCGGGGAAGGTGCTGTATTGGGGCCTCTCGAACTATCGTTCGTGGCGAGTGGCCGAAATTGTGCGGCTTTGTGAACAATTTGGCATTCCAAAGCCCGTTGTCTGTCAACCGTACTACAACGCTATGAACCGGATGCCTGAGGTCGAAGTACTGCCAGCTTGCGGATACTACGGGATGGGGGTAGTTCCTTATTCTCCTCTTGCTCGTGGCGTTCTGACTGGCAAGTACGACCCCGAGGGGAAACCTAGAAAAGACACTCGCGCGGGACGGGGTGACCAGCGCATCCTGGAGACGGAGTTTCGTCGGGAATCGATTATTATGGCAAGAAAGATAAAGTCGCATGCGGAAAAGCGTGGTATGACCGCTGGAGCCTTTGCAACATTGTGGGTATTGAATAATAAGCTTGTAACGAGTGTGCTTGCTGGTCCGCGCACGATGGCGCATTGGAAAGGCTATCTGGACGCGCTGGACTACGAATTTTTGGCCGAAGACGAAGCTCTGATAGACAAACTGGTCGCGCCGGGTCACCCATCGACCCCTGGGTACAATGATCCACAATACAGCATTGAGGGCAGGCCGACCTACGTCGGATAGAGAAATCTCTTTTTTACTGGGGTGGGGATGCGACATTTTTTTTGACATTGGGGCAGCCCTCGGTAATGTCCGCCCAACGTTTCAAGCGAAGCTCTCGAATGCCCAAACGCACCGATATACAATCGATCGTGATTATTGGAGCTGGGCCGATTGTCATCGGCCAAGCTTGCGAGTTCGACTATTCTGGGACCCAAGCTTGCAAGGCCTTGAAAGAAGAGGGCTATCGCGTCGTCTTGGTGAACTCTAACCCGGCGACGATTATGACCGATCCGGGGCTCGCGGACGCGACTTATATCGAGCCGATCACGCCGAACATTGTCGCCAAAATTCTCGAACGCGAGCGGCCTGATGCGCTGTTGCCAACGATGGGTGGGCAGACAGCCCTTAACACTGCGCTCGGACTGTGGCACGAAGGCGTTCTCGAACGTCTCGGTGTCGAATTGATCGGTGCAAAGGCCGATGTCATTGCCAAGGCTGAAGATCGACAATTGTTCCGAGAAGCTATGGAACGAATCGGTCTTAAATGCCCCCGTAGCCGGCTAATACACGATTTGGAAGAAGCTCGCGTGGCATTGGAGGAAATAGGCCTGCCGGCGATCTTGCGTCCTTCCTTTACCCTTGGCGGAACCGGCGGCGGTATCGCCTATAACCGGGAAGGATACCTGGAGATTGCCGAGAGCG
Organism: Pseudomonadota bacterium; assembly: GCA_036337155.1. Classification (GTDB taxonomy): domain Bacteria; phylum Pseudomonadota; class Alphaproteobacteria; order UBA8366; family UBA8366; genus UBA6544. Next base: position 13,633 of record JAYZET010000024.1, on the reverse strand, counting down.
GTTTGCGCGCCTCGCCGACCTCAGAGGTGCTAGTTGAGGAATCTGTGCTTGGCTGGAAGGAATTTGAGATGGAGGTGGTCCGCGATAACGCGGACAACTGCGTCATCATTTGCTCGATTGAGAATATCGATCCGATGGGAATTCATACCGGCGACTCGATCACCGTGGCGCCGGCGCTAACCCTGACTGACAAAGAATACCAGATCATGCGCAACGCTTCAATCGACTGTCTGCGAGAGATCGGCGTCGATACGGGCGGTTCTAATGTGCAATTTGCGGTCAACCCTGAAGATGGGTGTCTCGTCGTAATAGAAATGAACCCTCGTGTTTCGCGGTCTTCTGCGCTCGCATCCAAGGCGACGGGTTTTCCGATCGCGAAGATCGCCGCAAAGCTTGCCGTAGGATACACGTTGGATGAGCTTAACAACGATATCACCCAGGTGACGCCCGCAAGCTTTGAGCCGACGATTGACTATATCGTTACTAAGATGCCGCGGTTCACTTTCGAAAAGTTTCCCGGTGCAGAACCGATATTGACGACTGCCATGAAATCGGTCGGTGAGGCAATGTCGATAGGTCGGACGTTTCCTGAGAGCCTGCAGAAGGCGTTCCGATCGATGGAGACTGGCTTGACCGGCATGAATGAAGTCGAGATTGAAGGAGCGGAAATCGACGGAATAGTAAACAAGGCGAATATTCTGGCGGCACTTAGACGCCCGGTACCAGATCGAATCTTGCTGGTGGCACAAGCGTTTCGTCACGGTCTCGATGTTGAGTCGGTTTACGAGGCTTGCAAGATAGATCACTGGTTTCTCCGCCAGATCGAGGACATTGTACAGCTGGAATTAAGGCTACGCCGGGATGGGCTGCCGGAAAATAGGCATGAGTTACTGAAGCTTAAGAAGGCAGGTTTTTCGGACGACCGGCTCGGCGAACTTACCGGCATGAAGGCCCAAACGATTGCGGATCTTCGCCAGGCACTCGACGTTCTACCGGTCTTCAAGCGAATAGACACCTGTGCAGCTGAGTTTCCCTCGATGACGCCGTATATGTACTCCGCCTACGAGGGCGACGGGGTTGAGGCGGGAGAATCGGAAACCGAGATAACCGATCGTGAGAAAGTGATCATCCTTGGTGGCGGTCCCAACCGGATTGGGCAGGGGATTGAATTTGATTATTGTTGCGTTCATGCCGTGTTCGCGCTGCGTGATGCTGGGTACGAAACGATCATGGTTAATTGCAACCCAGAAACCGTTTCGACCGACTACGATACTTCCGATCGCCTCTATTTCGAACCGCTGACCGATGAGGACGTTATCGAGTTGATTAGCGGCGAACAGGCTAAGGGATTGGTTAAAGGTGTGATAGTTCAGTTCGGTGGGCAAACGCCGCTGAAGCTCGCACGTGCGCTAGAAGCTGCGGGAATTCCGATTTTGGGAACAAGCGCAGATGCCATCGATCTGGCTGAAGATCGAAAGCGGTTCCAACAATTAGTCAACGAGCTTGGTTTAACTCAGCCGGAAAATGGCACCGCTGTATCGGTCATACAGGCGGAAAGCATCGCCCAGAAGATTGGTTATCCAGTGCTGATTCGGCCATCCTACGTTCTAGGTGGTCGCGCCATGGAACTTGTTTATGATCTGCCCCAGTTGCGGCGTTATATGGCGACCGCTGTTCAGGTCTCAGGTGATCATCCGGTATTGATTGATCAGTTTCTTAATAACGCGGTTGAATTGGATGTGGATGCGCTCTGTGACGGCGATGAAGTGCACGTTGCGGGAATTATGGAGCATATCGAGGAAGCTGGTATACACTCCGGCGATAGCGCCTGTTCGCTTCCGCCGTATTCGCTCGGCGAAACGGTACTGACCGAGGTGCGCCGGCAAACCGAGGAGCTGGCGAAAGCATTAGATGTAATTGGTTTGATGAATGTGCAGTTTGCCGTCAAGGACGAGCAGGTATACCTCATTGAAGTCAATCCACGCGCGAGTCGGACAGTTCCTTTTGTCGCCAAGGCGACCGGCATTCCAGTGGCCAAGATTGCCGCAAGGATCATGGCTGGTGAGAAGCTGGCGGACTTCGATCTACTCAACGAGGCTAGCGGCGCTCACGTCGCCGTAAAGGAGGCGGTCTTTCCGTTTCGCCGTTTCCAGGGCATTGACGTTATGCTGGGGCCGGAAATGAAATCCACCGGTGAGGTCATGGGACTCGATTCGGACTTTGGGCGAGCTTTCGCTAAGGCGCAACTTGGCGCCGGTGGTGTGCTGCCGACGGAAGGTGCCGTTTTCGTTTCGGTCAAGGACGACGATAAGAAAGCAATCCTGCAGCCAATTAGGGACCTTTTCAACATGGGTTTCAAAATTGTGGCTACCCGAGGCACTGCGCGGTTCCTGGAGCGACACGGCGTATCCGTCCAGAAAGTGAACAAGGTTCTTGAAGGGAACCCGCACATTGTAGACTCGATGATTGATGGCAATATCCAACTTGTCCTGAATACTACGGAGGGATCGCAGGCTATTAAGGACAGTTTCAGCTTACGGCGAACCGCGCTAATGCGGGACATTCCCTATTATACAACCCGCACCGGTGCCAATGCTGCGGTGCGCGCCATCTCGGCACTTAGGGAAGGCTCCCTTGAAGTAGCACCATTGCAGTCGTACTTTAAGAGTTCATTTTAATTAGCTATCTCGGCGTACTGAGGTAGCATTCTAGATAGACTTGGAAGTTTGTAAGATGGGGACCTTCCCAATTACGGCCGGCGGATTCGATCGGTTGCAGTCAGAATTGAAGCAGCTCAAGAACGAAGAGCGGCCCATGGTGATCAAAGCCATTGCGGCAGCACGCGAACATGGCGATTTGTCAGAGAATGCAGAGTACCATGCAGCGCGCGAACGTCAGAGCTTCATTGAAGGCCGAATCGCGGAGCTCGAGGATAAGTTGACACGTGTCGAAGTTATCGACGTTTCGAAAGTTTCTGGAGATCAGGTTAAATTTGGCGCAAAGGTTGAGCTTGCCGATTGCGATACTGACGAGAAGGTTGCTTATCAGCTTGTTGGCGAATACGAATCAGATATTAGCGCAGGATTACTGTCGATAACCGCACCGCTTGCTCGGGCGTTAATTGGTAAGTCTGTTGGAGACATCGCCGAAGTGGTAACGCCAGGCGGTCACAAAGATTACGAGATTACCAAGATTTCCTATAAATAGTCGAATTACTCTTCGTTGCCTGCCGGTCCTTCAATAGGGATCGGGATGCCGAAGGCATATTTCGAGGTGCGTATCGCCAGAGCTGATTTAACGTGACTGACGTTGGGCGCGGAGGTCAATTCGGTAGTTAAGAACCTGTTATAGCTGTCCCAATTCGCCGATACGACCTTGAGGATGAAATCCGCTTCTCCAGCCAACATGTGGCATTCCCGCACTTCCGGCCAATTCTCAACACGGGATTCGAAAGCCTTCAAGTCGGTTTCTGCCTGGCTACTCAGTCCAACTTGTGCAAACACCGTAACGCCGTAACCCAACGCTTCATGATTGACGTGTGCATGATAACCCCGGATATAACCCGCTTCCTCGAGAGCTCGTACACGCCTCAGACAAGGTGGTGCCGAAATGCCGATGCGCTTCGACAGGTCAATATTCGTTATGCGCCCGTCCTCCTGTAAATTGCGGAGGATCTTTCGATCGATATTATCCAGCTTCACCCGTTTCACGGACGGTGTCCCTACATCGGCTTGACAACACGCAATATTATTACTTCATCTGATGGAAGAGCAAGATGACCCAACTTGTCAATGGCTGGTCGACGAGGAATGATCCCGTACAGTCGCGAAACGCCGAACGGGTGGAAGATGCAGGACCACATGATATGGACGCTCACCGACGGTAAGGTCGGCATGGTCAACCAGGCGTTTGGTTTAGCGCAGGCTATTGCGCGCGAGTTAGGCGGTTTTCGGGTGATAGAGAAGAAAATTGTTCCATCGCGACCATGGTCTATGTTGCCAGCAAACCTCTGGCCGCCGGGAATTTCAGGCATGGCTTCACCGAGATTGGAAGCACCATGGCCGAATTTTATCGTTGGGTGTGGGAGGCATGCAATCGGGCCCGCGCTTTGGATCAAGAAGCGGAGTGCTGGAAAAACGCGGCTCATTCATGCCCAGCACCCTCGTATTGCTGTATCGCATTACGACGCCATCGTTGCGCAATCACACGACAGTAAGCGTGGGCCTAACGTGATAGAGGTCCTAGGTTCGATGCATAGCTTGACTGAAGCGGGGTTGCTCTCTGCGACTGAGAGAATTCCAGAAGCGATTGCGGCGGTAGCAAAACCGGTGGTAGCGGTTCTGATAGGGGGTACCAATAGCACTTATCGACTGACTAAAGAGATTGCCTGCCGTTTGGTGGATGATCTCTGGCGGCTCGTAGAAGGAGACGGATACGGCCTTCTCGTCTCCACTTCAAGGCGGACGGGTGCGGACATCGAAAAATTGCTGCGAGAACGTCTGAGTGGGCCTAAGATATATTTTTGGGACGGTAGTGGTGAGAATCCATATTTCGCCATGTTGGCTTTAGCGGACGCGATTTTGGCAACCTCAGATTCGGTTAACATGGTCTCTGAGGCCAGTTATACCGGCAAGCCAGTATATGTGATTACTCTTGCCGGAGGTGAAGGAAGCAAGTTCGAGCGGTTTCATGCGGAGATGCATCGGCAAGGTTTTACGAATCCGTTTCGTGGGAAAATAGAAATTAGGGAAAGTCGGCGCCTTGACGAGACGGCCCGTGCGGCGCGTGAAATAGCAACTCGCTTAGCTTTTTGCGGCTAACTCGGGGTGGCCTATTGCCGCAGATAATTTCTTAGGCATTGCCAGATTCCTGCTGATCGCCGTATGTTTCCGACCCAGATGACATTCGGTCAGTCTATGTCGCTAATCGATAACGAAAAACTTTCCGCAGCCACCGTGATGGCGGATCCGTTCGAGCATTTGGTTGTGCCGGGCCTGGTTCACGATGAGGCACTAGAAGCCGTATTGTCCGACTTCCCGCAAATGGAGCGACCTGGTAGCGTTCCCCTGACGGCGCTTGAGTATGGACCGGCCTTTGGTGATTTGGTGGAGACACTGCGTGGATCTGAAGTGGCTAGTGTGTTGTCGGAGAAGTTTTCAGTAAATCTCGAAGGATATCCAACGATGGTGACTGTTCGGGGTCATTGTCGTGCACGGGATGGAAAGATTCATACAGATTCGAAGGATAAAGTCGTGACTGTACTGCTTTATTTAAACCAGAGTTGGGAGAAAGGAGGCGGGCGCTTGCGGCTCCTGCGTGAACCATACGATATTGAGAACTTCGCCGCTGAAGTGCCTCCTGATGAGGGTACGATGTTGGCCTTTAAATGTTCGGATAATGCATGGCACGGCCATAAATCGTTCGAAGGTGAGCGTCGTACTATTCAATTAAATTGGGTCACCGATGAACGTTACGTTCGGCGTGAGCAACGTCGGCATAAAGTTTCGGCATTTTTTAAACGATTTGGTCTATCGACCTGACACTCAGGAGAAACGTTTGCAAATGCCCCTCGCGATAGACACATTCAGCAATGTTACTGGCGGGTTTTCTTTTTTTAAGGCGATAGGTCATCCATTGACTGCTCGTCGGATCGGCAATTTGCTATCTGGGTTGGTTGGTCCGATCGCTGTCTACGATCCGCTAGGACTTGCGTCGCCGTTTTTCGAAATTCACGATTGCCCTGGCAACGATCTCGTAGGCGTCTTCGTACAAAATGTTGAGCGTATTGGCGACGTGGTATTGAATCGAGTAGCCCAACCTGTGACTGAGTTAGCGGTAAGCGGTGCGCGAACCGTCTTTATTCCTGGTTTCGATTCAGAGCGGCTTTCTGATAATATTGGCTCTCTCCTGCCCAGCAATGCGGAACTAGTAACACTCGATGCGGTCCGGCTCGATGACGATATGTTGTCCGCGCCTAACCATTATCTTGATCCAATGAATTTCGCTACCAATTTTGCCTTCTTTCGCGATGAAGATGGTCACCATACGCGTGTCGTGACAGCCAATTACTGGGCAGGATATGGCGCCAAGGACGTTTGGATGTGGTGCTGCCTGTTTGGTGAAAAAGGAGAAGTGCTCGCTGAGTGGCGCGAGGAACTTCCGGCGGGTGTTGGTTCTGTGGTTTTTGATAGTCAGGAAGTACGGGCGCGTTTTGGCCTTGATGTATTTACCGGTCAGTTATTCCTTCACGCGGTGAATGTGTCGGGCCATGATGTCGTCAAATACGCTCTGGACACCTATGGAGATTCGATGAAGGTGTTGTCCTGCACGCATGATGCGAACGCATGGCCGTCGGATCTCTATGCTGGGTTGCCAGCGCCGTCGGATGGTGAGCGAGTTGTCCTCTGGGTACAGAATAGCCATCCTTGCCCTATACCAGTTGGTTCAGTTGGTCTTAATCGGATGGGGGACTGTGATGTTGTGTGGCTGGATCGCGAGTTACCGCCTTTCGGGTCTTGTGCTCTCGATGTTGCCGATTTGCTACCCGATCTTGCTTGGCCACAGCAAATTGAGATCAGGTCTGGTAAACATTTTGTCCGGCCGCGATATGAAATATTTAGTGATAAGACAGGACGATCTCGAATTTCGCACCCGAACGTGGAACGCTCGGATCTGCAGGTAGATCCGAAGATCGCAGAACTTAGCAACTTACTCGGCAAGTCATTCATCCTGCCGGCGCCGGTCCTACCAATTTCTTCCTATAGCAGCGAGGCGCTCCCGACGCCGATGTCAACGGCACAATTGACGCTACCGCTAGCGCTTGTCATTTATAACCAGGCTGGACAAGAGGTGGGGCGCCATCGTTGGGGCTGTTTGCCCCGTGACCACGCAACGTCTTTACCCATCGACAGTTTGATCAGCGGTTCTCTCGGCGATGGATACGGTCATATGGAGATGATTTATGATTTTGCCGATGGCGGAGAGGCAGATGGGTGGCTTCACGGTTTGTTTCGCTACCGGGATCGATCTAGCGGTCACGAAGCGGAGACGAGCTTTGGCGCGCACATTTTTAACACTGTGCTGACTTACAAGAATGAGCCCCAGTCATATAATGGGCCCCCTCCAGGTTTGAGCACACGCCTATTTCTGCGTATCGGCGTGCAGCCGGATGATACCATGTGTCATCTCATTTATCCTGCATCGACGCCATGGTATGATACTTCGGAAACGCAGCTAATTCTGTACAACGGTGACGGCTTAGAGGTTGCTTCTGAGATGGCTCGAATTCCCTGCGGCGGATCGTTAAACTGGCGCTATCACGACGTTTTTGTTGCTGCAGATCGTCGCCGAGCAGGCGAACGGCCCTATGTTATCATTCGCGATGTCACCTGCCGGCTTTTCGGTTATCATGGTGTGGTCAATGGGTCGGGCAGCTTTAGCTTTGACCATATGTTCGGTTTTTAAGGATCGCGCGGCCACGCTATATCATCAGTCTCGATTGTACGGTGATGCGATGGACTGGGATAAATTACGAGTCTTCCATGCGGTGGCCGATGCGGGCAGCTTCACTCGTGCCGGTGAGGCGCTGCATTTGAGTCAATCCGCTGTCAGCCGGCAGGTGGGGGCGCTCGAATCCTCTCTCGCCTCTCCGTTGTTTCACCGGCATGCGCGCGGTCTCCTGCTGACGGAACAAGGTGAACTGCTCTATCACACAGTTCATGAAGTTTTTCATATGTTAGCTATGGCGGAATCTCAGTTAACCGAGCGGCAGGAACGTCCTTCTGGTCCGCTCAAGGTAACGACTACGGTTGCGCTTGGTTCGACATGGTTGACCCCGCGCATTAAAGAGTTTGTGGAGCTCTACCCGGATATTGAAGTCAGCTTACAACTGACTGATGGTGAACTAGACTTGACCATGCGAGAAGCCGATGTCGCCTTGCGTATGGTTCCTCCGCGTCAGCCCGATCTGATTCAGCGTCGTTTGATGCAGGTACGTGCTCACGTATACGGTTCTCGCGAATATTTACGTGAATTTGGCTATCCGCAGCAACCGGAAGATCTCGATAGACATCGTTTGATTGTGTACGGAGAGGCGCAGCCACTTCCTGTTAGTACTATCAATTGGCTGCTCGAAGTTGACACTCACCCCGCCCATCAACGTCGCCCTGTTTTTACTGTTAATAATCTCTATGGCATGTTGCTTGCCGTCCAAAGTGGGCTCGGGCTGGCCAATTTACCCGACTATATGGTGGCACTGGGATCGGATTTAGTCCGCGTGTTACCGGAAATCTCGAGCCCACCTACGCAGTGTTATTTCGTCTACCCGGAGGAGATGCGTCATTCCAAGCGGATCGAGGTTTTTCGCGAATTTTTGCTGCGAAAAGTCGCGGAAACCCCCTTCTAATAATTATTTGCCACTCAATTATTGCAGGCAAATGTCAAGAGATATGCATTTATTGCATACCCGTATTGACTAAATTCGAATTGTTGGTGGGTTAGTGAAGTGCCATTTATCTCACAGAGGCTGCTCAAACGTAGTGGCAGTCTGTTTCCGCCTGATATTTCCTCCCCCCTTCAGGCGAGGGTGAAAACCCTGCGTCTTTTAGACGTGAAGCCTCCCTGATTAAACTATTCAACCGGGCCGTTTTAACGGTCCGGTTTTTTTCTTCAATTCAAGTTTTGGGCCTCCTGCCATTCGCTGAACGGCCCGACGGTTGGGTCAGCAGCGCGACGACGATAGTAGGGTATGCGTGGAACGTATAGGTCGTAAAGACGGCGTAATTCATTGATCGGTTCGTCGTAATCATCGGCACGAAGGTCAACCAATGGATAGTCGAGACCGTCGCAAACATAGATAGCCGCCGAGCGTTGCCCCCCTTTTTGGCCACCGGCGTTCCGTCCTGCTTCGATTGAAAACATCAAGCGTTCCCAGATCGGCGCCTCCGCTTTGCTTTGAAAGCACTCCGCCATCGCATGAACTACCGATTTGCCGACAAGCCGATTTCCCATTGAGACGAAACCGTTCTTTGCTATATGCCCTTTCCAATCGCTGTTGCTGGATCCGGTACGCGCTGCGACGTTACCTTTGATATCGACAATGCCAAGTTGCCGTGTATCGATATGCGGATCGGCAGCAGCCAGCCTTTCGAGGGTATCCGTGGCCGAGCGCCCTTCCTTGAGCAATTTGAGACCTCTACGACCGAGCCGGGGGTCTGTGAGTGCTTGCGTTGCGATAGCCCCTGCACCGTCCTCGACGAATGGCACGCGAGAGCCCACTGCCATTTCTCCGGTTGCTGTGATGACACCTAGAGCTCCGGTGCGTGAGCACCTTCCTAAAATTGTGAAGGTGTTGAATTCAATAGATAAGCTACCCTTCATACTCATCCGTATGCCTCCTTAAATTTGCGGATCGCATCGATATGGGCCTCCACTGATTCTACACCAGCGGCCATTGTTCGGAAGGTCAGGTGCGTTGCACCCATGGATTTCCAGGCCTCGGCGTCAGCTGCCCAGGCTTGTGGGCCGCGATCGCCCGCAAGTACGGTAGCGTCAATACCGAGATCTTTCGTATTCCGACCTGCAGCCTCTGCACCCTCGCGAAAGGCCTCCAGTAATGGCTCTGCCTCGGGCCCTGCGGTGACGCGGGGATTGACTAGCCAGCCGTCCGAGATTCGTCCTGCGCGCCTTATAGCGGCATCTACAAAGGCCCCGATCCACACCGGAATTGGCCGTTGTATCGGAAGCGGGTTGATTCCAGCATCTCCGATACTATGAAATTCACCCTCATAAGTAATGGTTTCGTTCGTCCAAAGCTGTCGCATGACGTCGATTTGCTCTGATACTCGCCGCGCTCGATTCTTGAAGTTTTGATTCATCGCGTCGAATTCGAGGTCGTTCCAACCAATGCCGCAGCCAAGCCGCAGTCGTCCGCCCGACATTAAGTCGAGTTGCGCCGCCTGTTTTGCCACCAGGACTGTTGGCCGCTGAGGAAGTATAAGGATCGCGGTAGCGAAACCAATCTTTTCGGTGGCTGCAGCGAGGTAACTGAAGAGGATGAGCGGTTCGTGGAATGCGTTATCGATCGTGTAATATGCTCGGAAATCATCGCCTGCTGGATCGCGTGCCTGAAGCACGTGATCGATTGCGGTGATGTAGTCGTATTCGAGGTCCTCCGCCGCTTGCGCAAAGTCTCGCATGACGAAAGGGTCATTGCCAACCTCTGTCGTTGGAAAGGATACGCCGATTTTCATGTGTTTACTCCTTGATCTCGCAATCAATCGACTGGTGGGTGTTTTTCGAAGTGTCGGGTGGCCTGTTCGTACGCATAGCCGATCCGATAGACAGTCGCTTCGTCAAAGGCACGTCCAGCAAACTGCACTGAGAGTGGCATGCCCTCTGCGTCGAACCCGCTAGGCACTACGAGTGCCGGGTTGCCAATAACGTTGAACGGTGTGCGCGATTGCATAGAATATGTGCGTTCGACTTCCTGCTCGTCGTCGATGCGACAGGCGACCTGCATGCTCGACGTAGTAATAACGGCGTCATAGGTCTGCATCAGATTGTCGAAAGCATTTTTCATCTTCTCGCGATGTCGCATTGCTTGGACGTAATGTGTCGCCCTGATGAAAGCACCGGGCAGTAAACGTTCGCGAGTGAAGTGCGCGTAGTCATCTGGCCGTTGTTGAAGCCATTCCTCATGAATTGCGTAGGCTTCGGAGAGCAGAATTACTCGGTTTACCGCAGCGTATTGAGAGAGTGGCGCCAACTCCACCTCCTCGACGATTGCGCCGAGGTCGCCAAGTACTTCCGCAGCATTATCGACCGACCCTGACATTTCCGCCTGGGACTCGAGGTCCTTAGTGTAAAAATGCCGGACGAGACCGATCCTCATATCCTTGACGCCTTTGTCCAAGTCTCGCGTGAAATCTATATTTTTCGCGCGAGCACTTGCGGGGTCTCTTGGATCATGTCCGGAAATTACTGAAAGCATGATCGCGTTGTCCTCAACGGTCCTCGTTAAGGGACCGACATTGTCGAGACTGAATGAAAGTGGAACAACGCCGGCCCGGCTGACCCGGCCATAGGTTGGCTTTATGCCCGCAAGGCTGCATATCGAAGCTGGATGGCGAACTGAACCGCCGGTATCAGAGCCTAGCGCGCCCGGCAATAGACCTGCGGAAACCGCAGCTCCCGAACCGCTTGAAGAGCCGCCAGGATGTCGCTCAGTGTTCCACGGATTGCGCGCTGGCGGCCAGGGCAAATCGAAAGACGGACCGCCGATTGCGAACTCGTGCGTCGCAAGTTTGCCCATGAATATGCCTCCGGCTGCTTTGAGCTTTGCGGTCACTGTGGCGTCGATCTCGGCAATATTGTCTTCCAGCAGCTTCGAGTGCGCTGTAGTTTTCCATCCCGCGTAGTCGATTATGTCTTTGAGACCGTATGGAATGCCGTGCATGGGGCCGCGATAGTCACCCTTCCCGATTTCGTCCTGCGTCGTCTTTGCGTCTGCACGAGCCTGGTCTCCGGCGACCGCAAGGAACGCATCCAGCTTTGGATTTATATGCTCGATCCGGTCAAGCAGAGCTTCGACGAGATCCATTGGCGAAAGATCGCCGTTGCGTATTGCTCTGCCTGCTTCAGCGATGCTTAAGTAATGTAGGTCTGCCATTTCGCTCAAGCCTCCTCACCGGCGCGATAGACGTGTGCCGGCTCGTCCCAGATGCTCAGACCATCTGGCATTCCAGAAGTATGTTTCTGCTTGGCGTCTAGTGCCTTTTGCAACTCATCCCAATGTCGGCCTTTTAGCTTTGTCAGTCCGACCCCGTTAGCCTCCGATTTCAACTCGTCCGTTGGTTTGCTCATGGCGCTATTTCCCCAATCCTTATTGCTTGATGAAAAGTTACGTTGATTTGCGGCGAGGAGGAGGCCCATCCTTCAACTTCATGTCTAACGCGATGAGATTAGGTCCCAGCGGTAGTACCAATCCGAAAAGTGCTAAATGGTTGACCATTTATCTTAAAATGGAAATGCTCTTTGAAAATATTGCCCTTGTTACACCAGAACACGCTCATAAATGCATATCGTATAATTTTGAGGAGGCCAGGATGTCCGATGCGCCCGCCTGGCAGGGCCAGCTATACGACCTGCTAAAAAACGAATTCGACGTCACGCAGTTTTCCTATGTTCCAGATGCGGGACACCGGGAACTCATCAACCGTTCGATCGCGGATCCTGACGTGCACTCCGTCTCGGTGACCACAGAGGAAGAAGGCGTCGCACTGCAATGTGGCGCTCATCTTGGCGGAGCGCGCAGCGTGCTGCTCATGCAGTCGAGTGGCGTCGGCAACTGCGTGAATTTTTTTTCGCTAGTCGCGCATGGACGGTTTCCGTTTCTCACATTCGTAAGCATGCGCGGCGACTTTGGAGAGGGGAACGCCTGGCAGATGGCAATGGGCAAGGCAACGCAGCCGGTGCTGGAAGCCTCAGGCATTACCTGTCTTCGGGTCGAGAATGAAGAAGAGCTCATTCCAACATCCCGCGCGGCATGCATTACGGCTTTTCAATCTGAGGAAGCCATTGCTGTGCTGCTAACACAGAAATTACTCGGCGCCAAAGCCTTCCCGACGTCATAGGAGAAGCGACATGTCATCGAAACCAAATCTCCGGCTTGGTCCGGATCAAGAAGTCACCGAAGGTGTTTTGGAAAGGCGTTACGCCGTCTCTTCTCTAATCGGCGATCCTGGCGATACGCTATTCGTCTCTGGACTTGCTGGCAGCAAGGATGACGTACTTCACGTGGTTGGTGCGGACAGTCCTGCCGCCTTCACACTTTCCGGCGCGATGGGTGCCGCGGTCGCGATGGGGCTCGGGCTCGCGCTTGCTCAGCCGGAGCGCAAAGTCGTGGTGGTAACCGGTGACGGCGAACTGCTGATGAACGTTGGGACCTTGGCCACTGTCGGAGTACTTAACCCACCGAATCTTTCGATTATCTGCGTAGATAACGAGCATTACGGTGAGACTGGTTGGCAGGAAAGCCATACTGGCCGTGGAGTGGATATAGCGAAGATGGCTGAAGGCGGCCAAATACCGAATGTGCGGTCAGTAACAAAAGAAGCGGAACTGGCCGAAGCGTCGCAAATGCTGCGCGACGGCAATGGCACATCGTTTGTTCTCGTCAAAGTCGCGCCTACCAAGCCACCGTCGATTTACCGCTCGCGCGACGCCTCTTGGCACAAGGGCCGTTTCCGCGAGGCCTTGCTGGGTAAAAACTAGAGTGAGGGGGCTCTATAGGTTACGCTCGACCCCCGCTTCAGTGAGGCGGGCCTTCTTCTTCTCCAGTCGACTGCCTTGGCGTGCCTTCTCTACCACGAAGCGTGTATGCTTTACTCGGCCGACGGTATCGATTTCGTCGCGAATCTCGACCTCGAAGAGTACGCGCGGCCCTTCTACTTCCGTAACCTTTCCCTCAATCTCGATCGTTTGTCCGACCAAAGTTGGCCCAAGGTGATCGATCTCCACCCGCGAGCCGACGGTGTCCTCGCCGTCTTCTAGATGTTCGAGCATGAAGTTGCGGCAACTGCGTTCTGCGTCTTGAACCATGAACGGTGTTGCGTAGACGCGGAGATCCTCTCCC
>JAYZET010000023.1:0-36391 GCA_036337155.1 Pseudomonadota bacterium | reverse complement strand
CGCCAGAGCATTCGATCATGGGCTATGCAGCCGGATACAAGTTTGATGTCGTTTTACGTGGCAAAAAGGCCACTCCGATGGAGAAGTAACCATGGCGAAACAAACGGCATCAAACACCATTGGGCCATTCTTCCATCACGTCTTAACGGCAGAAGGGCACGGAAGGAAGAGTATTACTAATAACCGTCTGGCAGCAAAGAAAACTAAGGGAGAACACATCTCAATTGAAGGCCGCATCTTAGATGCGGAGGGCAAGCCGCTGCGCGCGGCTATGCTGGAAATCTGGCAGGCGAATGCCGCTGGCCGCTATAATTCCTCGGTTGACGATCGCGATGATATTGAATTGGATAAGAAATTTAGCGGTTTCGGTCGTGTTTCTTCGAGTGGTAAGGGTAAATTCGAATTCGAAACTATTAAGCCGGGTAGTGTTCCCAGCGCGGGTAATGCCCCCCAGGCGCCGCATATTAACCTGGCATTGTTTGCCGCAGCGATCGATATCCACCTATATACGCGTCTTTATTTTTCCGATGAAGAAGAGGCGAACGAGATTGATCCAGTACTGTCGTTGGTTCATGCTGCTCGCCGCGATACGCTTATCGCGCGACGTAAGAAGACCAAAAAAGGGATCGTCTACCGCTTCGATGTTAGGGTTGGTGGCAAGGACGAGACGGTATTCTTCGACGTTTGAGATTAAGCAAGGTCAGTCGGACAATATATCTTCAATGAAGTCCCAACGTTGTTGCAATGATTGTGCTGACACCATTGCGTGATCGTCATAAAGCCATTCCACGTGATGCCGCTGGGAAAGGCTTAAGGCGGCCTCGGTTGATGTGTCATCGATATAAGGGTCCCTACGGCCGAATTGAATTAAGCACCTAGTTTCCAGCCAATTTTTTGATGATGATACGATATCTAGTGGCTTCATCACATCGATACGGGTGAATTCGTCATCACCCGTTAGTGAATTTCGAAAATTAACGGCGGACGGGTTTTGGCTTTCCTTTCGATAAAAGCTGATTTCTGGAATGGCGCCGACGAGTACTACAGCTTCAATACGCAATTTCTTGGCCAAAGCCCAGGCAAGCTGGCCACCGCCATTGTTGCGTCCGATCGCAGCGATACGTCCGGCCGGCATGGTTTGGCGAAATTCAGAAGCCGCTTCTATTATAAGCTTGGCGACTGAATCAAAGTGTGCCTCGCGGCCATCTATAGGATGGCCGACGAATGCCGGCAGTGTTAGTTCGGTCACCCCGATGTCGCGCCGGCCTGCTTCCGCTAGGTCCTCTTTAAAGGTTATGGCGTCTGCGCCAGGTACTAAGATCACTTGACGGGGATTGCTGACAGGCATTCGTCGGCTATGCTCTTTTAATACGTTCGAACGGACGCTCCATTTTATGGGGTGGTTTCGAAAAAGGGGAGGGCGAGTTATGAAGAACCGGATGGTGGGCGACTTGCAGATAGCGCGGGTGCATGAATTGTTTCTCCGGGTGCCGACGGGAGACTTCTTCCCGGATACGCCGGCGGAGAACTGGGAACCGCATAAGGAATGGTTGGTCTCCGAAAAAGCGCTTAACCCCGATGGAACGGAAATCGTCCTTCCAGTGCAGAGCTATATCGTTCGCACATCTCACCATACGATCCTGATCGATACCTGCGTGGGAAACGACAAGAACCGCCCCCATCGCGAGGGTTGGCATTTGAAGACCGACGATACGTATATGAATAGCTTGGCTGCGGTTGGTCTCACGCCTGAGGATATCGACTACGTGATGTGCACGCATTTGCATCACGACCACGTTGGTTGGAATACAAAACTAGTTGACGGGCGCTGGGTGCCGACGTTTCCGAATGCCAAGTATCTGATGTCTAAAAAGGAATTGGATGTTTTTAAGACTCAGGAAGATCCCGCGGCTTCACTGTCGCTGATCGATAGCGTGCTTCCCGTGGTCGAGTCTGGGCAAGCGGAATTGATTTCCAGCGACTATGCGCTTGATGACGAAGTATGGCTTGAGCCGACCCCTGGGCATACGCCAGATCACTTCGCTGTTCGGTTCCAATCGAACGGGTTAGGTGCAGTCGTAGGCGGCGATTTGATGCACTGCCCCGTGCAATGTCTACATCCGGAGTGGCGGGCACGGCCCGATTTCGACCCGCCCCAGGCGGTCGATACGCGCCGTAAGTTCATGGATACCTATGCAGAGACGGACACGCTTGTCTGCATGATGCATTTTCCGTTGCCATCTTGCGGAGGCTTCAAGCCGCAAGATAGTGGCTTTCGCTTTACTTACGATACGCAAAATTGGTGACATTTAGAGCCAACCATCGAATGTGTGGAATGCTCGGGCTCCGATTTCTATAACGCTGCCCCGGACCCTTGCGAAAGGCTCGCTTGCTTTCGGCGTTAAAGGGAAAGGTAGAGCGTCGCGGTTGTCGGTTTTGAAATATTCTGCGATCGCGCGGCCAAACACAGTGCCGGGGCCGATGCCGCGACCGTTGTAGCCGTATATAGCCAGTCCCTCCGGACCGATTTCCTTTAGACGCGGCATATGGTCCGTGGTCATGGCTATCCGTCCGTACCAGGCCTCGCCCCACGATTCATCTGGCACCTGTTTTTATCGCCGCGTGAGCCAGGCCACGTATATAGCCGAGAGGCTGGATTGTGCCGGAGCGGTGATCGAGCATCGCTCCGTGGTAAACTCTCGTGCCAGTTTTTGCGGCGGGCTCTTTCTTGTCCAGCATTTCGACCGGTGCGCCGCGCGTTCTACATTCCTCGCATCGTTCGATAAGTTCTTTAGGCCTGCGGCCGAATGCGCCATATGTAAATTACCATTACGCACGGCCTCGCATTCGATCCCGTGTTTTCCAATCAAGTCAAAGACCACAGTCGGCGCGTTACCGAGATCTTTGATCATTCTTTCCGCGGCCATTTGTCCGAGCGTCCCGGCCATTTGCGGCAAGAGTAACCAGAACCCGGGATTGACCAGACCGGCATTTCGGCCGGAACCGCCAAAGCCGATCTCGTTGCCTCGACGATTGCAACTTCGACCGCAGATTCGGCGAGATGCAATGCGGTGGACATACCGGTGAATCCGGCTCCGACTATTGCGATATCGATCTCGACGGTTTCTAAAAGCGGTAACGTCGCGGGCGGCATGGGGGCTGTAGCTGCCCAAAGGCCGCGACTTTCCGGCTGTAGCAGCATCAGAAAGGCGTGTCACCTTTGACGGTAATCTTGTGGACGCAACGCCTTTGTCCTTGATAGTCGTTTAATGCGTAGTGCTGCGTGCAGCGATTGTCCCACATGGTGAGCGTTCCGACCGCCCACCGAACTCGACAGACGAACTCTGGGCGGCTCGTGTGAGCCATCAAATATTCGAGCAGTGGCTTACTTTCGTCGGCAGTCATTCCGTCGAAGTGCTCCGTATGACTGCCAATATACAGAGCTTTTCGTCCGGTTTCAGGATGGGTGCGGACTATTGGATGCACGGAGACCGTTTGGATGTCTGGGTCAGGCTCCTTCTGGCGGGTGGGTATCAGGCCCAGCTTCGCCTGTGCGGCGCGGCTACCGCCGATGTAGTTCTTAGAACTGTTTCCATTGTGAACTCCCTTGAGATCAGCCAGCAATTCTTGCATGCCGTCCGAAAGCGATTCGTAGGCTAGATAGAGGTTGGAGAACATTGTATCGCCCCCATATGGTGGCATCTCGCGCGCCAGAAGGATCGTCGCTTTTGCTGGTTCCGCGGTATACATCTGATCGGAATGCCAGCGGTTACCGTTATTTCGCGTCGCATTCTCCGTCTTCAGTAATTGCAGGATTTCCGGATACCCCTCCATCGGAGCGTTGAAGGGATGAATATGTATCTCGCCCCAACGCCTTGCGAATGCGAGGTGCTCGTCCGGCGTCATCTCCTGTCGGCGAAAATAGATCACCTGAAAGTTAAGCCATGCCCGATAAATCTCCTCGAAATCCTCATCTTCGGCGTGTCGAAGGTTGACGCCCCCGATTTCCGCACCGAGTGCACCAGACAATGGCATCACCTCGATCCGTCTATAAGCGGTGTTTTCAAAACATGTTTCCGGAAATGCACTCATGGCGTTCAATTATTTTTGTCCTGTATCAAACGGTGCTCATCTTAATAGCTAGTGGAACCGATAGTGAAAGAAATGATCTATCAATCCAGTTAAAGAAATCGTATCAATTAAGCGTGATTCTTTTAGCGTAACACGCTTGCTCCAATTGCTTGCGGCGTTAGATTTCGACAGAGTGTCGCAACGAATTGATCAAAGAGGAAACGATGGCCCTACCAAATATTGGAAGCGTACCGCCAGCTTTTACACTACCCAATCAGGATGGGGTGGATGTAAGTCTTTCGGATTACGTGGGAAAGCACGTTGTGCTGTGGTTCTATCCACGTGCATTCGGCAATAATTGAAGCAAGCAAGCGAATGGGTTCCGTGCTAGAGCCCAGGATTTGGAAGACAAAAATACCGTTGTATTAGGCATAACGTTCAGTCCGACAGGAGACTTGAAAAAGTGGCGTGATGAAGTTGGTCTGCCAAGCGATTTACTTTGTGATGTCGACAGATCAGTTTCTATAGCTTATGGCGCCGCAGAAAGCGCGGAACAGGAAAGGCCTGCCAGAATTGGTGTCGTCATTGGACCAGATGGTAGGGTGATCAACGCTTACGCCGTCGACGACGCTGAAGGACACGCAACAACCGCTCTTGGTGATTTACCCTAAAATAAAAGGCCTAAGTGCCGTCCGAAATTGGTTTAGCTCGGACGGTGCGGGCCATTTCATTCGAGTTCTCGTAAATTGATTGCTGACCGCACGGCCGTTGATCGGGCTATGACGGACATCGCGACGGTTATTCGTCATCACGCGATGTGCACCCCCGAAGACGTCGCACTGGAATTTGATGGCTCCCACATATGCTGGCGTGAGTTTGTGGCGGGTATCGATGCGCTTGCGCAGCGATTTGCCGGCACGGTGTCGGGAGATAGGATCGCATTTTCGCTCCCGAACGAAGTACTGTTTGTACAGGCTATGTTTGCGGCGGTGAAAGCTGGTAAATGTTTCCAGGTCCTCGATCCGGAATGGTCGGATCAGACGGTCAATGATGTAGTAACGACGCTTCAGCCGAATATTCTGATCAATGAAAATAATTTGGATTTGTTCGTTCAGGACGTTTTATTAGAGCGTGTCGATCCGAGGGGCTGGCCCCAAGTGAATGTCTTTGCGCCGTTCTATACAGGGTTCACTTCGGGCTCAACTGGGATACCGAAGGGATTTCGGCGCGATCAAATATCTTGGCTGGAAAGTTTTCGACGAGACGGTGAGATATTCAATTTGTCGCGTGAAGATGTTTTCGTCTCTCTCGGTAGCTTTTCGCATTCTCTCTTCGTATATGCAGTTTTCCGTGGGCTATATGCCGGCGCTAAAACGATGTTCTATCGTCGGTTTCGTCCGGATCGAATTATCCACAGCATTGCTAAATCAGGCGGGACCGTTATCTACGGCGTTCCGACGCAATTTGACGCCTTGGTCGCGGCGGCGCATGGAGGCTTGGAACTCTCGTCAGTGCGGCTTGTACTGACGTCCGGTGCAAAATTACCAACCGCCCTTAAAAAATCTCTCAGTAGGCTTTTTCCCAAGGCGGTCGTATGCGAGTTTTACGGTACTTCGGAACAAAGTTATATTACCTTTGCACGCGATGATGATGCACCTTCGACTTCCGTTGGGCGACCCTTCCCCGGTATTGATATCCGAATTCTCGACGATGCCGGAAACATCTTGCCAGCTGGCTCGCCTGGGCGTGTTTTTGTAGACAGTCCGCTGCTTTTCGACGGTTATGAGCTGGCGGATAATCCGACAATGGAGTGGTGTGGTGACGCCCTATTCGTCGGGGACGTTGGGTATCTTGATGAAGAGGGCTTTCTTTACCTTACCGGTAGAGCAGACCGGATGATCGTCTGCTCCGGCAAAAATATCTATCCAGAGGAAATAGAAACCGTACTTGCTGCGCATCCGGCTGTAAGTCGCGCTTGCGTTATCGGCGTTGCCGATTCTCGTCGTGGTCAACGGCCGGTCGCATTGCTGCAAATTGCTCCGGACCTATCATGCTCCATGCGGGAAATAAAGTTGTGGTGTCGCGAGCAGTTGCCGCTTTATAAGATGCCTTCTCAGATTTACGAAACAGACGCTTGGCCGATGACAGCATCGCAGAAGAGCGACGTGCCGCGGTTGGCAGAATTGCTACGTCTGAACGGTCTTCGGGAATTACGGTGATGAATGCCGTTATTCTTGCAGGTCGTAGAACACCCGTTGCCGTTCGCAATGGGGCGTATAGAGACCTGGAGGTGTGGGAATTGGCGGCCCCGGTCGTACAGGCGGTTCTAGGCGATGCCGGATTACGGCCCGACCAGGTCAACGAAGTCATCTTGGGTAATGCACTTTATGGTGGCGGGAACCCGGCGCGTATGGCGTCATTGGCAGCGGGATTGCCGGAGAGTATTCCGGCGTTGAGTGTCGACACCCAATGCTGCAGCGGCATTGACGCCATTGCACTTGCAGCAGCGAAAGTTTGTTCCGGAATGGCTGAGATAATCATCGCTGGCGGTGTCGAGAGTTATAGCCGCGGCCCAATTCGTCAAAAGCGGCCGCTTGTGCCAAATGAAAATCCGATTGCTTACGACACTCCACCATTTTCGCCTTGGCCCGAGCGAGATCCTGATATGATCGAATCTGCTGCAGCGTTAGCGGCGGAACGACAGGTATATCGGTCGGCACAGGAGTTCTACGCCGTGGAAAGTCACCGCCGCACCCTAAAATATCGATCGAACGCAGAAGAGATCGTCGAGTTAGCTGGGCTACAGGCGGACGAATTTACCCGTCGACTTACACCTAGCCTGTGTTCCCGTCTAAAGCCACTCGCGGGTACTGGCGCATTCGGTGTCACTGCGGCCACTACAGCGGTTGAAGGGGACGGAGCGGCCGTCGTGATCGTTGCCAGTCAAGCAAAGGCAGCGGCCTTGTCTGGCGAAGGAATGTCCATTCGTATCATCGGTGCAAAAGCTATGGGTGGAGACACGACCCGTCCGGCTCTTGCAGCAATTTGTCCGGCAAAAGCGTTATTGTCACAATTTGAAGTCGACCCGAGTGACGTTGCGACGACGGAGATGATGGAGGCTTTTGCCGTGCAAGCGATGCTCTGTATTGAGGGGATAGGGCTAGACCCTCAACGGGTAAATCCACGCGGCGGCGCGCTTGCTTGGGGGCATCCGATTGGTGCCTCGGGCGCCATACTTGCAGTACGAGCTTATCATGCACTGCGGTCAGGTGGCATGGGTGATATTGGTCTGGCCGCGATTGCGGCGGCGGGTGGTCTTGGCAGTGCGTTATTATTACGTTCAGAGGGATCGTAATGATTTCCGTTTTGTCGGCTTTAGAACTATCAGAACATATTGGTAAAGAGGTGATATCTCAGCGCCAGTTAGTTATCAGCGGATCGATGATTGAAGCTTTCGTCAAGATTTCCAAAGACCAACAATGGATCCACCAGGCTAGTGCAGCACCGCGGATTGTGCCAGCAAACCTGCTTATTTCGCTCATCCCGCGGCTGCTGCAGGCTTGTCTTGAAGTTAAGTTGTTTTCGCGTTGCCTGACGGTGAAGTATGAAAATATTCGTTTTAAGAGGCCGGTTGTCGCGGGCGATACTATTGAATTGCATATGGTCTTAACGGAGGTACGGGCCCGCTTCGACCAAACGTTTGTCTCTTCTAAAGTCACACTTATCAACGTTGCAGATGGTAAGGATATCCTGATTGCAAAGGTAACGGACTGTTACGAAGGGTCTTGTTAAAACACCAACTATTTCGGCGTCGGTGCGTCCGTCCGCAGTAGACCTTCCAGCTTCAACTCTGCCCAAAGTTCTGGCGGAATTTCGTGCTGAAACGCGGCCACGTTGGCGCAGACATGTTCCGGACTGTTGGCACCTGGGATTACCGCTGCAACCGCGGGATGGTGCAGGGGAAATTGCAGTGCAGCGGCTGATAAAGGCACGTCATGACGCTTACAGATGGCAGCAATAGCACTCGCTTTCCTAATGACGTCGTCTTCCGCCGCCTGATAGGCGTAGAGTGCGTCGCGATGCGGACCGGTTGCTAAGATGCCGGACGCAAAAACCGCACCGATTACAATGCTTACCTCACGTTTCTCACAAAGCGGGAGTTCTATGTCGAGCGCCGGCTGGTCCAGCAGTGTATATGGCATCGCCATCAGGAAATAATCGAGTTCGCAGTACTCCAGGAAGCGAGGGATTAGTCCGGTGAAGTTTATGCCGGCGCCGATGGCGCCTATCTCGCCGGATGCTTTTAATTCGGCGAGCGCCTCGTAGCCACCACCGTCGATCAGTTCTTTGAAGCAAGCTTGAACACCTTCCTCGGTCTTCTGGTGTCGCCAGTCCAGGTCGTGAATGACAAGGGCGTCGATCGTATTCATGCCGATACGCTGCAGGCTCTGTTCGTAAGACCGCAGCACGCCGTCCCGAGTGTAGTCGAAGCGTAGGTCGAAATGCAGCCCTCCCTTCCAGCGCGGAAAGTCAAAGGACGTAGGGTCCGTGGGTCGTGAATAGATGCGGCCGACCTTGGTGGTAAGCCGAAATTCACTGCGTGGCCTCTGGCGCAGAAAGTGCCCGAACCGATGCTCGCTCTTAGTGTTGCCATACCAGGGTGCGGTGTCGAACATCCTGACGCCAGTGTCGTACGCAGCGGCAAGTGTAGCCTCGGCCTGCACTTCGCTGATAGTTTCGTCTGGATCGCCAAGTGTGGCGCCGCCTAACCCAAGTTGCGTGACTTCTACGCTCGTACGTCCAATGTTGCGTGTCGCGAGGGGGTTCATCCCTCTAAACGTCCAGCCGATAAGAATTGCCGTCCTTTACCAAATGTCCGGCGGTAGGCGTGGCGAAATGGGTTCCAATCATCAAGGTCGGAGTGCCGGCCAGTTTTTGGTACATCGAACGGCGCGTTGCTATGGCCTGGGCGGGATCAACGTCAGGTGAGGAACTCCACTCTGGATGTACAATCTGACACGGGTGGTGGAGGAAGTCGCCGGTGATCAATGCGCTCTCGCCTTTAGATTCAATCATGACGCTCACGTGACCCGGTGTGTGCCCCGGTGTTGGTATGAGCCTTATTTCAGGACAGATTTGATGGTCTTGCTGCACAAGATCGACCAGGCCCGCTTCGAAGACTGGCATGATCGAGTCGGCAAGCAGTGGTCCGTAGCTCGCTTGGTTCTCGCCACGCCAATGCTCAAATTCGGTTTTGCTGTAGAGGTAGCGAGCGTGCTCGAACGTGGGGACCCACGTGTCTTCATGGAGCATTGTGTTCCAGCCGACATGGTCGACGTGCAAATGCGTACACATGACTTTGTCAATGCTCTCGCGGGGGTAACCAGCCTCGGCGATGTCCGAGAGAAATGGCGTCTGCAGTTTGTTCCACGCGGGGATCACTCGGTCTTTGTTGTTTCCAATGCATGTGTCGACGATGATGTTTAAATCGGGCGTGTCAACGATCAGAGCGTGAATTGCGCCTCGCATGCGCCCGTCCTCGTCGCAAAAATGCGGATGCAGCCATTTGATATTGCGGACTAACTCGCGTTTTGCATCGGGGATGATCCGGCTCATCCCGCCGGTTGCTTCGATCTCAATTATCCTTGTAATTTTAACTTCGCCGACACGCCAGGCTTCTCCCGCCATCGCTTTTCTCCTTCGAATTTGCGATATTAGAACATCAACAACATCGGCACTGGGAGCCGACTTGGCTAGCCCGTGACCCTCTTGCCAAGGCGTTAAGCTATCCAACATCACTTGGATAAACTGATGATACATGAGTTTGGAAGGGATTACGACATGAGTGCCATTAGGACATCGCCGTCGGAAAAAATTCGATCAAAATTGAATCATCCGGTTGTCGATTGCGATGGTCACTACATTGAATTCATGCCCTATTTCATGGATTTCGTACAAGAGATCGGTGGCATATCGATGGTGGAGGTCTTTCGGCAAAACCGTATCGGTGAAGTCCGTATGCAGCCGACGGCGTGGCACAACATGTCGCGCGAACAACGTCAGCACCAATTACGTTGGCGGCGGCCGTTCTATGCTTTGCCGACTAAACTCGTGCGGGATAGAGCTACTTCCATGATTCCCCGTCTTCTTTATCGGCGCCTGGACGAGTTTGGCGTCGATTTCAGTGTGCTGTACCCGACCTTTGGATTAGACATGCTGTTTATCAAGAACGACGAGATCCGGCAGGCGGCCTGTCGGTCGCTGAACAAGATGAACGCGACGGTCTGGTCTGAGTTCTCTGATCGTTGTGCGCCCGTTGCCGTAATACCGACGACAACGCCGGAAGAGGGCGTCGCGGAGCTCGATTATGCGATCGGAGAACTTGGCCTGAAGAGTATTATGATTTCTGGGAACGTGCATCGCTACGTGCCTCAGGTGGAAGAGGAGGCCCCGGAATGGGCCCGCCACGCCATGTGGTATGATCATATGGCAATGGACAGCAAGTATGACTATGACCCGTTCTGGTCCAAATGCGTGGAATATAAGGTGGCGCCCACCTCTCATGCAGGTCATCAAGGGATAGGCAGCATGAAGTCGACCTCAAGTTACGTTTACAATCACATTGGCAGTTTCAATCATGCCAATCACGCATTCTGCAAGGCGGTGTTTCTAGGCGGTGTGGCGAAACGGTTTCCAACGCTAAAGTTTGGCTTTCTCGAAGGGGGTGTCGGTTGGGCGGTTAACTTGTTGGCCGACATTACAGAGCATTGGGAGAAACGTAATAAAGACGCGATCTCCAACTATGATCCGAAGAACCTCGATATTCAAAAACTGGCCGAATACTTTCGCAAGTTTGGCGACGAATTGATCTCAGGTAAGGAGAATGGTTTCATGGACTACCTCGAAACGTTGAAGGCTGATTTCGAAAATCCAGACGAATTAGACGAGTTTGCTGCATGCGGTTGTGAGAATCGGGGAGAAATTCGAAGCCAGTTCAGCAATTTCTTTTTCGGTTGCGAGGCAGATGACAGCGTGAATGCTTCTGCCTTCCAGGGTGAAGATATCCAGCATCTCAATGCAATGTTCAGTTCCGACATATCACATTGGGATGTTCCGGATATGCGTGAATGCGTTTCCGAAGCCTTTGAATTGGTTGAGGGCGGTCATCTTACGGATGAGAATTTCAAGCACTTCATGTTTACTAACCCCGTGCGGTTGCACGCGGGCATGAACCCCGACTTTTTTAAGGGCACGCGTGTCGAGGCCGAGGTCGAAAAGCTCAAGGCGGCGGGGAAGCTTAACTGAAAAACATTTGCCCCTTTCTAAGCGATTCCCTCGTTGGTTGAGAGTTAGGTAGCGGGGGGAAACAGATGAAGGAGGAATCTATGAAAGAATTTAAAGGGAAGACTGCGGTCGTCACTGGGGCCGCGAGTGGGATCGGTCGTTCGTTGTCGAAGGCATTTGCACAGCGGGGCATGAATGTGATCATGGCCGATATCGAGGCGGGCTCGCTCGCATCGGCGCGTAAACAGGTGGCCGCCTTAGGATGTGAGGTAATTGACGTTCGAACCGATGTTACCCAAGAGGAGCAGGTCTTTGCATTGGCCGATATGGCCTGGGATCGATTTGGCGCCGTACATGTCATTTGTAATAACGCTGGCGTTCTAATTCGCGGTGATACGCTCGATGCGGAGAGAAAGGATTGGGAATGGATTTTGGCCGTTAACTTGTGGGGCGTGATCCACGGCGTGCGGGCCTTTGTACCGCGTATGCGCGATTCTGGCGAGGAAGGGCACATAGTAAACACAGCGTCCGAGGCGGGGCATTTCGCTGGTGACGGCTACGGGGTCTATAACACCTCCAAGTTTGCCGTCACAGGTCTTACGGAAAGCCTGGCGCGCGATCTGCGGAATACTAGGATTGGCGTCTCCATGCTTTGTCCAGGGCAGGTTGAGACGGGTATCTTCACCAATACCAATAGACCGCCTGATTTTCGCAAGAGTATTGACGATGTGCCAATGGATCGACGGGTGGCTGAGAATGTGATGGAACCCGACGATGTCGCCGCAAAAGTGGTCATGGGAATCGAGGAGGGTGCCCTGTATATTTTCAGCCATCAAGACGAGGCACGTCTCTTAATTTCAAAACGGATGAACCGCCTCATGCGGTCGGTAGGTGCGTAACCCCATGAGTGTGACCCGTGGAGTTGCTGAATTTGTTGCTGGACTCAAATTCAGCGATCTTACGCCACATCTGATTAGACGAACTAAGGACCATATCCTTGACCAATTAGGCATCCAGATTGGGGTGTCGGGTAAACCCTGGTTGAAGCTTGCGGTCGATTATGTTTTGAGCCAGGGGAACAAGCCCGAGGCGAGTATCGCCTGTTGTAGTGAGAAAGTTTCGGTTGAAAACGCCGCTTTCGTCAATGGTAGCTTTGGGCATGGGTTTGAGATGGACGACGTTTACGCACCAGCACTGGCGCACCCAGGACCGGTGGTCGTGCCGGCAGCACTGGCGATCGCGGAGCGGGATGGTTGCTCTGGCCAAGAATTGTTGCTCTCTATAGTCGCCGGCTACGAGGTATTGGGCCGTTGTGGATATGCATTGTCGCCTTCACAGCTTTATCGCGGGTTCCATCCGACTTCGGCGGCGGGTCCACTCGGCTCGGTCGCGGCAGCAGGCAAACTTATGGGGCTCGATGCCGATACAATGGTACACGCGCTCGCCGTTAGCGCCAGTTTTTGCTCGGGCGTTACCGAGTGTTACAAGTCCGGTGGAGAAGTGAAGCGCTATCACGGCGGGATTGCTGCTCAGGCAGGCATTCGCGCGGCGGCGCTCGCTCAGCTTGGCCTTACCGGTCCAGAAACAATTCTTGAGGGTCCGCTCGGGCTTCGCGCAATGAGTGATACCTACACAACCGAGGTTATTACAAAAGATCTTGGAGAACGCTTCGTAGTCTCGGATATTTGGACTAAAAAATATAGCTGCAACGGCATGATCCACGCACCCCTTGACGGTCTCGAAGCGATCCGGGACCGGCGTCACTTCGAAGCTATCGATATTGAGCGGATCGACGTTGGCTCAAATCAGCATGCAGTGAACGAGGTTGGATCAATCCGTCTGCCAAAAGATATATTCGGGTTTCAGTTCTCGATGAACTACGCTCTCGCTTTGCAAGTTGTAAGGGGCCGTAATGATTTCGACGCTTATATCGAGGAAAATCTTCGAGATCCAGAGATCGGATTACTTGCGGAACGTATATTTACGGAGATCGATGATGAAGTGCAGGCATGGTTTCCGGAGACTCTTGGTGGGCGTGTCACCATTACTTTTAAGGATGGCAGCGTCGAAGAAGAGCTAATTCGAGATTGCCGGGGTTCGCCCGGTAATCCTATGTTAGCCGAAGAACTCGAAGCCAAGGCGCGTAATATAGCAAGTATGTCGATGGCTGCAGATAAATTTGATAAGTTGGTCGATGCCGTTCGGTCGTTGGACGAAATGCCTGACATGCGTGCACTGGGTGACTTGTTGCGTATGTAGCTATACGGGCAAGAGAAAATAAACATATATCCCGTTTCTGTTGACCGAAGAATGGGTCTGGAGAATTATGGAATTTACATTCGTTGAATTTATCGGGCATCTCGCTTTCTTGCTGACAGCAGTTTCCTTCGGCCTGAAGGATATTCTTTTGTTACGTTTCCTCGCGATCGTTAGCGCACTGGTAGGAATTGGATACAACTATTATATGCCTGTCGGACCATTATGGCTGCCCATCTTTTGGCTCGGTGTCTTCACAACGATCAACGTCTGGCGGATCATTGGCATCCTGACTGAGCGCTATTCAATTCAGTTCAACGAAGACGAGCGGGAACTTTACGAGACCGTATTCAAGAATTTTGCTCCGGTAGAATTTATGAAGTTGATGCGGATCGCGGAGTGGCGGGAAGCAGAAGAGGGCAATGTATTTGCTGCCGAAGGCACACCGGTGGAGGGATTGCGCTTGCTCTTCAGCGGAGAGGTACGTGTGGAACGGGATGGTGCGGAGATTGGTCGGGCACGGGACGGGGCTTTGATTGGTGAGATGTCTTTTATTCAGGGTGGTAACGCATCGGCGACAGTCACGGCCAATGCGCCGTGCCGCTACGTCTTCTGGCCCGGGCAATCGTTACGTGGGCTATTACGGCGCAATCCGAACATCGATGTAGCGATGAAGAACGTCTTTAGTCTCGACTTAACGCGCAAGCTTACTGGCAGCAATACCGGCACCGTGCATATGAGCGAGGTGGGTTAGTCCGAAGTCCTAATCACTCCCTCCGTCTCCATAATGTCTAGGTCTGCTTCGCTGTAACCGAGTAGTTCGGATAAAACCTCTCGTGTATGTTGGCCAAGATTGGGAGCCGTGCTCTCAACTACGCCTGGCGATCGCGATGACTTGAAGGGAGAGCCGAGCAGTTTCATGGGGCCGCTGGTCACATGTTCGAGTTCGATCAACATGTTGCGCGCCCAAGTGTGTTCCGATTCAGCAATTTCTGACATGCCTTGAACTTTTCCGGCCGGTATATCCAAGCTATCGCAAATGGCCAGCGCATCGTCACTTGTCCTAACGGTAGCCCACTGATAGAAGGCCTCATCATATGTTGCTTCATAGGCCTTAGCGTCTGGTAGCGCGCAATTTTCTATGCCTAACAATCGTGCCGCTGCATCGAGCTGTTTTTGTGTCTCAATCTCGATAACGATTAGGCCGTCTCTTGTCTCGTACAGGTTCTGTGGCGCTAACGTGGCGTGCCGGTTGCCTCTGCGTTGGAGTTCTTTTGGTGTGTCTAAATAGGCCCAGAGTTCGCCCGACATCCAACCCTGAACATCATGCATGGATATATTGATGTGCTGTCCCGTATTGGTACGGCGCTTGTGGTTAAGCGCGCCCATGATCGCCA
Source organism: Pseudomonadota bacterium (assembly GCA_036337155.1). Classification (GTDB taxonomy): domain Bacteria; phylum Pseudomonadota; class Alphaproteobacteria; order UBA8366; family UBA8366; genus UBA6544. Next base: position 21,383 of record JAYZET010000023.1, on the reverse strand, counting down.
TTGCCCCGGTGGCCGCGCCCACGTTATCAGCTGACGAGACACCAACCTTCGTCGGTGGGGAATCGGGTGTGCCGGTCAGGCTCATGACCCCGGCCATGCCTTGAATAACCGTATCGAAGGCTCGCATGTCCCGGTACGGGCCGTCATGCCCAAAGCCCGAGAGCGAACAATATATAAGGCCCGGATTGACAGCTTTCAGATCGTCGTAGCCGAGGCCCCAGGTCTTCATGCGGCCGAAAGCAAAATTCTCAATTAAAACGTCCGATTTTTGGACCAGTTCGTAAATAAGCTCGCGGCCGCGCTTTTTTATTGAATCGATGGCGACCCCCCGTTTGTTGACGTTATGAACGTGGAATATATAACTGACACCATCGATTTTATAGGCGAAGTGGCGCACCGACTCACCTTTCAATGGCTCGACCTTTACGACTTCTGCGCCGAGATTGGATAGGTACCGCGCGGCAAGCGGTCCGGTGGTATAGGCGGCGAGTTCGAGGACGCGGACACCGGCTAGAGGTGCGCTCATAGTCCTGCCTCATTGTGTTCGCCGAGAGCGGGCGCCCGGCAGTGAACGTTGCCCGGTGTTTTGCTCATTTTGAAAATGCTGCCGGGCGTCCGATAAGGACGTCCGTGTTCATCTTTGAATATGCGAACCATTTCTCTTGCCAAGAACTGTGGATCTTCAATCAGCTCGGGCAGACTATAGATGGGGCCGGCAGGCACCTGTCCTTCCGTTAGAATTTTGAGTGCTTCTTCCGTTGTTTTATCTGCCAGGAAGTCGATAACTAGCTGGTTGACCTCTGGCCGTATTTCCTCTTTGACCCGTTCGTCGTTCGTCAGATAACGGGGATCGTCGGCGAGATCCGATCGTTCGATCAGGTTGAGGAAATTCTGCCATTGTCGGTCGTCCGCCATGCAGATAATCACCCAACCGTCCTTGGTTGGGAAGTTATCCCATGGCGCCGCCATCGGATGCTGGTTTCCCTGAGGTCCCGGGGCTTTTCCGGATAAAAAATACCCCGGTATGAAGGTATAGAGGAGAGATACCATGCCGTCGTAGAGCGCCATATCGATCGCGGACCCCCGATTGCTTTGCAAGCGATCGAATAGTGCGGCCAGTATCGAAGTGCCACCCATCAAGGCTGCGTTGTGAACCGCTAAGGGAGGGCCGGCTTTGTGTGGCAATTTTCCGGGATGGCCCGTCGTTGCTATTACACCGCCCATTGCCTGGGAAACGAGGTCGCCACCGCCGCGGCTTGCGAGTGGACCGAGACGCCCAAAGGGAGAAAAATGGCAGTGCACCAATTGAGGATTGTTTGTGGTAAATTTATCGAGGTCGAGGTTTGTTGACCTGTCGAAAACTGTAGTCTGGTCGGTGATTAGCACGTCGGCACGGTAGGAGATGCCATCGAATGTCGCCCGCCCTTCTGGCGTGTCGAGAGCGAGTGTAAGGCTTTCCTTATTACAGTTAAGCGTGCGGAAACTCGCACTTGATCCTCCGTCGGCATCCGGCCCGATATGACGTAGACGATCGCCGCTGGCGGGTTCGAGCTTGATCACTCGTGCGCCCAGCTCTGAGAGGAGACGCCCCGCGACGGCCCCGGCGCTCCAGCCATCAGCCAGTTCGATTACTAGTGTCCCGTCGATACAGCCCTGAACCGCCACCGCTACTCTCCTTCAGAATGGTCTGGAAGGAAGTTATTACGAGGGTGCCGTGTGGGCTAGACTTGGTCAATAAACGCCCCTGGCAACGGTGATAGTTCCGCAGGCCTCAAGGCTGATTTGGATGACGGGTCGGAGAGTTTGAAGCGTGGACTGTCGTCGAGAAAGTTCCGCATGTGAACAACGACGGAGTCGTCATTAATCAAGCAAACGCCGTAGGCAGGAGGCTCGTGGCTTCCGGCCATGTCTGATTCAGAGCCAAGGTACAGGCCAACCTGATGGTTGGTGCCTGGTAGTGTGGTTGCTGGAATGCCGAGCCAAGACCCGGAGATGGGGCGATGCACGTGACCGTAGAAAATGTGTTTTACTCCACCATGGCGTTTCAGCAGTTGTCCTAATGGCTCTGGGTCGTGCAGCATGCAATTATCGAGCGAGTTGATACCTATCTTAAATGGGGGGTGATGTAGAAATAAATAGACTGGTCGATCCGGGTGTCGCGATAGTTGTTCCTCCAGCCAACTGAGGCGAGCGGGGCAGAGGCGTCCGTGGGATTGCTCGTGTTCGACAGTGTCGAGCATAATAAAAACGCCAGCATTGTACTCGACAACGTACTGCACGAAGCCGCCTTCATCCGTTGCTGTTTCCGGGAAGATTCGTTTGAAGCTTTCTCGATCGTCGTGGTTGCCGATCAGCAGATGAAAGGGTATCGACAACTTGGACAAAATTTCTCTCAGCGCACGATACGCAGGCTCCATACCGTGATACGAGAGGTCGCCTGTAAGCACCAAAAATTCAGCATCGTTGTCGGACTGATTAACTTGCGCTACTAGCTTGGAAAGCCGTTTGGCGGGATGTAAGGCGCAGAGCATATCGCCGGGTGGAACGAGGTGGGTGTCTGTCGCATGTATGAATTTCATGATGGGGCTCGATTGTCGCACTAGGTGAAGTCATTTTGATTAGGGTGGTTATTAAAGATTAGGTTTATCATTGCCATTTTGGCGCGTCATATATCGGATGTTACTGGCTTAAGCCTTAGTGCACGTGTGTCAACAGCGCCTCATAATTGATTACCGGTTGGTGATAAAACATCGAGAGATTGAGGCAGAGAAACTCGATGCTAAGTATCAGCTCTGATAGCTTGTGTACTGCCGATCTTATCCCAAAATTCAGCGGCTGAAGTTTATGACCTTAGTTATAACGTCGTCAGTCCTGTACTGATTGTGTTTTTGGTACGCCGGGATCGTTGGCCTCGGTTCCGGATTTATCTCGGACGTGGTCGTAATTTTTACGCGAGAACCATTTCATATATTCGGTATAAGTAATCGGTTCGTAGCGCGCCGGATTATGCGGGCCTTGGCAAGTAGGCAAGCAAGCCATGGGATAATCGACGTGGGCATCGAAGAAGAAGGGAATGGCGTAACGGTCTTTACCGGGGTTTTTGTTGATTGCGCGATGCGGCGTCGAAAGGAACCGATGGTTCGTCCATCTCCGCATCAAGTCGCCAGAGTTGACCACGATAGATCCCCGCGGTGCATTGACCGGGTGCCAGTCTTTGCCTGGAAGTTTGACTTCGAGTCCGGGCAGATCACCCTGCGGTAACATCGTCAGGAAACTTGAATCAGTATGGGCCGATACGCCAAATTGATCTTTCTCGCCTAATTCTGATGGCGGGTAATGAGACATCCGAAAAGAATAGGTTGCCTCAGCAAAAGGTTCGTCGAAGTAGTCTTCCCGTAGATCGAGGGCTAGTGCGTAGAGCGGCAGCATCCTATGACACAAGGCCTCCATCGTCTGGCAATAAACGAGGACGTCTTCCTTGAAGCCGGGCAAATTGTCCGGCCACATGTTTGCCGGTCGATACAGTTTTCTCGCTAATACATCGGGATGGTTCGGTGGCAGGTTGCGTTTGACGAAAAATGCTTCGACGAAATTTGGCTTCCGCGGACTGTCTGGATCCACCTGCGACGCACGTGAGCGGCTGGAATTTACCGCCATGTAGCCGATATTGTGCTCGTTGCCGCGCAGAGCCATCTTCGCGCCGAGCGGCTGAGAATGAAACCGGCGGACGGCGTCAATCGTCGCTTCTATGAGCTCCATAGAAACGCCGTGATTATCAAGTATATAGAAGCCGACGTTCTCCATTGCTTCGCGGAGTTGGTTTGCAAGGGTGATGCGTGTAGTCGTTTCGCCGCCGAGATACGCGCCGATATCCAGGCTTGGGATGATGTCTGCTTCGCTTCGCGTCACATCGTTCATGCCAACAAATATAGGCCGGATGGTGGCCGGTGTAATGGAGGCAATCTAGCATTGGAATTCCGAAACTTCCCGAAGGGCCCGTTCCAGAGAGCATCGCGCTGCGATACCGGAATTTCGGTTTAAGAGACGCGAGAGGTTAAAGATGATCTAAATGGAAAGTTGGTAACTAAAAAATAATGCTTATTGAATTTCTTTTGATCATTCCATTCTCATTTGCTCGTTCGAAGCTGCAACATTGATTCCATGGCTGAATCCAAGGAGGCGTCGAGTGATAGTTCGGTTGACTTTATGAAGCATCTTTTTGTGGCCCTGATGGCGCGTTGGTTGTAGGCGGCTAACTTTGTTGCTATTCCTAACGCCTCGTCCAGCACCTTGTCGTCTGGTACAACACGGTTAATGAGGCCGAGAGCAAGAGCCTTATCGGCCGAGATATTTTCGCCAAGCATTAGCAATTCGTAAGCGGCTTTTGGTCCGATGCGATGAACGAGGCCCGGAGTGACCATCGTTGCACCCATACCTCGCTTGACTTCCGGATAGCCGAAAAGGGCATTCTCTCCTGCGATTACCATATCGGTGGCGATAGCGAGATTGCATCCTCCCCCAAGGACAAATCCTTTGACGGCCGCAATCACTGGTTTATCGGTCTGCCGGCCAAGTTGGTAGACCGGGAGAGATGCTTCGGAGTGATGGCGCGCTTGCTCGGAGCTGAAACCCTTACGTGTTTCCGCTTCCTTGATGTCAGCCCCAGCGGAAAAGGCACGTCCGTTTCCTGTCAAGATGATGGCGGCGACGCCATCATCTTCGTGTGCTTTTTCGACGGCAGCGATCAGACCGCGCACCATCGCTTCATTCATTGCGTTCAACTTGTCTGGTCGGTTCAGTGTCAGAATGCGAATGTCATTTTGGTCATTACTTAGGAGGACATTTTCCTCGGTCATTGGATAAAACTCCGTCACTTAATTGAGGCCTCTACTCCGCCTTGGCGATTTTAACGCCGGCCCAATCTTCATAGTACTTTACTAGCGCGATACTAGGATCCTCTCCGGTCCCCTGGCTTACGGCAAAAGTCAGGAACTGGCGTATGGCAGCGCCCATCCACATCGGAACGCCGAGGGCCTCCGCCTCTTCCGTGCAGAGGCGCACATCTTTCAGCAGTAGTCGTTGTGCCATACTTTGATCATAGTTGCCGGTCAGTACCGAATTTGGAAATTTATCCTCCGTAGCGCTATTGCGCCCTGAACTTGCATTCAGAACGTCAATCATCACGGCCGGATCGAGGCCAGCTTGAACGCCGAGCGTCATTGCCTCGGAAGTTGCCACGGTGCTGATGGCCGACAGAAAGTTGTTAGCAAGTTTCATGGTCTGTCCGGCACCTCTTGTTTCGCCGACGAAGAAGAAATTGCTGCCAATGTGTTTTAGCATTGGGCGAGCGCGCTCCGCTAAGTCCTCTGGCCCAGACATCATCAATGCGAGCGACCCTGCCTCCGCACCTCTGACACCACCACTCACGGGACAGTCGAGGACGTTGATGCCTTTTTCTTCTAAACCATCGGCAACCTGGTTAGCCATGACGGATCCGGTGGTTGAGAGGTCGATATAATCCTTGATCTTCGAACCCTCGGATAGTCCGGTGTTGCCGAGTGCAATTTGGTGGACGACGTTGGGCGTCGGCAGGCTGACGAGGACCGTTTCTTCCCGATCGGCGACCTCTTTCGCGGTGTCGACCCGCGTCGCGCCCTTCGCTACCAGTGCCTCCGCCGCTGCATCATCCACGTCACATACGGTCACTCCATATCCGGCGTCGACCAACCGACCGGCCATTGGGCCTCCCATCATGCCGACCCCGATAAATCCGATTGTTTTTGCGCTCATCGTAATTATTCCTTTGTGCAAGCCATACTCATCCGGCGAGCAACTGCATTAGTTCCTTAATCTCCTTTGCCGACATCTCGTCGTAGCGTGCCGCCAAAGAAATTATTTTTTCTCGCTCAGCTTTATCGTATTTGAGCGATAAGCAGTCTCGGACCTTGACCAGGTGATCCTCTTCCGGCACCGGTGGCGTGCCCCATTTCCCGCGTGGGCCGTCACAACGCGTAGTTACCGTGCTGCCGTCGTCGAGTGTCGCTTCCGCAATCACATACATCTCATCGAAGTTGCCAGTGATGTCATCTCGCATCTCAACGTCTATCATATCGAGCATCAATGACATATCGTCGGCAAAGCGACGTTCGTTAGTAAAGCTGTCCATCACGACCTTACCGTCTAAGAGTGCGCAGGCAGTGGTATATTGCCAACTGAATTTGCCGTCGAGGCCATCTTCGGGATAGGGCCTGTCTATATAGGCCATCATCGGTGTTGTGAGTTTCACCCGCTTGATGCGCCGGGGGTCTCCGATCTTTTCGCGCAAATCCAGGCCCGCCGTGATAACGAAGTGGGTACCGAATTGGCTTGGAAACATCTTGATAGCATATCCGGGTTCGGTAACCCGGAAGGGCGCGCCGTAGTTCAGCAGTTCGTCCATAATGAAGCGGTCGTCGAAATAACTCGCAATATAACCTCGGGGATGCTCAATTACGTTTGGATTGGCAGTGAAACCACGTTCAGCTAGGAGTGCCGCATCGACGCCTTCTCCGACTGCATGGCCGCAATTGCTAGACTTCGACATGGTGCCCACATTGGCGAGAATGCTGCCGACGCGGGAGGCCACGATCCCGATGGCACACCTTAGTTTGTTAGCATCCAGTTTAAGCAGGTGGCTTGCCGCCACGGTGGAACCCAACGGTCCGACCAGGCCCGGTGGATGAAAGCGAACCGTCTTGATGTCGCGTTGACGCGAGGCTTCCCGGATCCAGCCCATGATCTCAATTCCCTTGACCATCGCAGTCAATCCCTCGCGACCGTTGGCATCGCGAAGCTCTGAAATAGCCAGTACCGCCGGCAGGGTCGTCGAAACTTGATGGTTGGCTGGTTGCCACATCGGTTCGAAATCGAGTACATGCATTGCCGCACCATTAACATAAGCAGCTTGCACAGGCGATGTCTTGAAGCCGAAGTTGATAACTGTTGAATTGGGATGCCCGCCAAGTGCCTCGACGTGCGCCGCCAGAACTCCTGGCGCCTCCTCTTGGATCGTGCCAGCAATGGCGACGGCAATGCCGTCAAGAATAATACGGCGTGTGCTGAGGATCGCTTCTTCACTAAGGTCATTCCAGCTGGTTGAAACTATTTTGTCGCAAAGTTCCGCCGTTAATCCCATTGCTTTGCCTTCTATTTTCGCCAAATTTACGTAATGAAATAGATTCTATGTCGCTGCTCGCGTATGCCGAGAGCGTTTCAACAATTCGCTGGCAACCAATGGAGCATTAGCATGAATTACGAAGCCATTACCTACGAAGTGAAGGATAAAATTGCCGTTGTGACTTTGAACCGGCCGGAAGCGCGAAATGCGCTCGATATCCGGATGAGGGAGGAAATTGCAGAGGTTACGCTTCGCATTCGTGAGGACGAGGACCTTAAGGCAATGGTTCTGACCGGCGCAGGCGGGGCTTTTTGCGGCGGCGGTGATCTCAAGGCCCTTACTGAGAAGCGGCCGACCGCGGTTGGCGGCCGCAAGCGAATTCAGGATCTCCACCTATGGCTGCCCAATTTAGTCAACCTGGAGATACCGGTAATCGCCGCGGTTGATGGCGCAGCATATGGCGGCGGGTTCAATTTGGCCTTGGTTGCGGACTTCATTCTCGCCTCGCCTCGAGCGAGATTTTGTTCTGTGTTTGGGCGTATCGGCTTGGTGCCTGACGTTGGCGGTTTTTATTTGTTGCCACGCATTGTCGGTCTCCAGCGGGCGAAGGATTTGATGTTTACTGCCCGCTCTTTTGGCTCGGAGGAAGCAAAGGAGATGGGGATTGTATATGAAATTCATCCGACGGAGGTGCTCCTCGACCGTGCGATGGCATTCGCCGGCCGCTTCCGACACGCGTCGCGCCAAGCAATCGGTCTCACCAAAAATGTGCTCAATCAATCTCTCACGCTCGATGAGCGCGCCATCGGCCAACTTGAGGCCTATGCACAGGGTGTGGCCTTTACTACTGACTACTGCCACGATGCAATTAACAATTTCTTAGAGAAGCGTCCGCTTGAATTTGATTGGGATCGATTATCGGAATCCACCGAAGGATGAGTTTACTAAGATTTATGTGGTCAGTGTAGTACTGGCCGCATTTTTGGGCATACGTGAATGTTAGATGTTACATCAAATTCATCGCCGCAGCATCTTGAATGCAATGCGCGGCGTGGCGAATTGTTGTTTTGCGATTTGCTGGCCTCACGATCCAGGTTGTTTTGGCTAATTTTGAAATGATCTTGCAGAGTGGTGGGAACACTCGCATGCTGTCCACTTCATAGGTTGAGGGCATGGATATGACGGTATTCCCCTATACAAAGGGTTTGCACGATCTCGGAAATGGTGCCTGGGCTTACCTTCAGCCTGACGGGTCCTGGGGATGGAGCAACGCGGGCCTGATTGTCGATGGCGAGGAGACATTGCTCATCGACACGCTCTTCGATTTCAAGACGACCGCGGAAATGCTTGCGGAAATGCGTGCCGCTGCACCTAAAGCTGAGGTTATAGACACGCTGGTCAACACGCATTCCAACGGAGACCACACGTTTGGTAATAAGTTAGCTTGTGCCGGCGAGATCGTCTCTTCGCGGGTGTGCGCAGATGAAATGGCAGAACGCGGACCGGAGAAACTCGCCGAATTAATGCGGAACGCTCATAAACTGGGTGAGGGTGGCAAATTCCTCTACGAAGCGATGGGGCCGGCGAAGTTCGACTTCGAAGAGGTCGACGATTACGTTCTGCCTACGCGTACCTTCGAAAAAGAGCTTACACTGCGGGTCGGTGATAAAGAAGTGCGATTGATTAATGTTGGTCCGGCGCATACTGGCGGCGACATTTTGGTTCATGTGCCGGGCGATCGTACTGTTTTCACCGGTGACATATTGTTCAATGAAGGCCACCCAGTAATCTGGGAAGGCCCTATCGAAAACTGGGTCAAGGCTTGCGATATGATGCTCGATTGGGACTTGGATACAGTTGTGCCAGGCCATGGAGCAGTTTGCGGTAAGTTGGCGATCAGGCGCATGAAGGAGTACCTCCTATACATCGATGCTGAAGCTCGGAAGCGTTACGAAGCTGGAATGGACATTGAGGAGGCGGCGCTTGATATTAGCATGGCGGATTTCGACGGCTGGTTCGATGCAGAACGCATCGTTATTAACCTGCAGACCCTTTATGGTGAGTATACGGGGGACCGGCCAAGTTTCGATCGGATAAAGCTGTTTGGTATGATGGCTAGATATGCTAAATCGCGTTCTTCGACTTAGTCATTATCCATTACTGGATCTATCGTCTCTTGCCACGCTGCCCAACTTTCTTCTGCGTAATACTGATGTCCAGCGGGTGCTCTGATAGCACGCAACCTGTCGGCAGCGTTTAGTGCTGCATAGGCGGACTTCGCTCCTTCGACGACCCTCACCACGCCGTTGTGGGGGAAGATGTGATCGTTTTGCCCCGATAGTGCAACGAAGGGGCGCGGTGCCGCTAATGCGACAACATCGTCTATTTCAAATGCGTCGAAAAATCCTGGAATAAGATACTCTCCGTTGCTGTTCCCGCGCGTCGACACGATCTCCGAAAGTCTTCGGACGCATCCGCTTGCCAAAACACCCGCAATTCGCTCATCCAGAGCGGTTGCAAATATTGCGGCAGTTCCCCCAGAAGAATGGCCGAAAAGATAGAGGCGATCGACATCTATCGGTGACGGCGCTGCGGCAACGAGCCAATCGATGACGGCGCTTACGTCCATCGCCTTTAGGCCCATGAGCGTCTTTCCAAGTAATGCGGCATGGATGGCCGTATCAATGGTCCGGTCGGACGAGGGCTTGGGTAGATCTCGTTCCAAGCGCTCGCCAAAACCAATTTGCTCGATACAGACAGCCAGGTATCCTCTATTAACCGCCTGTAATGCCATGTCGGCGCCAATACTTAACCGCTGATGGTCAATTGGGATGCGAGCTTCTCCCCAGCCGAGGTGAACGCCTGAAGTGGATCCCGCAAGATGCATAAATACAGGTAGTGGATAGGTATCACCCGTCTGAGACAGTATTGTCACCGGAACATCCGTTTCAGCGCGAACTCGGAGGTAGTAGGTCGTGCGTTCGACGCCGGGCGCGCCGGGTATTGACGCCGGTCCTCTGGTCGCAACAACGTATGGATCAGTGGATGTGCTTTGATAACCTGTAATCTGAGCAAGTCTTTTGCGGGCGGCCACTTGCCATCCGGTTACGTCTGATAGGTTGATCGCCATGTATCTGGATGAACCGTCGACTTCTGCGAGGAGGCCAAGGGATGGGCTAAGTCGAGTTCCTTCCGGTCGTAGCGGGTAAGGGTCAGTTTGAAGGCCCAATTTACGCCGCAATTTGCGCAGCGCGGCATAGCGATAGACAAGAATGCGCGTTGATAAATCCATACCTTGCCAATTTCTCTTGCCCGATGGTCATCACGCAAGTTGTTTAACTATAATCTCCGTTTCCCCTACTTAAAATAATATAGGTGCACGGCAAATCATCTTGACCAATGTTTTTGCACGATCAGCAACTAAAACGTGTTCACATCGTTACCATCTTAGGAATTATGCTTGCTAGTATTCTAGATTATTAAACACAGAAGTAGACAGGTCTGAGTGAATATCTGAATGCAAGGATGCCGAATCAGCGCATTGCCAATTCTATCGGGAGGCGGTAAGCGACGTCATCAGGTTTTTTTTAGAGGTAGATTATGCGGGTAGGGGTCGAGGTCGGCGGAACGTTTACGGACCTTGTGGCGATAGAGGATGGTCAACTCCGTGTTGCCAAGGTGCCGAGCACGCCCCACAGCCCCGATATTGGCGCCCTCGACGCGCTAACGTCCGGTGGGATCGAGCCCTCTAAGATAGACGATTTGGTGCATGGGTCGACGGTAGCAACCAATGCCGTATTGGAGCGTAAGGGTGCCAACGTCTGTTTCTTCGTGACGAAAGGAACGCGCGACCTGTTGTTGTTGCAGCGCCACGACAAGTCCTCGATCTACGATCTGCACTATCAAAAACCGGAGCCGGTAGTCACGCGCCGAAATACTATCGAGGTGGACGAGCGAATGGGGGCGTCGGGCCAAGTAGTCCGTGCCCTTAACTTTGAGGCCACGACGATTTTGGTCAAGGACACGATTGCGGGAGCAGACTTTGACGCGGTCGCGATATGCTTTTTGAATGGATATATCAACCCGGCGCACGAACAGATGCTAGCAGATATCGTTCGGCAGGTCGCGCCTGCGCTGACTATTACCTGCAGTCATGACGTGACACGGGAATTTCGTGAATATGAGCGGGCTTCTACGACGGCCCTTGCCGCCTACGTCCAGCCGGTAATCGAAGGGTACCTCAACCGTTTCGTTGATGCACTGAAAGGCAAAGGGTTCGTCGGACGGTTCAGTGTTATGCAGTCGAATGGTGGAAGGATGCCCGCGGAAGCAATGGCGAGGAACGCAATCGCCGCGCTTTTCTCGGGTCCCGCCGCTGGTGTTGTTGGCGCCTTGCGACAGGCAGAGGCTGCGGGTCTTCGTGATCTAATTACTCTTGATATGGGTGGAACTAGTACTGATGTCTCTCTGATCACGGACGGTGTTCCCGATCTTGCCCCGATGACGAAAATTGATGGCTTGCCGATCAAGACGCCGGTAATCGATATTGCCACGGTTGGGGCTGGCGGAGGTTCCATCGGCTGGGTCGACGATGGCGGCTTGTTGCGGGTCGGACCGCAGTCGGCGGGCGCCGATCCTGGGCCGGCTTGCTATGGACGCGGCGGCATATTGCCGACCGTGACCGACGCCCACATGGTTCGTGGAAGCGTGCGTGCGGAATCTTTTCTTGGCGGCTCAATGTCCGTCGACCCTGCGGCTTCCCGTGACGTCTTCCGGTCGATGGCGGACCGGATGGGTATGACCGTCGAGGTGCTTGCTGATAGCGTCATCCAACTTGCCGAGGCTAACATTGTCCGTGCCATCCAGCAGGTTTCTACTGAGCGTGGGCGCGATCCGCGTGGCTACGCCATCGTTCCGTTTGGCGGTGCGGGACCACTGCATGCGGCTCGGGTCGCCGAGGAACTGGCCGTCACTCGTGTCGTTGTCCCGCCGTACGCAGGTGTGCTGTCAGCGGCGGGACTATTAATGTCTGACTATATCCACTACCGGGTTCGTACTCAGAAATTACGACTCTGCTCGGTTGCAGAATTGGAAATTCGTTCGATCCTAGCGGCACTGGAGGACGAGGTCTCTGACTATCTCCGTTCGCTCGGCATCGAGGGGGCGTTGGAATTCGATCGTGCCCTCGAAATGCGCTATGTTGGGCAGGCTTTCGAGGTTACAGTGCCGCTCGCTGCAGCGGATGCGGAAGTCGTCCGGGCGGATAGGCTGACGACGCTTTTTGGAGATGCGCATCATCGCATCTTTGAATTTTCCAAGCCATTGGATGATCCAGTGGAGATCGTTTCTTTTAGGGTGGGAGCAAAGGTGCCGCCGTTGAGCGTCCCGTCCCTCGGCAGTGGAGTAACGAGCGTATTGGACGATGGCATCGAGATTGAAATGCTCGATCGTGGAGCTCGTCTAAATTGTCGGGTCCTGCCGCGGGGCGCGGTGCCAAAGACGGCGATTTCAGGCCCGCTCTTGATCGAGGATGGTACCTCGACTATTTACGCACCGCCTGGCTGGATGATTATAACCGACGCGCAAGGTAATATCGTAATGAACCGAGAGGAGACGTAAAGACATGTCCGTCACCGTTTCGCCCGTCGATCAGGCGGTCATCACGCGGGCGCTGCTCGCCGGTTCGCATGAGATGGGTGCGAAGCTAATCCGTTCCGCACATTCGCCGATCGTGCGGGAGGCTCAGGATTGTTCTGCGGCCCTGCTGGATAGACGCGGAAATGTTGTGGCGCAGGCAGAATTGATTGCCCTTCAACTCGGCTCAATTACGCACACCTTCCGGCCTTGCCTTGAACTTTACGAGCTCGATGAAATCGGTCCCGATGATTTCTTTATTAATAATGATCCCTACCACGGTGGCCAACACTTGCCAGATATCTTTCTTTTTTCGCCAGTCTTCTTTGATGAAAAATTGTTAGGCTTCAGCGCAACGGTGGTACACCACATTGATCTTGGCGGTGGCGCGCCAGGGCTCAACCCGAAAGCCGGCGACATCCATCAGGAAGGCCTCGTATTTCCGCCGACAAAATATAGTTTTTCGCGTGACTGGAACGGTGGCGGTCTTGAACGGTTTGTTGCCTCCAATGTGCGTATGCCGGAGGCGACGATTGGAGATCTCAACGCGCAATTTGCCGCGAATGCCATAGGTGCCGAGCGAATCCGAGAGCTTTGCCGTAAGTTCGGCTCAGAGGCTCTCGATGCGGCAATGACGGAGATGTTGAATTATGCTGAGCGGCGTATGAGGAGCGCCATTCGTGCCGTCCCCGACGGTGTTTATGAGGGTGAAGCGATGATCGACGACGACGGCATCGGTCAGGAACCTGTCCATATCAAGGCTAAGCTGACGATCATCGGGGACGACATCGAGGTCGACTTTGCAGGTAGCGACCCTCAGGTTAAAACTAATATGAATAACCCCTTTGCTTCGACCGAAGCCGCTGCGATTGCCTGCCTTAAATCAGTGCTGACGGACCCAGACGTTCCGATCAACGACGGCAGCACTAGGGCGATAAAGGTGATTGCGCCGCTTGGAAGTGTCCTTAACCCGATGCCGCCAGCGCCGGTCCGCGCTCGCCTGCTTCCGAGCTATAGGGTCTTTAATTCGGTGATGTCAGCCCTGGCACAGGTCGTGCCGGAACGCGTGATTGCGCCCGGATACGATACGGCAACCGCGGCCTGCCTTAGCGAGTTTCGCGACGGTAAATACAATATCTATCTTGAGATTTTTGGTGGTGGTTATGGTGGGGGTGCACACAGCGACGGATGTGACGGGGTAGACAGTGCGCTCTCTAATTGCTCCAACATTCCAATTGAAGCGATGGAGCTAGATTACGGGTTTTTTCGGATTGAGAACTATGCTCTAATACCTGGATCGGGTGGTTCGGGTAAGTATCGTGGTGGTCTGGGCTTTGAGAAGAGCTATCGAATTTTGGAAGATGGTGTCGCCTTTGCGACCTATGGCGATCGCTTCCGCATAGCTCCCATGGGCGTCTTCGGAGGTGCTGCGGGACGGCATGCTGAGAATCTAATTGAACGTGATGGTGAAACCATTGTCGTGGGCTCAAAGGATGGTCTGGAGCTCAAGAAAGGTGATCTCCTAATCATGCGTACGGGCGGTGGTGGTGGCTATGGAGAGCCTGCTGAACGAGACGATAGGTTAGTAGCGAGGGATCTAAATGAGGGGTTAGCGGTAGAATGAGTTTTTAGGACCAGTCGGACTTGAATGTGCTTCGGGTGCAGCTGTGGGTCGTGTCTAAGAGCATGTAATTGGAATCGATTGAGAAATTACCTCTGGAAAAGGTGGAAGAAATGCACCGGACTTCTTGAGGATCGGAAAAATTCAATTTAGCCACATTTATTACGTTGCTATTTCCTCTCCGCATCTACAACTTAATAATATCATCCCTCGGGGTTAAACCTTTGCTGGCGTGGCTAATTTCCTCAAAAAAGTCGCGATCAACGAGCTGACCCGTGCGTCGGAAGGTCGTATTGGGAAAGGCAATCTTCAGGTGGTGACCTCGCGTGTTCGATAGCTTTACTTCTGCGGAAATGACCGCGTTCTTTCAGATCATCGTGATCGACATCGTAATGTCAGGCGATAACGCAATTATTATTGGGATGGCTGCGGCAGGTTTGCCACCGGAACTTCGGAAAAAAGCAATTTTCTGGGGCATAATTGGCGCTACGGTGTTGCGAATTCTGTTCGCCGTGATAGTCGTGCAATTACTCAGTATAATCGGCATCAAGGTGGTTGGCGGATTGCTGCTGCTTTGGGTTTGTTGGCGGATGTGGCAAGAAATCCGGGCTGGTGCCACGGTAGAGGAAATGGAGCGTCAGGCCGATGAGAAGGGAGCAGAAGGGTCACCAAAGACGCTTCGCACTGCCATGATAAATATCATCGTAGCCGATGCAACGATGTCTCTCGATAATGTGCTTGCTGTTGCCGGTGCAGCGCGGGACCATATGGAAATGCTGATCTTCGGCCTCGTGTTGTCGATCGCATTGATGGCAGTTACGGCGAACTTCATCGCTAGGTTGCTGGAAAAGCACATTTGGCTTGGTTATCTCGGTTTGCTGATCATCGCATATGTCGCGGTTGACATGATCATAAGCGGCGGTGGCGAGATTTTTTCGGCGATTACCGCCTAATCTTAATTGGGATTTTGTTTCAATGCCTAGCCCAAGTCTAGACCGCTGGGCGTATGCGATCAGGAATGGGGGCTATCAGGTTGTAATGTGTATATTTTGGGGCCTTCGTCGACGCATTTTTCCACTGAACGCCTAAGTTTTGTTAAGAGTGCGCCAGATGCTTTCGGGTGTCGCTGGAAGGTTGATCGACGAAATACCAGCGGGTGCTAGAGCGTCGTGTACTGCGCTGGCGAGGCAGGCAACGGCTCCGACGGTGCCTGCTTCTCCCGCTCCCTTGATGCCGAGCGGATTACGCGGACTTGGTACTGGGTTCGTCTCGATCTTAAAGGACGGATACTCGTCTGCCCGAGGCATGTGGTAATCCATGAATGAACCGGTGATTACCTGCCCGGATTTGTCCATGACGATCCGCTCGCCGAGCGCCTGTGCGATGCCCTGCACGATGCCACCGTGCAGTTGCCCCTTCAGCAGCAGGGGGTTCATCACGGTACCAACATCGTCGACCGCAACGTAGCTAATAATTTCGACCATTCCGGTTTCAGGGTCAATTTCGATTTCCGCTACGTGACAGGCGTTTGGGAAGGTGGGGCCGGGCGACTTGAACGTATCAAAGCCGTTGAGGCCGCTCTCCATGCCTGACGGTAGCATAGCTGGTTGGAAGGCGAGGCCGGCGACTTCCTTCATATCAAGGCCCCGATCCGTTCCCGCGACGGCGAACCGCCCATCCGTGAATTCGATATCGACCTCGGCCGCTTCCAAATTATGTGCGGCGATGCGCTTACCCTTTTCGATAATCCTATTGGCCGCTCCCATGAGCGCGGCTCCCCCAAGACCGGAGACCCGAGACCCGCCGGTACCGTGGCCGTAGGCGACCATATCGGTGTCGCCCTGGACGTAGCGAATTTGTTCAGAATCGATGTTGAACTTTTCCGAAATCAACTGTTTGAAGACCGTCTCGTGGCCCTGGCCATGGGAGTGGGTGCCCATTAGAACGGTAACGTGGCCTTCTTGGTCAAACCTGATTTCACCGCCTTCATCGAACATGCCGGCGGCTTGTTCGATGGCGTTTGCAAGCCCAAGTCCACGTAATTTTCCAGAAGCGCGTGAGGATTCACGTCGGGCTTCAAACCCGGCAGCGTCCGCCATTTCTATGGCGCGATCCATATTGCGTTCGAATTCCCCGCAATCATAGTTATAGCTAAGTGCGGTTTGATAGGGGAACGCGTCGGCAGGTATGATATTGCGGCGGCGCAAATCAACACGGTCGATACCCATTTCTCGCGCGGCGAGATCAATGACTTGTTCGATAGCAAGGGTCGCTTCGGGTCGGCCGGCTCCTCGGTAGGGACTTGTTGGACCTGAATTGGTGAAGACGCCCGTGATCTCGGCGTGTATCGTGGGAATTTTGTAGACGCCGGCGACGCCGCCAAGATTTCCAAATGCCGGCAGAGGGCCGAAGTTGTTGAGATAAGCACCGACGCTGGCCCGCTTAAGCACTCGCAAACCGAGGAAATTGCCGTCAGAGTTTAACGCTAGCTCGACCCGCATGGTGAAGTCTCGAGCGTGCTCTTCCAGAATCGCATCGGACCTTTCATTGGTCCATTTTACGGGCCGACCAAGCTGCTTAGCGGCCCACATCACTAGGGCCAGTTCCGGGAAGCAGTTGGAACGCAAACCGAACGACCCGCCCATGTCCGGACTAATGATACGAAGTCGACTTTCCGGCACCTTTAAAACCGATTGGGCGAGCCAGCTCCGGATGTCGTGTGGGAATTGGTTTCCGGCATAGAGCGTATAGCGGTCCTCGAACCGGTCGTAGTTACCGATAGCGGCGCGCGGTTCCATCGGATTGATGGCAACGCGCGCGAATGGAATATTGATGCCGCAAATATGGTCAGAAGCTGTGAATGCTGCATCTGTTGCTGCCTTATCCCCTTGCTCCATGCGGAAACAGGTGTTGTCGGGACAGTCTTCCCAGACGGCCGGCCCGTTTTCAAGAAGTGCATCTTCAATCTCAACGACCGGGTCTAGTTCTTCGTAGTCGACCACTATTAGTTCGGCGGCGTCGCGCGCTTGTGCGCGGGTCTCTGCGACGATAAAGGCCACGTAGTCGCCAACGAAGGCTACCTTATCTGAGACAAGCGCGGGTCGCTCCGGTTCATACATATCTGTGCCGTCGGGTCGTTTGAGCGGCACGAGTTTCGACGCGAAACATGGTGTGCCACCAAGCTCGGCCGCTACGATATCTTTGCCCGTATAAATCGCAATTACGCCTTGTGTGGACATTGCTTTGGATACATCAATGTCGCGGATGCGCGCATGTGCGTGCGGCGATCTCAGAATGTAGGATGCGGCTTGGCCCTCCAGATTGATGTCGTCGGTATAGCGACCGCCGCCTCGTAATAGGCGTAGGTCTTCCACGCGTGGTGTTGATTGTCCAAGTGCAAATCTCATTGGTGCTATCTTTCTCAAGCTCTTCAGATTTTCAGGCTTTGAATGTGGCGATAGCCTTCTCGTCGAAGGTAAGACCGAGGCCCGGCCTTTCAGGTAGGATCAACTCGCCATTTTCAATCGCCGGTGTTTCCTCGTAAAGGCACAGCATCCAGGGCATATATTCGACCGTCAGGCCATTTGGGCAGGCAGCGACGGCATGCACTAAAATTTCCGGCATGACGTGGCTGACAATTGGTAAGTTGAATGCTTCGGCCATGCCCGCGATCTTCATCCATTGAGAGAAACCGCCCGCACGGACGATATCGACCATGACGATATCGACTGACCGGGCTTCAATCATTTGCCGGAAGGGACCAATTCCCCACAAATACTCGCCGCCGGCTATGGGTGTTTTCAGAGCGGTGCTGACGCGCGCCAACCCTCCATAATCGTCTGCCGTCGTTACGTCTTCTAACCAAAACAGGCCGATGTCCTCAATCCGGCTACCGATGTCGATAGCCTGTTCCGGCCGCCAGCGTTGGTTGATGTCGCACATCAGTTTGACGTTAGAACCAATTGCCTCGCGAACGACACGGACGCGTCGTATCTCGTCCTCCGGTGTCGGGTTTCCCGGCAACGCCATCTGCGTTTTCATCTCGCGAAATCCCTTGTCGACTAATATGTGGGCAGCCTTCTGCGCTTGGTCGTCAGTAAGACCCCGGCGCAGCGAGCCGGAAGCATAGGTTGGCACCCGGTCTCGGTGACCGCCGAGTAGCCGCCAGAGCGGCTGATTTAGTGCTTTTCCCTTTATATCCCAAAGGGCGATGTCGATCGCAGAGAGTGCCAAGGTAAAAATCCCGCCGGGACCGCAATGATCGCCGGCCGAAGTTCGTAGTTTTGCGACGATATGTTCAATCCGGAGCGGGTCATCGCCGACGGTCAACGCGGCTAATTCCTCTAACGCAACCTTGAGGCTGCCGGTCATTGCACCGCCATAGAAAGTAACCCCAATCCCTTCCAGGCCGTCGTCTACACGTAGCCTTAGGATAACGATTGGCCTCATGCGCCCCACTTCTTCCGGCATGTTGGCGAGCGGATCGTCTTCTGGAATGTTGAGTGTGGTTACTTCGTAGCCGACGATCTTCATGGCAAATCCTCCCAACAAGTGGCGTGAGCTTGAAGTTAACATATGGGTAGTTGCGACGTTTGCTATCGTAAGCGTCGCTTGAAGCTATTGCCCCGTCCGATAGCTATGTGTCTTAAGGATTACAATCAAAGGCCGGAGGACTGGACATGAGAATTGAGGGTAAAGTTGCGATAATAACGGGGGCGGCAAGCGGGATCGGTCGTGCCCTTGCGCGCAAATTCACGGCGGAAGGTGCGGCCGGCATCGCCGTCGCTGATCTGCAAGAGGAAGCGCTAGTTGCAATCGCCGATGAAATCAGTGGACTGCCCATTGTCACCGATGTCTCCCGGGAGAGTGATATCGAGACATTAGTAGAGCGAGTGGAGGCCGAGATTGGGCCGATAGACATATTCTGCTCAAACGCTGGTATCGCCTGGCTGGGCGGCGAGGATGCGCCGGACGCCGATTGGCAGAAGAATTGGGACATCCACGTAATGGCCCATGTTTACGCAGCACGCGCCGTCGGGCCTAAAATGGCAGCACGCGGTGACGGATATCTCGTCAATACAGCCTCCGCTGCGGGACTTCTCTCGCATGTGAACTCGGCGACCTACGCGGTAACTAAGCATGCGGCGGTCGCGCTTGCTGAATGGCTATCGATCGAATACGGCACGCGCGGCGTGAAGGTATCCGTGTTGGCACCCCAAGCTGTCCGCACAGCGATGACGCAAGGACGCGAAGGGGGTGTCGCGTCACTTGACGGCATGATTGAGGCAGAAGAATTAGCGGATTGTGTCGTCGAGACGATGGATCGTGAGGAATTTCTGATCCTGCCGCATCCGGTGGTGCTGGACTATCTGCAGCGCAAGACTGGTGATTACGATCGATGGCTCGCGGGGATGAGGAAGCTGAAGGAGCGATACCGAGACAGCGATGGCGTTTGATTGTAAAAATTCTTCTAAGAGATATGGTTTTAATCCGAATTAAAAAATAAGTAAGTCGCAATTCTATGACAAATTACCCAATTTAAAGGCAGCAAATAGGCTACAATTGTGCGACCAAGCGATTACCGAGGAACATGAACATGGGTCAAACAGAGACACTGTCTTCGACCGGGATCGACTTGCCCAATGTCAGCGGATCGTTGGCTTTTATCAAGCCGCAGGATACTAAGCCAATCTTTCATAGTTCAGCGTTAACAGGCGCTATCCCAAAAGTCTTCTTCGAGCTTGAAGCGCACGATGTAGCTGTCGCAGACATGCGACCGGTTGCGCCTGAACTCTCAGTCGATAAAGAAGGTTTCGAATTGCTGTTGCAACCGACCGCTGTCGACGACCTTTACGACGATGCAGTCGTCGAATCTGACTATTACGCTGAGATACAAGTCTTACTTCGTGAACGATTCGGCGCAAGCCGAATTGAAATATTCGATAAGACGCGCCGATCCGATAGCAGAAGTGGCGCGAAGAACCCCGACGGATTGAGAGGGCCCGCTACTCGCGTTCACGTCGATTATACGGTCAAGAGTGGACCGCAGCGGGCAAAGGATGTGCTTGGCCAGGCGGAATTCAAGCGACTTATCGCTGCTGGTATGCGTATTATTCAGATCAATGTATGGCGTCCGATTAGCGGGCCGGTGAAGCGCTCGCCTTTGGCGGTGGCCGACGCATCGAGTATTGCAAGGCACGAACTCGTAGCAACAGATCAGATTTTCCCGGATCGTGTTGGCGAGATTTATCATTTAGCGCACGGCTCAGGTCAGCGGTGGTACTATGCTTCCGAAATGACGCGCGACGAGGTTCTTCTGATTAAGGGGTGGGACAGCATGGACGACGGCCGCGCACAATTCACCCCCCATGGGGCATTCGACTTGACCGGTTCCGAGGTTGCGCCGCCTCGCGAGAGCATCGAGATCCGTACTTTCGTGCTTATCGAATGACACTGCTGTCTGCAACACATTGGTGTGAGGAACGGTCGTATGGATCCTTTGTATACCAGCGCTTGACCCGGCGTATCCAAAACGGGCAGATTCATAATTAACGGGGCGGCCCGAACTGGTGTTTGGCCTGGGTTGAACTGCTAATATCTGGGGAGGAAATAATGGGTCAAAAGTATAACACGTTAATCATGGGTGCGTCATATGGCTCTCTGCTTGCCATTAAGATGGTGCTGGCGGGGCATTCGGTGCGGCTGATTTGCTTGCCCGAAGAGGCAGAGCTTTTCAATCGTGATGGTGCGATCGTCCGCATGCCAGTGAAGGGTCGAGAAGGCCTTGTTGAGATCAACTCTAAGGATTGCGCTGGCTCACTGTCGGCTGGAGGCACGGAGGATGCGGACCCGAACGATTATGATTTAGTCGTTCTTGCTATGCAGGAACCGCAATACCGTTCACCCGGCGTGCGTGAGTTGCTCGAGCGTGTAGGTCAGTCGGGCAAGCCATGTATGTCAATCATGAATATG
>JAYZET010000022.1:0-9019 GCA_036337155.1 Pseudomonadota bacterium | reverse complement strand
CACCCATTTGTATTGGAGCCACCCTCGCATGATTCCCCGTTACAGCCGTCCTGACATGAAAGCGATTTGGGAACCAGAAACCCGGTTCCAGATCTGGCTAGAGATTGAAGCCCATGCTTGCGACGCAATGGCGGAGCTAGGCGTCGTGCCTAAAGACGCGGCACAGGCGATTTGGGACCGCGGTACGTTCGAGATAGACCGGATCGACGAGATCGAGCGGGAGACCAAACACGATGTCATTGCATTCCTGACCAATGTTGCCGAGCATGTCGGCGATGAAGCCCGCTTCCTACACCAGGGCATGACCTCTTCCGACGTGCTCGACACCTGCCTAGCGGTACAATTGAGCCGTGCCGCAGACATCCTGATTGCCGACCTTGACGCCTTGCTGACGGCCTTACAGAGACGAGCGACGGAACACAAATACACGGTTACGATTGGCCGGAGCCACGCGATCCACGCGGAACCAACAACCTTCGGCCTTAAGCTCGCCGGCCATCACGCATCATTTCAGCGCGCGCGGCAACGCATGGGAACGGCAAGGGCGGAAATTGCGACTTGTGCTATATCCGGAGCAGTCGGCACCTTTGCCAATATCGATCCCGCGGTCGAAGCGCATGTCGCCGACAAGATGGGCCTTACCGTTGAGCCTGTCTCAACCCAGGTAATCCCGAGGGATCGACACGCCATGTTCTTCGCCGTGCTGGGTGTCATCGCATCGTCATTGGAAAACTTGGCTGTGGAGGTTCGGCACTTACAGCGAACCGAACTACGCGAAGCGGAGGAGTATTTCTCGCCAGGCCAAAAAGGTTCGTCGGCGATGCCGCACAAACGCAATCCCGTGCTAACAGAAAACCTGACCGGTCTCGCTCGTATCGTCCGCAGCGCAGTATCCCCGGCGATGGAAAACGTCGCACTGTGGCACGAGCGAGACATTTCCCACTCTTCCGTCGAACGTATCATCGGACCGGATGCGACAGTCACGTTAGATTTCGCGTTGGCACGAGCAACAGGGCTCATCGAGAAACTCGTCGTATACCCCGAACAAATGCAACGCAATCTTGATCAACTCGGTGGACTGCACAATTCTCAACGTGTGCTTCTGGCTCTTACCCAAGCCGGGATGAGCCGCGAGGACGCCTATCGCTCGGTACAGAAAAACGCCATGGAAAGTTGGCAAGAGGGGAAAAGTTTCGCCGATCTACTAAAAACGGATACGGTTATCAGCAACTATCTAACTCAACCTGAACTGGAAGGCCTTTTCGATCTAGAATATCACACAAAACATATCGATACGATCTTCGATCGGGTATTTGGTGCAGCATAACACTATGTTTACGCCTTCATTTTTAGAAACCGCTACCAGAGTTTTTCTCTAGGCATAAAGAAAGTGTCACACCAATTCTGTGAAGCGAGGTGCAATGCGTCTTAAGGGAAAATCAGCCATCGTCACCGGAGCTGGCAGCGGCATCGGGCGAGCAATCGCGCTGAAACTCGCAGAGGACGGAGCCGAAATCGTAGCGGCCGACATCAATGAAGAACCTGCCAAGTCCGTGGCAGAGGCAATTTGCGCCGAAGGCGGTCAGGCAATCGGAACCGCAACCGACATCACAATGCGTGCAAGTATCGATGCGATGGAAGCGGCGGCGATTGAGCACTTCGGTAAGATCGACATACTTATCAACAATGCGGGCAGCCGCATCATAAAACCCTTTCTCGAACACAGCGAAGACGATTGGCGGCATATGCTAGATGTCAATCTGACGGGCCACTTTCTGTGTTGCCAGGCAATCTTGCCGCACATGTTGGCAGCGGGTCGAGGGCGCATCGTCAACATGGCTTCCATTGCCAGCACTGTGGGGCGGCCGAACCGGGTTGGCTATGTCGCGGCCAAAGGCGGGCTGATGGCGATGACAAAGGCGCTTGCCGCCGACATGGCCGGTAAAAACATCACCGTCAACGCTTTGGCACCCGGTATGATCGCCTCCCCATTCAACCGGCAATTTAAGGAAGACCCCGACTTTGGCAACAATTTGAACGATGACAATTTGGTACGCCGATGGGGTGAGCCGGAGGATGTCGCCGGGGCCGCTGCGTTCCTCGCATCGGACGATGCAGCCTTCATTACCGGGGAGACGATTACTATTGATGGCGGTTCCATTGCCGCACTGGTCCGCCGCGGGGAGTAATCGGCATGCGCGACATTGAAATCGAAAGGCTCAGCGGCACCGTTGGCGCCGTGGTACATGGCGTCGATCTGACAAAGCCATTGGTCAACTCGGCCTTTGACGCGATTCTTGAGGCCTGGCACGACCACAGCCTTCTCGTTTTTCGCAACCAGAATTTAGAACCAAATGATCATATCGCTTTCGCGCGGCGCTTTGGCGAAATCGAAATCCACGTTCTTAAGGCCAACCTCATGCCAGAGCACCCGGAAATCTTGTTATCCTCGAACCGAAAGAAACCTGATGGGAAACGGATTGGCCGTGCTTATAACGGTGAATATTGGCATTCAGACGGTGCTTACCTACCTGCTCCATCAAAAGCGTCCCTACTATATGGTATAGAAATTCCGGTTGGTTACGGCGATACAATGTTTGCCAACACGAATGCAGCGTATGAAGCTTTGTCTCAGCCCTATAAAAATTTACTCGATGGGCTAACCTGCGCGCACGAATTCCACCAGGTTTATCGCACCAACAAGGACCGCCTCGCTGAATTCAAAGTCAGCGCCGAAGAGAGTGAATACACAAATTCACCGATTACCATTCATCCTGCAACTCACACCCATCCCGAGACGAAGCGTCGAGCACTGTTCGTCGACCCGAACTTCGCAACAGGATTTCCAGAACTAGAGCCCGGCGAAAGCGACGCCTTGCTAGCATTCCTGCGCAACCATGTGACGCGCCCCGCGTTCACATATCGCCATCGTTGGCAGCCTAATGACTTGTTACTATGGGATAATCGTAGCCTGGTGCATGCAGCTATCGTCGATTACGACGATACAATGCCACGCTACCTGCATCGCGTTACGGTCGCAGGTCAACCGCCGCAACGCTGAATTATCCACTCCTAAAAAACTCATTTAGCAACTGGCAATATCACTGTAACAAACGGCACCCTGGTAATTGTCAGTCCAGGTCAATCGAAAAGCTCCTTCGATCTAGCCGACATCGTTCAATGTCACCTCGTGATAAGTGCGAGAGTGTGCGGATCATCCAAGAGCCTATGTTTCAAATTTCATTAGCGCTTTAGTGCAGGAAGACGATGGACTTCAAGCTGTGCCTGGAAAATTCGATGGATCACAGGAAAGATTTGAGGTTTTAAGTACCAGTCCCCGATCCGCCCTGGATACCCCAATGGCCGTCCACTTCGGTGACAATGTATAGCGAGTAGTAGGCACCAATCTCGGAACTATCTTCCCGCAGGCGGCGGAAATGGACGCCGACATGAGCTTTCCCCGGGAACGTCGCTAACACTTCAAGATTATCGATCTTGCTGCGGTACCAGCTATCCGTTAGCGTTTTCTCGCGGAAGTTCGCCAGCGGGTTGGTCGAGGCGTCCGGGTAGTGAACCACGCGGCCACCCATACCAATGCGGAAGTGAGGGAAGTTGAACGCGTCACGCACACCGTCTTCATCACCCGCATTGATAGCCGCAATATAGCGCTCGACCACTTCGAAAGCCGCCTTCTCTATTACCGGATCAATCTCCATCTAAGACCTCTCCCTTGATTGTGCTCGGCGGAGGATTTTTGTCGAGGTTCTGTCTCTCCCAATCGTATGTCGACGGTATCGAAGCCGGGTCTGCGGCACGGGCAGCCCGGAAGGGAACGACCGGTTTATAGATTTCCCAGAAGCGGCGCATCTCGGTCACCGCATCCGACGTCATATCTAGACGTAGATCGAGAGCTGGAACTTCACGACCGACATCGTTGCCTATAACTTTAAGTAAGCAAGACCGTTCGTCGTAGTGGCGACCACCGGGAGCTTGTTGTCCGCCGGCATCTCGCCCCGCCTCCAGCGCAAGCAATAGACGCTCGGCCAAAGTTTCGTTTACGGACGTACTAAAAGCATCGGCCATCGCATCGACGACTGGCCGACCTGTCAATACGTTGCCCATGGCAACAAAATTGTCGCCTTGAATATGACCTGCCCAGGGTCGCGCGTTTTCTCCGGTGTGGCTGAATAGTTCGCCGTTCCGCGTTACGATGCCGATCTGGCGGTAGCTGAAAGATGGATCTGCCGTACGCATTGCCGCAACGGCGTTATCAAGCCCCTTCCCGGCCTCAAGTGCCCGCACCCCCGCAACACCTGCTACAGGATTACCGAAGGCTTGCACGACGACAATATCCCCGCTGGGTGAATAGCTAGGACAGGTTCCGCCTGCTGCCATTGTAACCGTGGTGAGGCCAATCCCCACCTGATCGGCCTCTAGATCATAGCCAACGATAGAAAATGTCATGTCGAACCACCGTCGATCCGCATTATCGACCCTGTCGTGTAGCCGGCGTGATCCGATGCCAAATATAACGCTGCAGCGACTACTTCGTCCGGTTTGCCGCCGCGTTTCATCGCTATTCGCGTACGGGCTCGTTCGGCGAATTTTTCCATGTCCCATGCCTTCGAAATATCAGTCAGAAATGGGCCCGGCATGATGCCGTTAACCCGTACGTTGGGTCCATAGGCCTGCGCAAATGCTTCCGTCATCGCGTTAAGGCCTGCTTTCGCCGCAGCATAGGGAATGATACCACCGGTAGGTCGGATCGCTCCGGTGCTGGACACATTAATAATAGAGCCGGCGCCTGCATCGAGCATGCGCTGCCCGACTTCAGCGCAGAGCCGGAACGGGCCTTTAAGATTTACTTCCTGTACCTTGTCCCAGAGGGATTCCGGGATATCATTCGGCCGATCGTAAAGCGGAGACATACCGGCATTGTTGATCAGCACGTCAACTTTGCCGAAATAGTCGTAGACCGCATCGATCAATCCGTTGACCTGATCCCAGTAGCCAACATGGCAGCCATAGGCGAAGGCTCGACGTCCTATCGCCAAAATCTCCTGGGCCACCGGCTCACAAGATTCCTTCTTGCGGCTGGTGATCGCAACATCAGCACCAGCTTCTGCAAAACCAAGAGCAATCTCTCTTCCGAGGCCGCGGCTACCGCCAGTGATTAGAGCAACCTTACCGCTCAAATCAATTATGTGTTTAGACATAGTAATCCCTTAATCGTAACCGACATCAGCTGCTTCAAATGCCTTACGCAAGCCAATTTCTATGGCTGCCACATCAGCACAAACGGCGTAGCGGATGCACCCTGGAAAATGCACCCCGACAACGCCGGCCTTGTCAATCATCGCAAAGTTAAAGGCTTCTGAACTATCCATCCTCTCACCAAAGGCCCGTGATGGCGCCTCCCATAGAGTGTAGAAACCGGCCTGCGGTTGGGCGGCGATGCGCATACCACAATCGGAGATTACACCTATCAGGGAATCCAACCGCGCCCGATACATCTCGCGATACTGCGCTATACCAACCTGGTCTTCTTCTAAGGCAGCGATTGCTCCGGCCGCCATGGGAGCAACAATACCAGCGTCGGTCTTGCCCTTGACCTCTTTAACGTCAGCCATGAAGTCAGGAGAGCCTATCATCGCACCAACGTGCCAACCGGTCCCATTGCCAATCAGCTTGGCGGCCGTATATGCCTCCGCCCAGGAAAGGTCAGGGTAATCAATCGCCACTTCGGCCAAGGTCGCGCTATCCTCCGAGTGGCTGAGGGAGAAATAAGCCGCATCGTTAAACAGGCGAATATCGTTGTCGCTACAATACTGGCAGACTGTACGCAGCCAGTCCGCCGTTGCAATCTGACCTGATGGGTTATGCGGATAGTTGGTCATAACCAAGCTGGTGCCGGTTTCGATATCCGAAGCCGAAAAGCGGAACTGGTTCTGCACGTTAAGCGGTAATGGATAGTGTGTCACGTTGACGTGGTAGGCACACCAATCCGCCGGGATCGGATAACCTGGCTTGGTCATTGTCGCAACCGTGACGTCTTCAAGCGCACAACCGCAGGCAAGCGGTAAAAGGCCAATGATGGGTTTAATTCCTGGGATTGGCAGGTAATCTACACTGCCTTCAGGCATTACTCGGGAAAGATGCGCTATCACAAAGCGACGAGCGAAATCTGGCACGGCAGGACAATCATTGTATTGATATGCGTGCATGGCCTCTTCGTCGCTCATCACGGCATCGCGCGCCGCCTTACGTGCGCTTATCAGCGCCGCCCCCTTAGGTTCGCCAATCGAAAGGTCGAAGAGTTCCATTCCCTGTCCCGCCGCCTCGGCGCGTTTGGCCCTGATTTTTTGAAAGATATTTCCGCCGCCAGCCGGCAACCGGGATCGTTGCATCCGTCCCACTCCCTAAAGTCGTTTGTCGCGCCAGAATGCCGCGGCTTAATTTTATTAGAAAAAGACCGTCAGGTTCTTCGCCAAAAGAACGCTTTGATCTAAATAAATTTTTCTCGTAGCAATCATGAAGCTGCCAGCGTCTCGGCGCAAAGTGTCATGTCTTTTCCCGACAAAGAAATCCGTCTCGGTTTCTGCCCGGTTTCGATAGACTAAAAATCGGCAGCGCGTATCAATCGTTTCATCACCACCGTTTACTACCTGGAGGTTGGAAATCATGTGACAGGTGCGCGAAATAGGCTCTTCAGCCCAATGCATCCCCGTCATGATCTGCTTGACCCGCTGTTCAAGTTCAAATTTGCCTTCATCAAACCAATTCAGGTCTTTCCCCTCGCGGGTATGTTGTTCGCCCCACTTGCCGAATTCTTGATTTCGAGTTAGTGGCATCCAGTATCGGATGTCCTCGGAGAGCAGATCCAGCCAACTTTCGAATTGCCGTGAGTCCAGTAATTCTGCTTCGTGATTAAAAAATTGCTCCACTTCGTATCGAAGTAAAAGATTTTTCATTTTGTGTGGATCTGGCGCACCGTCCATGAACCCTACTCCGCCGCCACGGCAGTGTCGCGCAGTTGCGGCGCGGTCGGGGGGGTTTCCATGAGTTCCGCCCAACGTTCGTAGTAAGTGCGTTGATTTTGCTCACTGACATCCTCAGTGACGTATACTTCCCCGCCCAGCCACTCCTCCGACCAGCCTTTGGTCTCGTGTCCCATACCCATCGTGTAAGGATAGTCGTAGCGACGTGCGATTGTTCCTCGCGATCCTTCATGCGCGGAGCCCCAATTCTCCATATCGTCTTGTTCTGTCAGGCCTGAGGGACCTTGATAACGGATAACATAGTGTCGCAGTACATCCTTGACCTCGTCCGGCGCTTCCTTCGGCACCAGGAATATCCGCCAAACTTGCGTTTCATGCGGCCCGTTCGGGTGCCAGGTTCCCATGCTTTGCACACCGTTTGAAAACGATACGTTTGGAAAAATTGTACCGCCATGCCCAAAAAAGCGAGCCTTCTCGCCGCGAAGCGACTGTCGTTTATTGTAGCAGTCTCGGAAATAATCCTCGACAACCGCCCTCTCCTGATAGGTAGGCATATACTCGTAGTTCTCCGCGAAGAGTTGGCCACGCGCGGTATGACCTTCAGGCCGGATACAAACGTTGAGCAATTCGACATCACGCTTACGGGTTACCGTATCATAGGTGTGGCGACCCTTGACACCGGATGGCGTTAGAACCACCGCATCTACGGAAGCGTGGCTGGGATTGTGGTAGTAGTCGCCAGAAAAATTTTCTGCACCCCATTTCCAATTGCACGGCACGCTCCACTTAAAAACGCCGCCGAACGCCTCCCAGTCACCGTAGGTGCCATCGGGCAGTTCACAATAATCGTCGAGATAGAAACGAAAATCCCCGATCGAGGTCTCGAAATTGGGCACATCAGCATCCCAACAAGCGAAGACGTAACCGCGATAGCTGTAAACGCGGGCTTCGATCAGGCCCCATTGCGATTTGTCGAGTTCGTTGTGGTAGGCACTTTTCATTTTAGGTACGCCGACCAATGCACCCTCATCGTTGAAGACCCAGGCGTGAAACGGGCAAGCAAATTTGGTTGAATTGCCCTTGTCATAACGGCACACCCGCATTCCACGGTGACGACAATTGTTGAGAAAAACGTGCAGCTTTCCCTTTCTGTCGCGGTTGAAGATAACAGATTCTTCAGCCATTCGGCTTAGCATGTAGTCGCCCGGTTCCGGCACCTGGCTTTCGTGACCGACAAACAACCAGGAACGCGGAAAAATCCGTTCCAGCTCGTCCTCATAGACCTTTTGGCTGGTAAAAATATTCCTACTAATCAGGCCTTTATCTAGATTAACTAGCCCACCCTTGTAGCGGATCGCAGAACCGCCGTTCATTCGAATATCCCCAATCGATTTCGCTTATCTGAAACATACCGGGTTCGCAGATGAACCGGCAATAAGAGAAATAATTCAATCCAAGATTTGATCTGGAAGACGAAAATGGCAGGATGATCCAAAATAACCGCCATTTAGGATGTCCACTTTGACTTTACAATTCGGTGTTTTCGATCATATCGAGCCTGTCGAGGGTATGCCCTTACAACAGATTTACGATCTGCGTCTACAACAGGTTGAAATTTTGGATAAAGCCGGCTTCTACTCCTATCACCTGGCTGAACACCACACACCGGCGGTGCACAGCCTGGCACCGTCGCAAAATGTTTTTCTCGCTGCAGGGTCACAACGGACAAGACAGCTGCGCTTTGGGCCCTGCGTCTACGTACTGCCTCTACACCATCCGTTGAGGCTGATCGAGGAGATCAGCATGCTCGACCATCTCAGCGGTGGGCGATTGGAGATCGGTGTCGGCCGTGGCGGTGTGATGGAAGCCTATTTCTGGGGTCAAGAAGCGGATTCGGATACAAATTTCGAGCGTTATCAGGAACCACTAGAAATTCTGTGTGAGGGATTGAACACGGAGGCACTGACATATGTAGGCCGCTTCCACAGTTTCGACGCCTTGCCAATGCGGTTGCAGCCGAT
>JAYZET010000021.1:0-147494 GCA_036337155.1 Pseudomonadota bacterium | reverse complement strand
GCCCGCGATCTCGCGGCGGCTGGTGTCGGCACGTTGAAGCCGATTTCGGCTGAGAAGCACAAAGGGACATTCGAGCCCCCAATCAAATGGCAACGCGATTTCCCGGAGGCACACCAAGACGCCTGCCCGATGGTTGTCGGGCGCTATTTCCGGGGCGTATCCAACGGCCCCAGCCCGAAATGGGTTCAGGACCGGTTGATCGCCATCGGCCTACGGCCAATCTCCGCTCTGGTCGACATCACGAATCTCGTCACCTTCGATCTATGCCGACCGCTCCATGTTTTCGACGCAGACAAGTTGTCAGGCGATCTCACAATGCGCTTCGCCCGAGACGGCGAGAAGATACTTGCACTAGATGGCCGGGAATATTCGCTCGAAGACGGCATGAGCGTGATCGCCGACGCAAACAGCGTCCACGGCATCGGCGGCATCATGGGCGGCGAAGACACCGGCTGCACAGAAGAGACGACAAACGTGTTCCTCGAAGTGGCCCTCTTCGACCCGATTCGCACGGCGACGACCGGGCGCAAGCTGGGCATTGAATCCGACGCGCGCTATCGCTTCGAGCGCGGCCTCGATCCGGAATCCGCCTATTGGGGCGCCGAAGTTTCGACGCGCCTGATTCTCGAATTCTGCGGCGGTGAAGCCTCGGAACTGACAGTCGCGGGCGAGATGCCCGACTGGGCGAGGCCGGTATCGCTGCGCCCGGAACGCCTCAAGTCATTCGGCGGCGTCGATGTCGACACGGAAGAAGCGCTGTCCATATTGGACCGCCTTGGTTTCAAACCAGAACAAGATAACGGCCTCATCAGAGCGACAACACCGTCGTGGCGCGCTGACGTTTCAACGGAGTACTGCCTGATCGAGGAAGTGCTGCGGGTCAAGGGCTTCGATGAGATTCCGGCAGTTCCGATGGAACGCGAGACGTCTTTGCCGAATCCGGCCATCGGTGTGCCTCAGCGCCGCGCCGCCTTCGCCAAACGCACGCTCGCCCAACGCGGCATGATGGAGGCGGTTACCTGGTCCTTCATGCCGGGAGCGGATGTCGATCTCTTCGGCGGGATTGGGGACGACCTGCGGCTTGCCAATCCGATCAGTGCCGATTTGGACGTTATGCGTCCGTCAATTCTACCGAACCTCGTCGCCGCGGCAAAACGCAATGCCGACCGGGGCTACCCCGATGCGGGTCTGTTCGAGGTGGGACCGGCTTACCGGGACGATTCCCCGAGCGGTCAGGATGCTGTGGCCGCCGGTCTACGCCATGGTAATTCGGGCCCGCGCCATTGGCGCGACCAGCCCGCCGCGACCAGCGTGTTCGATGCCAAGGCCGATGCCTGCGCCGTGCTCGCGTCCGTCGGAGCGCCCGTCGACAACCTGCAGATCGATGCCGAAGCACCCGCATGGTATCACCCGGGCCGATCCGGGACTTTGCGTCTCGGCAGGGCGGTGCTCGCCTTTTTCGGCGAGATTCATCCGCGGATCTTGCGCCGCATCGGCGATCGTGGACCTGCTGCCGGGTTCGAAGTATTTCTAGACCGTGTGCCCCAGCCGAAACAGAAGGGCGGCAAAGCGCGACCCTCACTCAAGACGTCCGCATTCCAGCCTGTCCACCGCGACTTCGCGTTCGTTGTGGATCGAGGCGTGGGCGCGGAGCAAATCCTGCGCTCCGCCCGCAGTGCGGATCGCGAGCTGATCGCCGACGCCGGTGTCTTCGACGTCTACGAAGGTGAGGCGCTGGGCACGGACAAGAAGTCCGTTGCGATCTGGCTGACCCTGCAACCGGTCGAGCGCACGCTCACTGACGACGAAATCGAGGCCGTGGCGACCAAGGTCGTCGCTAATGTCGAGAAACAGACGGGCGGCACGTTGCGCGGTTGATCGATTCGACCATCGATTATTAACTTCATTTGCAGTTGACGGAGCCTCGGAGACCAGCAATCTTGTGCCCATTTGGCTCTCCGGCATTTGCACCGAGGCAAATCGACCACGTGGCTCCTGGTCCTGAATCAAACCGCAAGCGCTCCTATGCCATTCCCTGTGCATCGGCGTTCAGTGGCGCGGTGACGGCACTTGCGGAGAGCCGCCGAGTCAATGTCGGTGACCTGGCACGTTCCGTATTGCTTCTGATAGCCCGCGACGTCGTCGCCAAGTATCCCGGTCCGGGCGAGCCGGCCCCGGACGATCGCGAACAGATCGTTTTGAAGTCGGGTCCGAACGCCAACAAACCGTGGCGACGGAAGCCCCGCCTACAGGTGCGTCTTCCGGCAGGGTTCAAGATTCCCGAAATTCGCCGCGCTCTCGGAATGGCGTTAGCAATGGAGAATGGCGGCGTTTCTCTGACCCTCGAGGAAGGCAAGAAACCGAAACTCGGAGAGCGGCTGCGCAAGGCCGAGACGGAGATCGACCGGTTGCGGGTTGCGGTTATGGCACTCGCGTTCGAGCCTCTTGCGAACGGTGTCCGAACGCGCGCTGATGCGCTCTTCGTTTTCGGCTTTCCGCCGAACGCCCGGCCGGATCAGAAGGCGATCCACGCTCAGTTCCGCATGTTGGCCACGGTTCACCATCCGGACAGTGGCTATGGCCAGCACGACCGTATGACCCAACTCAACGATGCGCTGTCCACGCGCAAGGATGGACGCTAGCGCTGCCTTGAAGCGGCGGCGCGGCGCGCAAGTTTTCCTAACACGCAAAAAAAACGGCGTAGCCGGACCGAAAGGCCGGAGCGCCAAACCAACGGGAGAAGACAAATGGAAGTTCGCTTGGACGGTCGCACCGCCCTAATCACCGGCGGCAGTCTCGGCCTCGGCAAGGCGATGGCCATGATGTTCGCCGAATCGGGCGCCAAAGTCGCCATCGTGGCGCGGCGTCAGGACGTGCTCGACGAGACCAAGAAAGAGATCCAGGCAGCAACCGGCGGTACCGTCGGTGCATATTCCTGCAATGTACTGGAGAAGTCGGAGATTGAGGCGGCACATGCGGCGGCGGTAAAGGACCTGGGTCCCATCGACATCCTGGTCAACAACGTCGGCACCTCAAAACGCTCGCCATTCATGGACCTCAGCGACGAGGACTGGGAGCACGACATTACGCTGAAGCTGTTCTCCAATATCCGATTCAGCCGTCTGTGCATCCCCCACATGAAGGAACAGCGCTGGGGCCGTATCATCAATTCGTTGAACACCGGTGCAAAAGCGACACCGGCCGAAGGCGGTCCAACCGCCATTAGCAGGGCCGCCGGCATGTCGCTGACCAAGGCGATGGCCAGCGAATACGCGCCTTACAACATCCTGGTGAATGGCCTGATGGTTGGCCGCATCGACAGCGACCAATGGGTTCAACGGCACAAGAATGCCGGAGACAACAAGAGCTACGACGAATGGCTTGCTGATTTCGGCACGCAGCTGCCAATGGGCCGTGTCGGCAAGGCTGAAGAGTTCGCCAGCATCGCCTGTCTACTGGCATCGGAGCACGGCGGCTACATCACCGGCACCGCGATCAACGTCGACGGCGGCCTCTGCCCGGTCGTCTAAACGAGGTTCCGGCCCGGCGGCCTATCCGCGTCCGCCGGGCCGAAATCCAAAGCCCAGCATCAGGACGCCAGTAGCGACCACACCGGCGGTCATCATCCAACCGCCCATATAGCTGCCGGTGGCATCGACAACTGCGCCGAATGCGGGCGGTCCGATGATCGCGCCAATATGGGTGCAGATACCGTTATAGCCGACGGCCGAACCCGTCAGGCGCGGTTCGACCGCCTCCACGGACATGGTCTGCGTCAAGCCTGCGTAGCTTGCGACGGTAATACCGAGACCCGCGATGACGATCATCATCGCCACACCCGGCCAACCGGCGGCCAACGGCATGGCGGCAAGCAGGACGACAGAGGCGATCCCGATTCCGATAACCAGTCCTTTGCGGCGCCCGCGAAAAAAGGTGTCGCTGACGGCGCCCCAGCCAAACCGCGCCACGGCGCTGGTCGCCTGCGCGATCCCGAGGCTGAGCGCGGCCAGTTCCTGAGTACCGCGCGCGGCCTCGCGCACGAAAAGCGTCAGGAATCCGAAAAAGTTCCCCTGCCCAAAGTTATAGAGCAGGTTGGACAGTACAAAGCGCCCGTAGTTCCCGTCACGGAAGAGTTCAGCCAGACCAGCGAACGGCTTTGCGCGCGGGGCGGTCTCCTCCGAGGGTCGCGTCACGAGCGAGAGGCACACCGCACCGAAGACAATGGTCAGTACAGCTACAACCCAAAGCAAAACCCGCCAATCCGCAGTGGCGGCAAGCGCGCCCAATCCCGCCGCTATGACGCCACCGATCGGCACGCCAGTCTGCTTCGCACCCATTGCAGTGGCGCGGCGGCACTGTGGAAACCAATCGAAAACGCCTTTCGCCGTGGACGGATTGGTGAAGGAATAACCGCTCCCCATGAGCAACATGCCGAGCAAAAGAAACGGTAAGCTTGGTGCGGTCGCAACAACGCTTGTGCCGACGGCAATGCCCGCCATGGCCCCGACAAGGGCGCGGCCGACGCCGATCCGGTCGACGAAAGCACCTGCCGGCAGCGACCAAATCGCCTGGCCGCAGTAATAGGCCGTCATCAGGAGGCCGACCTCGGTTGCCGAGAGATCGATTGCCCGCTGAATAACGGGCGCCATCGCCAGAACGGAGACGACATTGATGGTCCCAATCAAATGCGCACTCATCAGAATGGCGATACGAAACCGCCAGGGACCCTCGAGACGGGGCTCGCTGGCGTCGCTCATGATGCGCCTGCGCGTCGTCTAATAGGGGTTGCGGTCGACGTCCAGCAGAGGGAAGGCGCTCAGCACGCTGGGATCAGTGACGACCGGGGCCGGCGTCAAATAGCTGCGATCGAGTTCACCGAATCCGTTTACGCCAAGAAGTCCCAGCGCCTTGCTGCATTCGTCTTCCAGAATCTCCAGCATCCGGACGACGCCGGCTGGCCCCGCAGCGGCGAGGCCATAGCCCTGCATGCGGCCCATCCCGACGGCATCCGCGCCGAGCGCGATGGCCTTCACGATATCGGTACCGCGGCAGATGCTGCCGTCGACCACGATCAGTGCCCGTTTATCAACGGCATCGACGATTTCCGGCAGGACCGCGCAGGAGCCCAGACCCTGATCAAGTTGCCGGCCGCCATGATTCGAAACATAAACGGCTTCGACACCCAATTCGACGCACTTCACCGCATCCTGCGGCGTTGCA
The DNA here is from genome assembly GCA_036337155.1 of Pseudomonadota bacterium. Classification (GTDB taxonomy): domain Bacteria; phylum Pseudomonadota; class Alphaproteobacteria; order UBA8366; family UBA8366; genus UBA6544. The sequence goes on along the minus strand of JAYZET010000021.1, from coordinate 142,274 downwards.
ATCCCCTTGATGAACAGCGGTATGTCATGCTTCGACTTGAAACGCTCCAAGCACTTCCAGTCAAAAGTAGCCTGATAGTTCCAGTTGGCGCTGTTGCGCCGTGCCCAGGATTTCTCGAACCGCTTGGCAATGTCACGCTCGCGCCGGCTGTAGTGGGCGGTATCGACCGTAATCGCGAAAGCGTCGTAGCCGGCGGCGATCGCCCGTTGCGCCATATCGTCGACGAAGTCGTCGCCGCCCCGCACGTAGAGCTGAAAAATCTTCATATTGTCGGCGCAATTCGCGACTTCCTCCAGACCCGGTTGAGAGACGGAACTCAGCATATGGCAGACGCCAAATTCCGCCGCCGCCTGGCTGGAGCTGACGCCACCGCCGGGATGAAAGGATTCGAGGGACCCGATGGGCGCCAGAATGATCGGTAGGCGCAATTTCCGGCCGAGCAGTTCCACCCCGCAATCAACCTGAGAGACATCATTGAGAACCCGCGGGCGCAGGCCCCATGAATCGAGCGCATGCCGATTCCGCCGCAGCGTTGTTTCCGTCTCGGTACCGCCAACGAGGTAATCCCAAAGATGGCGCGACAAGTTCAGCTTGGCGCGTTCGACAATCTCGTGAAGGGTTTCGAATTGTAATTGGGGTTCGTTCGACATGCGGGATTTTCTCGTCAGGTGGGAGTAGAGCACCATTACACATAGATCAGGTGCCCGGCTGGACCATCTGCTCGGAAGCGGTCGTTCCCAGTTTTAGAAATTCGCGGGCGAAGACGCCTACAGCACCATGCGCCGCCCGGCGAGGACATAGAACGCCATCGACGGCGCCGCATCTGGCTCCTCGACCATTTCGAGTTCCGCGTAGGTCGGAAAACGGCCGCTGCGGAAATTCTCGTAATCCGCTTCTTCCTACCGCGTCGGAAGGTACAATCCGTCCATGAGACGTTTTTCTCTCCGCAATTTGGTCACGTTGTCGCCAGAGCCGGTCACCGTTGAACCCGCGTTATTCTTACTTAAGGCTGTGCGACTCATACGGATATCTGTTAACAGAAGATTAACCCGCCACACAATTCTATAACTACCGCGGGGTCTCGCCTTCCAGCATCACGCGATGCATGACCCGCAATTGTGCCAGGTCATAATCCGCATTGGCGCGGTGCATGGTGCACCGGTTGTCCCAAATGACGAGATCGCCGTCGCGCCACTTATGGCGATACTGAAACTGCGGCTGAAAGGCGAAGTCGAAGAGGGCGTCGAGCAGCGTGTCGCTCTCCTGATCGCTCCAGCCGAGGATACGTTCGATCCGATTCGGATTGATGTAGAGCGACTTGCGACCGGTGAGCGGATGGGTGCGGATCAAGGGGTGGTCAACATCCGGCGTCTCTTCCTCTTCAACCTCCGATCTCTTGGCGACCCAGGACTGATTTCGGCGGCTGAGATACTTATGCACAGCGCGGAGCCCCTCGATCCGCTGTCGGAGGTCCAGCGGCAGCGCGTCCAGCACCGCATAACAATTGATGAACTCCGTATCACCGCCGGACTGCGGCAAGTTCACCGCCTGGAGGAGGGTCAGCGTCGCGGGTTGCGCAAGATATGAATCATCGGTATGCCAATGCTTGGCCTGAACCAGCGGCTTGCCGTCGAGCATCGCCGGCCGGTTCGAGACGACGGAAACTTCGGGCGCCTCCTCAATACGGTCATTCCGCAGCACGAAGGTCTTCAATAGTCCAAAAATACGCCCCGCCGACGCCAACTGTCGCGGCGACAAATGCTGGTTCCGGATGCAGACGACCAAATGATCCGTCACGGCCTGGCGCAGCTGCAAAGCGGTTTCATCATCAACCGGCGCTGAAAGGTCGACCCCCGTCACCGCCGCCGCCATCATGCTGCCCAGCATCTCGATCTCAAGGACCATCCGCTCGCCTCCCCGTGATTCGCCCGTTATAGTATAGATAGATCGACAAAGCGATGAGGCTGCGGCGGTGCCAAATTCACTGCATCAGATGACGATGAGTTACTCGGCGACAGAGGACCGCCTGTTATTGCGAGTCAGCACAACCACCAATGACGAGCATCAGATTTGGTTGACCCGGCGGTTCGTCAAAGTGTTTTGGCCTGCCCTGTTCAAGGGAGTGGAGAAGCAATCCCTGCCGCCGGAGACCGCGGCCGCACCGACCACGACCCCTCAGGTCAAGCGCGCGATAATGGCCATGCAACACAATGAAGCCCTGCAGAAGACGGATATGACCCAGCAGCATGACGAAAAGAAAGTCAATAAAAGGTCCACTGAAAAACCTATGCTGGCAGTTGGCGGGCAGTGCGTGCCGTTGCAAACCGGCGGACTGCGCCTAATTTTAAAGACAGCTGAAAATCTTCAGGTAGCGCTCAACTTGAACGAGCAGCTGTTGCATGCCTTCTGCCATCAAATTACGTCACTCACACAAAAGGCCAAATGGGAACTTCCCTATGCAATCACCGACCCATCGGTCGAAGGCTTGCCAAACGAGCGGGCAGTGCACTGAATCTGATTGAACGATTGCGCAACCAGTTCGCCATCCCTACATTCCACGCAATCCTGAAACCCATTTATTCGCCGCGATGACTGACCCTGCGCATATCCGAAATTTCTCCATCGTTGCCCATATCGACCATGGAAAATCCACGCTCGCCGACCGGCTAATTGAGGTTTGCGGGGGCCTTGAGCGACGGGAGATGAAGGAACAAGTGCTCGACTCGATGGAGCTCGAACGTGAACGCGGCATTACCATTAAAGCACAGACCGTGCGCTTACAATATAAGGCTTTGGACGGCGAAATTTATACACTTAACCTGATGGATACACCTGGTCACGTCGACTTTTCTTATGAGGTCAGTCGCAGTCTGGCTGCGTGCGAAGGTTCATTATTGTTGGTCGATGCAAGCCAGGGCGTCGAAGCACAAACCTTGGCAAACGCTTATCTGGCGATCGATGCCGATCACGAGATCGTGCCCGTTTTGAACAAGATTGACCTTCCGTCTGCAGAACCAGACCGCATTCGTGCCCAGATTCAAGAGGTTATTGGCCTTGATTCACAGCAGGCGTTAGAGATTTCCGCCAAGACGGGAAGTGGCGTCGAGGAGGTACTGGAAGCACTTGTCGAGCGCTTGCCTCCGCCAGAAGCCGGGGATCCGGAGGTTCCGCTTAAAACACTCTTGGTCGATTCTTGGTATGACGCCTATCTCGGCGTCATCGCCCTCGTCCGAGTGCGCGAAGGAACCCTGCGCAAAGGCATGAAAATCCGCATGTTGGCAACAGGTGCCACACACGAGGTAGACCGGGTCGGCGTTTTTACCCCAAAACGGATCGACACCGGCACGCTCGGGCCAGGTGAGGTGGGCTTCATTACTGCAAGCATCAAGTCCGTCTCGGATTGCCAGGTCGGAGACACACTGACCGAGGATCGACGCCCCACAGAAACTGCATTGCCCGGCTTCCGGCCGACGGTTCCAGTGGTTTTCTGTGGCCTTTTTCCAGTCGACACAAACGACTACGAAGACCTGCGCGAAAGCCTCGCCAAGCTGGCACTTAACGACGCCAGCCTACATTATGAGCCTGAGAGTTCAGCCGCGCTCGGCTTCGGCTTTCGATGCGGCTGTCTCGGTATGCTTCATCTCGAAATCGTGCAAGAGCGCCTAAGTCGCGAATTTGATCTCGACCTGATAACAACAGCTCCTTCCGTCGTTTACCAAATTCATAAGACAGACGGCGCAACAATTGAGCTTCACAATCCAGCCGACTATCCGGATCCAGTCGAAATTTCCTTCGTCGAGGAGCCATGGATTAAGGCAACTATCTTGGTACCGGATGAATACCTTGGGGCCATACTCTCGCTCTGCACTGAGCGGCGGGGAGAGCAACTCGACTTGACCTATGTTGGCAACCGAGCGATGACGGTCTACCGTCTACCTCTCAATGAGGTTGTGTTCGACTTCTATGATCGCCTCAAATCGGTTTCGCGCGGCTATGCCAGTTTTGATTACGAGATGCAGGACTACGATGAAGGCGACCTCGTAAAAGTATCGATCTTGGTTAATGGGGACGCTGTGGACGCTCTTTCAATGATCGTCCATCGCACCCAGGCTGAGCAACGCGGGCGTCAGGTTTGCCAGCGGCTTAAGGACTTGATACCTAGACAATTGTTCAAGGTCCCCATCCAGGCAGCGATCGGCGGCAAAGTAATTGCCAGAGAGACAATCGGCGCGATGCGAAAGGACGTCACCGCGAAATGCTACGGCGGCGACATAACGCGAAAGCGCAAGCTGCTGGAGAAACAGAAAGCCGGCAAGAAACGCATGCGTCAGTTTGGCAAAGTCGAAATCCCGCAATCTGCCTTCATCGACGCACTCAAAATGGAAGAGGCCTAGATCAGGTGCTATCCAAAAATGGAACTGCACGACATTCTTGGTACAATTGGAGTCGGCTTCATCGTTGCCATGTATGTTTTGCTACAATTAGGCCGCATCAAATCGGATTGCGCGGCCTTCTCTGCGTTCAACGCTCTAGGCGCAATATTTATCCTGTTGTCCCTCGGTTTCGAGTTCAATCTCTCGGCCGCGCTGATGGAAGGCATGTGGCTTCTGGTAAGCCTCTACGGATTGTGGAAGGCGCTACAGGATCGGCAGCGTTAAGCACCGCTCCGGCGTAATCCGTGGCAGATTTCCGTGTAGTTCGGCTCGGTATCGGGGTCGAGGAAGCCATGCCGAATTAGAAAATCGATTATTACCAGGTTACAATTATATTTAAACTCATTCGTCGCACTAACAGTCTCGGCCACGCGCGGCAGAGGCCAAAGCATAAATCCGTCGACCTCACCGTCCGCCGCGACTGGAAAGAAATCCGAAGGCAGTTCCAAATCGTAACAATACTGCCGATCGGGCTTTGCGCCATCTTTGGATTCATGAGCATAATCGATGAATCCCACTGGTGTAACGCGCTTAGAAATTGCCTCTGGAATTCCTGCTTCTTCGCTGCATTCCTTAATCATATTTTCCCTCAAGCCGAGGCCATGCGGCTGTCCGCCAGCTACCATGTTGTCGAGCATTCCAGGATATGTCATCTTATCATAGGCTCGCCGCGCCACCCACATATGAAGTCCGTCCGGCCGCCGCACATAACCATTCATATGAACACCCGATGCCCGTATGCCAAAAAACGGTACTGCGCTGCGCTCTATAACGAGCAATGGCGGCTGGTTGAAGTCCTTCGCCACTGGATATGCCTCATCTCGAGGCATGGGAACCACACCACTCGCAGACAACTCAGCAACGACTTTCGCCACAGCTGTGGTCCGATCTTCGAACGTGTCGATAGACGAAATCATCCCAATGCGATTTTCGTCCGCTTGAAACACGTCACGGTAAGCCTCTAAGTAGTGAATGTTTTCGTGGCGTATCCAGCCGACGCGCGAACCCGCAACCTCAAACGGTACAAAGCCCGATGAATTTAAATTATTGCAGGCGCGGATATGGTCGAGATAGCTCATGGCATTGGGTGAGGTGTATGCGCCTGCAGCCTCTCATTCAAGCGGAACCGACAATTGCCTGCACACAAACTAAATTTCTGAAAGATAGGCGCCAATATAAAGGTGCCGGCTCAGCATCCATTCCGGAAACGAAGATATTGATCGTGGGCTTGTTGCCGAAACACTCTGTGCAATTTCGAACTAATGTATGGCTACGCTTGAAAAAGAAATGTCAAGCTCGAGGCACAGTGTCGAGGCAACATTGCGAATTCTGATCAAAATTTCTAAAATTTAAACTAACCGTTTTTTCCGGCTCTAACTAGAATCACGGGATGGTAATTCGCGCCCACTGGCAATTCCAGGCGGCTTCTAAAAGTTAACAGCGTCAGTACCCACACTATCGAGTGCCACAGTGCGGCTATTTCAAGTTTGTTAAGGTATAGACGTTAACTCTGTTGCCGTAATCAAAACAATTCGCCGCTTGACCGGTTTCCATCAGGCGTTCAGATTAGTTTCTCCAGAAATCCTCGAAAGGCGAAGTTTGTCATGTCAAACCTTTGGATCTACTGGAGGCGGCCGAGTTCAGTAGTCCGATATCGTCATGGTGGCGAATCTGCCATCTATCCGATGCTTAAACAACCGATCGTCGGCTCCCGCGTTTCAGCACAAGTGGCCATTGGAATTCAGACCGCCGTGACCGAAGCTCCCACCGATCTTAATAACAACGTGCTGGACTTTACCTCAGCGAATCGTCCCGTGACGGAGCGTGTTCGCCCTGCACGCGGTCCACGTAACGGTAAGCAAAAACGGCGGAAATAGCTTTTCCTTTAAATTGAACTTACCAGCTGTTCAGGCAGCTATGCACATACCTCATTTAGGTTTTCCGCATGCCTCCGTTCATGAATTACGACATTTTGATTAATGCTCGAAATACAATTCAATACCAGCTGCAAACTCTATGACAGCGATTTTTCTTTCCTACCGGTAATTTTTCTGTAATTCACGCTCTTAAAGGTCTATACCGCCATTATGTCTGGTTTTCTTGCCCCTCTTTTGATAATTGCGATGCTCGCCACGCTTAGCGTGCTATTCTTTGGCATTTTTACAATGGCCCGTGGCGGTGAGTTTAATCAAAAATATAGCAACAAAATTATGCGTGCCCGCGTTATCCTGCAGGGATTAGCGCTTCTGGTTTTCGCTTTCTTAATGTTGGTTGCAGGGCACGGCTGATGGTGCGCTTGACGAAAATTTATACTCGCGGCGGCGATGCAGGCGAAACCTCACTCGGCGACGGCAGCAGGGTAGCCAAGCACAGCACACGGGTCGAAGCTTACGGCACTATCGACGAGGCTAATTCCACCATTGGCTTAGCGCGAATGGAGAACGCCCGTGCGAGTTCTCCAAATTTGGAGACGGACGCGGTTCTTAACCACATACAGAACGACCTGTTCGACCTTGGAGCAGATCTTTGCACGCCGGAAGACGGCCGTCGCGCCGAGGGTCCACTAAGGGTGATAGCATCACAGGTTGAACGTCTGGAAAAAGAGATCGATCGTATTAACGGCTCACTCAATCCACTTGAAAGCTTTATTCTTCCGGGAGGAACTCCTCTCGCCGCATACCTTCACCTTGCACGAACCGTAACGAGGCGAGCGGAGCGGTTAGTCGCGGAACTTTCGGCATCAGAGCCGATTAATCCGGAACTAGTCAAATACCTCAATCGGTTATCGGATTTACTTTTCGTCCTGTCGCGCGACGCCAACAACAGTGGCACGGACGACGTGCTTTGGGTACCTGGCGCCAGCCGATAATCAAATGCTCACCGAACTGCTAGAATGGTTTTTAACGCCCTGCCCACCAGCGGCGCGGCGACTCGGATATCTACATGAGGCAATTGCTATTCGAGCCCGGTATCGACGGCATCAACATCTTTGGCAGCCACACCTCCAAGCAACACGTGCCTTCGTCGAACGCGCCGCATTAGCCACCACTTCTAAAAAATGCGCCGTGGTGCTTGGCTCTGGCGCACTTTACGACGTGCCAATAGAGCTGTTGGCAGAGGCGTATGACCGGGTCGAACTGGTTGACCTGGTTCATCCACGCGAGGCAAGACGAGCGGCGTCCCGTTTGCGTAATGTCAAATTGCGTACTGAGGATATTTCGGGGGCCGTCGCGACCCTCGGCGATCTTGAGCGAAACACAGAAACGACACCTATTCTGGCACCACCGCTAGCATTTTCGAAGGAAACCGATTTCGTACTTTCAGCAAACCTGTTATCACAACTTCCGGAAATACCATATAATTGGCTTACCAACCGCAAGATTGTGCCGGAGCCAGCATGTCGTAACTTCGGAGCAACGATCGTACGGCGGCATCTCAACCTGCTGTCGAACTGCGATTGCCCGGTCGCACTCGTAACGGATGTTGAGCGCTGCTACGTTGAACCAGATGGAAGCCTGCAGGCGGCTTGGGATTCACTGTACGGCTTCACTCTGCCGCAGGGTAAAGGAAGTTGGTATTGGGAAGTGGCGCCTCCTGGTGAAGTTCACCCGGACCTTGCAGTACGAATGACGGTGCGCGCCTTCGACTATTTCGAGGGGACGCAGCTCGCTTGAGGCAGAATAGAGCACGGAATTTGACCAGTCGCCAAATCGGCCTGTGTAACGCCTGCTAAAAAGCTCAGAAGGGGCCGCGGGACCTCGCTTGACAGTGTGTCAGCGCGTCCCTAAGAAATGCATCCTATTCGAATCCAAAGGAAACTCTGACGATGAAGGTGCTCGTTCCCGTTAAGCGCGTGATCGATTACAACGTCAAAATCCGCGTAAAGGCGGATGAGACAGGCGTCGAGACCGCCAACGTTAAGATGTCGATGAACCCATTTGACGAAATCTCCGTCGAGGAAGCCGTGCGCCTCCAGGAGGCCGGTACAGCGACGGAAATCGTCACAGTTTCGGTCGGGCCACAGCAATGCCAAGAAACGATCCGCACTGCACTCGCCATGGGCGCTGACCGAGGCATCTTGATCCAGACTGACGACGAGGTGCAGCCGTTGGCCGTCGCAAAGCTGTTGAAAGCAGTGGTCGACAAGGAAAAGCCCGAGTTGGTCATCTTGGGCAAGCAGGCGATCGACGACGACTGTAACCAGACAGGCCAAATGCTAGCCGCATTGCTCGGCTGGAGCCAGGCAACGTTCGCTTCGAAGCTGGAGATCAACGGCGAATTTGCCAATGTCACACGCGAAATCGACGGTGGCCTTGAGACCGTCAAGGTCACTATGCCTTGCATCGTTACCACTGACCTGCGGCTCAACGAGCCACGCTACGCTTCGCTTCCTAATATTATGAAAGCGAAAAAGAAACCTATAGACCAAATGACTCCAGCGGATCTCGGCGTCGACATTGCACCGCGTCTGACAACACTTAAGGTTGTCGAACCACAAAAGCGCGAAGCGGGCGTTCGGGTAGAGAACATCGAGCAATTGGTTGATAAACTGAAGAATGAAGCAAAGGTGATTTGAAGATGAGCATTTTGGTCGTCGCGGAACACGATAACACCGCAATCAAGGCCACCACTTTGAACACTATCGCGGCCGCCGGCGCTATTGGCGGAGACATCCACGTGCTGGTCGCCGGTGAAAATTGCAGCACGGCCGGTGAGGCCGCGGCCAAGATCGATGGCGTCGCCAAGGTTCTCCTTGCCGATTCTGCTGAATATGCCCACGGGATCGCTGAAAACTTGACGCCTTTAATTCTATCCCTCGCGGAGGGCTATAATCATCTGCTGGCAAGCGCAACCAGTTTCGGGAAAAACCTGATGCCGCGTATCGCCGCAATGCTAGATGTGCAGCCTATTTCCGACATCACTGGCATTACGTCAGCAGACACATTTGATCGACCGACCTATGCAGGTAATGCCATCACAACGGTACAGTCAAGCGACGCTAAAAAGGTTATCACGGTGCGCGGCACAGCCTTTGATCCGGTCGCTGCTGAAGGCGGCTGCGCCGCAGTCGAGAACATCGGTGCGCAGGGCGACAGTGCTCTGACAAGCTATATTCGATCGGAGATTAGTGAATTAGAACGCCCGGAACTCACTTCCGCGCGGATTATCATTTCGGGAGGACGCGGCATGCAGTCAGGTGACAATTTTCCTATGCTGGAAAAAGTTGCAGATTTGCTGGGTGCTGCCGTCGGCGCATCCCGAGCAGCTGTCGATGCCGGTTTCGTGCCGAACGACTATCAGGTCGGTCAAACCGGCAAGATCGTCGCGCCAGAGCTTTATATCGCCGTCGGTATTTCCGGTGCTATCCAGCATCTAGCTGGCATGAAGGACAGCAAGGTCATCGTCGCGATAAACAAGGACGAAGAGGCACCAATTTTCCAGGTTGCCGATTATGGTCTGGTGGCGGACCTGTTTCAGGCCGTCCCGGAGCTGGAGGACGCCCTCAGGGACTAACGCCTGCGACGGTACAAAGCCAAGAAGAGAGATCGTCTTGATAGATAAAATTGGTGTCAATGTCTTTGGCCAAATGGGCTATGGAATTGCTTATTATGGCTCGAAGCCTTGATCGCGACGATGGAGGAGAATTTAGCGCTTTGGGTACGTTGTAAACTGCTTTCCACCGGAGCTCGTCGAGCAAATTCGAGGACTAGTGACAAACCACGAGACTTTTGAGGAAGTCCACACAGTCTCCCAAAAAAATTCAGCGCCAATCATTCATTGGCGCCATTGGAACTCGCCGGCTTCATCGGCCCGGACTCTCTATATAATTCAAGTGCTTTAAGAAAGACTGACGGACAGCGGCTACTGTTCGTGTCCGCTATTGTTGAAATACGTTGAGTGCGGCTGGCTGGGCCTAAAATTTAAGACGCGGTTTCTAAAACTATTCAAATAAGGAGCCAGTCACCACCATCTGTGTTAAGTTTAACATCAACTCCCATGCTTGTGGCCGTAATGATCACCCGTCTTATGATAGTCGTTCCTTTTGCCATAATAGCCCGCAGCGCCGGCTTTCCCCACGAAAACATCGACGCTTATCTTACCACCCTTCTCGAAGACCAAGGTTAGGGAAAAGTTTTCGCCTTCTTTCAAGCTTTGATGCAAGCCTATCAACATTAGGTGGTTGCCCCCAGGCGCCAAAACGGTGGTTTCACCCGGATGCACTTCAATAGAGGAAATTCGGCGCATCCGCATCACACCGTCTTTCATACTATGGCTGTGAAGCTCAACCTTTTTTGCGATAGACACTTCGGCTGCAACCAGACGATCCGCGCCGCCCCCATGGTTGAGTATTGTCATATAAGCAACGCCGTTACGAGCAGGCGTGGCACGCGACCAGACATCCTTGACAGTTAAATGACCACGTTTGATCTCACCACCTGCTGCCGCAATTTCCATTGAGAGAAAAAAAACGGCCACGGCTGCCCCAAAAAAAAGTCTCATCCCTTAATTTATCCTTTGAACCTTAAACTTTTTTGACAAGAAACGCTTATTCTAAGAGCTAACATCTGTTTTTTAACAAAAATAAAAAATATACTACAAAAAAATATATGTATGTTAATTTGTTATACTGAATTTTCACATCTGGCCGCTGTGTTGGCCCAAGCCAACTCTGCAGCATTGACCATAATATCCCCCACCACTCATCCAGAGATTAAACTGATTACTCCTAGAGTTAGAGTGGAAGCTGAGCGCTCGATATAGTATCGGATCAGGCTCTCCACCTCCGGTGTATCCCATTCGGCGACACCCTCTAACTTGCCAACTACTTTGCCATTACGATCCACGAGAAAACTCGTTGGAATACCACGGACCTTCAAGGCTCGCATCAGTTTCATTTTATCATCAACGTAGAGACCAAGATTGGGTGTATTGAGTCTCTTCAGGAACGGTCTCGCCACCTTGGCGCCGTCGCGGTCTTCGTTAATTGCTACAACCGCGAAGTCCGGGCCACCAAGTTTAGCTTGCAACTTGTCGAGGCCCGGCATCTCGCGAACACAAGGTACGCACCAAGTTGCCCAAAAGTTGACTAGCACAACACTGCCTTTGAAATCAGATAAGTGGACTGGTCGCCCCGAACCATCGGTCACAACAATCGATGGCACTGGCGGCGCTTCTCCGATAACGATAAATTTCTCCATCCATCCCTCTCGCGGCGGCCACTTGTCGGCAAGCGCCGTTTGTAGGACAAGAACAGAAGCAAAAACCGCAAGTACCGGCAGAAACAGGTAACGTCCTTTGGTCAACTTTAACTCCCCCGAGACACCGTCATGAGCAGCAACACCATGTGGGGCGGCCGCTATGCTGCCGGACCGGCAGAAATCATGCAACGGATTAACGCCTCCATCAATTTCGACCGCCGCCTTTACGCCCAAGACATCGACGGCTCCAAGGCGCATTGCCGCATGCTAATTGATCGCAAAATTATATCCACCACGGATGGTAACGCCATCCTTGCCGGTCTCGACGCCGTTCTTAAGGACATCGAGATGGGAGCCTTTGAATTCAAGGCCTCACTCGAAGATATCCACATGAATATAGAAGCGGCTCTGGCCGGGAAGATTGGCAAAGCAGCCGGCCGGCTACACACTGGCCGGAGCCGTAATGACCAGGTTGCAACCGATTTTCGCCTTTGGGTTCGTGACACTATCGATACGTTCGATGGGCAACTGCAGGACCTGCAGCGAGCGTTAATCGAAAAAGCGGAAGCACACGCAGATACGTTAATGCCGGGCTTCACACACCTGCAGCCGGCGCAGCCCGTCACCTTCGGTCATCACTTAATGGCCTATGTCGAGATGGCCGGTCGCGACCGCGGAAGACTCGCCGACGCTCGTAAGCGGATGAATGAATCGCCACTAGGAGCGGCTGCCCTCGCTGGCACAGCATTTCCGATCGACCGCCATCAGACAGCGAAGACCCTCGGATTCGACAGGCCGATGGCGAATTCGCTCGACGCCGTATCAGCGCGGGACTTCACTCTGGAATTCCTTGCTGCGTCCGCAATTGCAGCAATTCATCTCTCGCGGCTAGCTGAAGAATTAGTAATTTGGATGGCTCCTCAATTCGGTTTCATTCGGCTTTCAGATGCCTTCTCGACAGGTTCCTCTATAATGCCCCAAAAACGAAACCCTGATGGGGCAGAATTGGCGCGCGCAAAGCTTGGGCGAATACTCGGGGCGTTCACAGCACTCGCTGTTGTTATGAAAGGCCTGCCTCTCGCCTACGGCAAGGACATGCAGGAAGACAAGGAGCCAACATTCGACGCTGCAGACAGCCTTTCGCTTGCTATCACAGTGATGAGCGGAATGATTGATGATCTCGAACCGAACCCAGCGGCCATGCGCAAAGCACTCTGTGATGGATTTCCAACGGCAACGGACATGGCCGATTGGCTTGTTCGCGAGCTTGGCATGCCGTTCCGCTCGGCGCATCACGCGACCGGACGTATCGTAGCCCTAGCGGAAGAACGCAATTGCCTCTTAGAAGAATTACCACTCGAAGCGATGCAAGAGGTGGAATCAGGCATTACGGGCGGTATATATTCCGTGCTTTCCGTCGATGCCTCCGCCAAAAGTCGGATCAGCTTTGGAGGCACCGCGCCAGAACGAGTCCAAGAGGCGATAAAGACCGCAAGGGAGCTATACCTTTGAACCGATTAATTCTATTGACATTTATTGCTGCGTTCTTGTTGGGACCACTGGCCGCATGTGGCAAAAAGGGCGATCCAAAACATGAAAGTCAAGAGCCCCTTTCTCAAACCTATCCGAAGTCGCGATGAACCCCTTTCAGTACAAAAACAGGGAGCTACATGCCGATGATGTGTCTCTCAAAACACTCGCAGATGCGGTTGGGACGCCATTCTATTGCTATTCAGAGACAGCAATCATTCACCAATTCAACGCCTATCTTTCAGCTTTCGCGGAACAAGACGCCGGTATCTGCTACGCCATAAAGGCGAACGATAATTTGGCCGTTCTGCGAGCCCTCGCGGAGTGTGGCGCGGGCGCCGACGTGGTCTCCGGAGGCGAATTGAAGAAAGCGCTCGCCGCTGGCATTCCTGCCGACAGAATCATTTTTTCCGGTGTGGGCAAAACGTCGGAAGAGCTGCACATGGCGCTGGATAACGGGATAATGCAGGTCAATGTCGAATCCTTCCCCGAAATGGAAGCGCTGAGCGAAATCGCCGCAGCCAGCGGTAAGACGATGGAGATCGCGATCAGAGTCAATCCCAACATCGACGCAAAGACACATAAAAAAATTTCGACCGGCCGCAAGCAGGACAAATTTGGCATAGATATTAATAAAGCCCAGGAGGCTTATCGGCGAGCGGTCGACCTACCGGGTATCGATCCAGCCTCCTTAGCCGTTCATATTGGCTCACAATTGACCTCACTAGAGCCATTCCGCGAAGCTTTCGTGCGTGTAGCGACGCTCGTTGGTGAGTTACGTGAGAGCGGACACGATATACGACGAATCGATCTCGGCGGCGGACTTGGCATCGACTACGATGGCACGCCCCCACCAACTCCAGCCGCTTACGCAGAGATGGTGAAGGAGAGCGTCGGCGGCCTAGGTTGCCAAATCCTACTGGAACCAGGCCGCAATATCGTCGGTAATGCTGGTGTCTTGGTAACGCGAGTGATTTACATAAAAGAAGGCGAAGATCGCGATTTTATAATTGTCGACGCAGCTATGAATGATCTGATCCGTCCAGCCCTTTACGACGCACATCATGAAATTCGACCAGTCAAGGAAGTCTCTGACGCCGTAAAGTTGCAATCAGTCGACGTAGTCGGCCCGATCTGCGAGACCGGGGATACCTTCACGAGAGAGAGAAAATTACCACCCCTGGTGGCAGGCGACTTACTCGTTATAGACAGCGCGGGCGCCTATGCCGCAGTGATGGCATCAACCTACAACGCCCGTCCAATTCTCACCGAGGTGATGGTTCGACAAAATCAGTATTCGATTATCCACGCCCGCCAAAGTATTGAAGATATGATGCGTGCCGAATCTTTCGCAGATTGGCAATCGCCAGCCGCGTTATAGCATTGCACCGAAAAGTTCCGATGACCTTAAACAGGGTAAATGAGATTATTCTTGTCGCAGGCTCACCCTCTATAGGAACGACTATTTTCCGCCTTTTGGCCCAACTCAGCCACCACATAGTGCCAATTCGTGGTAAGCCTTGTACAAGAGGCTTAGCAAGATCATGCTAAAATTGCTCTAGGTGATTGATCCAATCTTACGTCCCTTGGAACTCAACAACAGAGCCATATACAGTTTATCCTATTTTCTAAAAATTAGGAAGGAGGGCGAAGCTATTTAGCATTAGAACCAAGCCCTCTACCAACTACAGCGGGCGCTATGATCGCAATGCATGGTTTAATAAAACCACAAGCCCTTGGCCTCGCGGCAAACTCTTCCAAAATTCTGATCCATTTGGCCGTTCACCGAAAAGCATTGATGGCATTAACACGTATAACGTAAGAATTGATGATAGCGAACTCGGGAAAAATCGCAACGAATTACGCCGTCATGCAGCGCATCACTGACGACCAGTAATCGAACGCAATTGAAAAAGTGCCTTTTGCTCAAAGAATTCTGATAATGGTCCCTATTTTGACTTGTCTTTGGGTGCCATCTTATCACCCATCGCTTCTTCTTCGGCGCGGGTAAAAGTAATACGGAGTCCTGTCACACCGCTCGGCGGTTTTTCAATTGATGTTTCGTAATCGATCTTTTCGCCCGGAAGGATATGTGCTGCCTTGGCATTGAAACTCCAACTTGCCATGTCTTCACCCTTAGCACCTATCAAAATAGCCTTAAGTAGCGGTACTTCGATTTTTTTGCCAGTCTCATTCATTATCTGACCGGTGACCCCAAGGACGCGATTCTTATTCTTCATATCGAGGAATGTTTTAGGTTCAAAAATCTTCAATCCGTATCCGAGCGTATTGGCCGGAAAACCGATCATCATGAAAACCTTGTTCGCTGGCGGGAAGAAATGCACGACCATATCGCGCCATACGAAGCCCCCAATCGATACTCCGACTAACAACAGAAGCAGCATCCAATACTTCATCGTTCCGCCACGCTTCGGCTCCGGCGCACGATTGCCCGGTAAAACCTCAGATTTGGGTGGAATTGGAGGCGGGTCGCCTAACATTGGGTCCGGCACGCCTGTTTCTTCGGCCTCTTTCTGTTCCGATACCGGGGCCTGAGCTACCGGTGGCGGTGGTGGTGGAGGCACAAAGTCCTCTGTTGGATCAGCCGGCGCAGAAGGCGCCTCCATTTTTGGCATGGCACGCCAGCGGTGCTCGCATTTCCCACATTTGACCTTTCGGCCTTTGGTGCCAAGAACATCGTCGTTAATCTTAAATCGAGCGCCGCAATTCGGACAGGTCAGATTCATCGCCGCTTCCGCTCAAGTTATAAATGCTTAAACGCTAATAAAATTTAAAAGTAGTTTGATCCACTTGCAAGACGGCTAGTCCTAAACCAGATTCTGTAGGGCGGATTCCGCAGCCGCCCAATACTGTGATCTGCACCTCGCGGAGCAGGAGTACGCTAGTAGCGTGGTTCAATTTGAAAATGTAGGCGTCCGTTACGGCACAGGCCCAGAAGTCCTTAGCGACATTACCTTCGATTTACCGGATGGTTCGTTCCACTTTGTAACCGGGCCCAGTGGCGCCGGAAAATCTTCCCTGTTAAAACTGATGTACCTTGCATTGCGGCCAAGCCGTGGATTGATTAGCTTGTTCGGCCGAAACTCGGCATCATTTGACAAAGCGGAACTTCCCGAGGTCAGACGCCAAATAGGTGTAGTATTTCAGAACTTCCGCCTGATAAATCATCTTTCTACATTTGACAACGTTGCCCTGCCTTTGCGTGTAGCAGGAGCGGCGGAAAACATAATTCGGACCCACGTAACAGAATTACTCACTTGGGTGGGCCTAGCTGACCACCTCGAAGCACGACCCCCGACTCTTTCTGGCGGGCAACAGCAGCGGGTGGCGATAGCACGGGCCGTAATCGCCCGACCACGCTTGCTACTTGCAGATGAGCCGACGGGAAACGTCGACGATGGCATCGCCGTCCGGTTGCTTTATCTCTTCGAAGAGTTAAACCGCATGGGAACCACAGTTGTCATAGCCACCCATAATGAGTTTCTTGTCAAACGATTCCGCCACCCACAACTTCATCTCGAGAACAAACGTCTCGAGTCGCGAAGCCAAGCTAACTGCGACTGATATGGTTCATCGCAGGGATCTTCCACTTTCGAAAGACTCTACCACACAGCTCGTTCCATGGATCGTCGGTGTTATGGCTTACCTCGCAGCTCTAGCTCTGGCGGCAGCCTTAGCTCTCTCAAACGTCGCAAACAAATGGAGCGACGGCCTCGAAGGGGCGCTAACGGTGCAGGTTCCGACTACCGGGGAAGCAAATACAGATGAGACCGATACCCGAATTGTCGCTGTAGTCCGCATCCTATTGGACACGCCAGGCATTGATAGCGCTCGCCCAGTGCCACTCACTGAAATTGGTAAACTACTGGAACCTTGGCTGGGCAGCGCCGTCGCAACCGCCGATCTGCCGCTGCCACGCATCATCGATGTAAGGCTCGAATCAGGCGCCTCGGTAGATTTCGCCGCGCTCAGCATCCGCTTAGCGCAAGAAGTTCCAGGCACTTCGTTAGAATCCCACGAAAAATGGCGAAAAACGCTATTATTACTATTTCGGTCAATCGAGGCAGTCGCCATCTTCGTAATTTTATTAATTTCTACTGTGGCACTCGCTGCAGTCGTCTTGACTACACGCAGTGTACTTGCCGTACATCATGAAATCGTTGAATTACTTCACCTTATCGGCGCGCAAGACACCTATATTGCCGAACAGTTTCAGAAACATGCTTTTCGCCTAGCCCTTAAGGGAAGCATCGGCGGCACCGCATGTGCGCTCGCCACATTGCTAGGCATCACTTCACTGACCGGCGATGTTGAGGCAAGCCTATTGCCTCCGACGATGCTTGCCTATTGGCACTGGCCGGTGCTAGCAGCATTGCCAGTGGGCGAGGCCTATGGTGCGATGTTCACGGCACGCATTACAATTTTGCGGGCCTTAAAACGGATGGGATAAGATTCGCATATGATACGTCGGAAACGACGGCACGGAAGTCTTCTGTTAAGTATCACTGCGGCTTTACTGCTGTTCTGGTTGGCCGGCCTCGTCAACTTCTTGGACGAGCTACCCGATCGAATAGATGATAAGACGACAGTAACTGACGCAATCGTCGTTTTGACCGGCGGGAGCATGCGGTTGAAGACGGGATTGACCTTATTGCAAGAAGAGCGCGCGGAAAAACTATTTGTCTCCGGCGTCCATCGCGGTGTCGACGTGCAGCAACTTCTCCGTATGGCGCGACAGTCACCGAATGCCACCAATTGTTGTATCTTTCTTGGTCACGAAGCGGATGACACTGCCGGCAACGCTATCGAAACCTCGATCTGGATGGCTAAACACGGATATCTTAGCATGCGTCTCGTTACCGCGGCCTATCACATGCCGCGGAGCCTGCTCGAATTTAGTCATGTCATGCCGAATATAAAAATCATTATACATCCGGTCTTTCCAGTACAGGTTAAACTAGATGCATGGTGGCGCTGGCCAGGAACAGCCGGTCTAATTTTCGGTGAATACTCAAAGTATCTTATTGCGCACACACGCCATATATTTGCAAATATTACTAGTTGAGAGACGTCCAAACTATGATTCGCTCTTTCGCATTTGCCATTATCTTCTACCTCTGGTCGGCGGTTTTATGTCCATTCTACTTGCCTCTTATGTCTGGCACGCGCCGTTTTTTTTGGCGTTGTTGCCTCTCTTGGTGCCGGAGCTGCATTTGGATGATACGCAGAATAATGGGTATCGAGTATGAAGTTCGAGGCCGCGACAACCTACCAACAGACCGTCCCTTCATTGTTGCTTCCAAGCATCAGTCAGCCTGGGATACTTTGATATACAACGTTATTATTCTGGATTGCGCCTATGTGGTTAAGCACGAGCTATTTCGTTTCCCTTTTTTCGGTTGGTTTCTATGGCGTATTGGCATGATCGGAATCAACCGCAGCGGAGGCGCCGACACCATCAAGTATCTGGTCACCGCCTGCAAAAAACGGCTGGCTGATGGCAGGTCGATCATTATCTTTCCGCAAGGAACGCGGACCGCACCACAATCGCAAGAGCCTTATCTGCCAGGAGTATCAGCGCTCTATACTCAATGCGCCGCACCTGTCGTCCCGGCTGCACTCAATTCCGGCATTTTTTGGCCCCGGCGCACCTTCAGGAAATGTCCCGGTACGATTATAGTCGAGTTTTTGCCTGCGATCGACCCGGGCCTTCCGCGACGTGAATTTGCGGCTCGGTTGGAAGAAGCGGTCGAAAGTAAAACTGCTCGCCTGGAAAACGAGGGTCTAGAGTCGCTTAAATTCACAAGTTGAAATATGAGTTCTTTTAGCCCACGAGCCCAAACAGCCTATGGTCCAGATTAAACCCGCTTCGGATCTCCACCTTCTGAGGATAGTGCTAAATGTACAACTTCTCTCTGATGGCACCAAATTTTCATGTGCCAGTTAGTCCACTCAAAAATTTCAATTCCCTGGATGCGTGTCGCTGACGAGAATGCGGCCAAAGAAATGTTCAAAGCGCAGTTGCTCCGATTTATACAGCTTTAACGATAGCAGATTTTGCGGCTCACACAGATTTCTGAAATACACCTGATTTAGGGTCCAATTGATCAGTAAACTCAAAAAAATTCTAGCCCAGGACGACGCCAGATACCCTTGGGGAGATTTGAATTTCCGGGGCAGACGTAATACGGCCCGCCATCAATCATCTCTCGGCCATACTTTCCTCTTGTGCTTTACGCCGTGTTTCTCCCGTTATAGGTATTGGCGCTTGGAGTGTCCATGTTTTCAAAACACGCTTTTCTCGGTCCGATTATTTTAATTGCCCTCTTCGCAGTCGGTTATCCCAGCTTCTGGCTATACTCGGCAGCATTCGGCACATCTATGGTAGAGGACTGGATCGAAAAACAACGGTTAAACGGTTTCACAATCACACATGGCGCCCTGGTAACGTCTGGATTCCCATTTACTGTCCAAATTACACTGGCAACCCCTGAAGCCACCAACGCAGCCACTGGAATTTCCTGGCAGAGCTCAAAACTGCAACTCTCCCTTCAGCCGTGGAACCTTCGGCGCTTTCGTATTGAGGCATTCGGGCCACAGCAAATTCGTTATAGCGATCGCACCAGGGCCGCCGGCTACACCGCCAATGCCAGCGATATCAAGGCTGTCGCCGCTATAGATGAATTCGGATCACTCGCCGCAATTTCAGTAATTTTAAATGACATTCACCTGAAGGGAGTTGGGCAAGGGCCGCTGTTGCAAGCCTCTCAAATCTTGGCTGATCTGAAATACCCAGATAGCCCGCCAACTGTGCATAACGAGTCTGCCCTCGAGGTAAGCTTAGCGGCCAATAGCATCAAGACGACAGCGCTACAGACAGTGGTGCTCGGTGACACTATCAACAATATCCGAATTAAGGCAGAGTTCCTCGGACCCCTGTCGGGCCATTCAGTGCCAAACGCCTTGTCTACATGGCGGCGACACGGCGGCACACTGGAAGTACATTGGTTGAACATGGTCTGGGGGGCACTTGATTTGCGAGCCAATGGCACAGTTGCCCTTGACCCTCGAATGCGCCCCCTTGGGGCACTAACGGCTGATATCCGCGGTTATGAGGAGACGTTAGAAGCCTTAGCTGAGGCAAATTTGCTCTCCAGAGACATCCTTCCAGCTTCACGCGTAGCGCTAAATCTACTTGCAAAGACCGTGAAAACCGAAACACGGCCGGTTCTCACAGTACCGATAACTGCTCAGGAAGGTGCCCTCTATCTAGGTCCAATCAAGCTTGCCGAACTGCCTGTTCTTTTCAACGTGATTCAGGGTCGACCTTCTGCTCAACAGGATTGAAGCTTCCCGCCTGACGCATATCTACGACACCTTGGCGTATTTCTCGCGTCCGCTGAAACCAGTCGTGAAGCTTGTCCCCCTCACCCCAACGGATAGCCCGCTGCAGCGCGGTCAGGTCCTCGGTGAATCGACCGAGCATTTCAAGCACCGTATCACGATTGTTTAAAAAAATATCTCGCCACATTTCCGGTGGAGACGCAGCAATACGGGTGAAATCACGAAACCCACCGGCAGAATATCGGATCACCTCGCGAGTACGCACCACATCGGAGGCCTCCGCCGCTTCGCGAATAAGCTGGCTCTCGAGGTCGCTCGCGGTTCCGACAATCGTATAGGCAATAAGATGGGGCAAGTGTGACGTGATAGCCAAAACTCGGTCGTGGTGATGCGCATCCATAATTTCAATCATGCTGCCAGCGCGGCGCCAGAACTCCGCGATCTTTTCGACGGCTCGCTCATCGGATCCGGGCGGTGGGGTCAGTATGCAATAACGATCCTCGAACAACTCGGCGAAGCCGGCATCCGGTCCCGACTGCTCGGTGCCAGCGACAGGATGACTCGGCACAAGAAATACGCCCTCTGGGATATGTGGGCCAACGTCGCGGATGACCGCTTGCTTAACCGACCCGACATCAGTGACGATAGCACCAGGTCGCAATGCAGGTGCCATCTTAGCCGATAAACTCCCATATGTGCCAACCGGCGAACACAATACAACAAGATCGGCCCCCTTTACTACGTCGAAGGGTGTCTCGTGAATACTATCGAGAAAACCAAGCTCACGAGCCCGCTCCAGAGTCTTTCGGCTGCGGGTCGAACCCGCGATATGTTCGACTATACCCTCGCGCTTAGCTATCCGTGCAAGAGACGAGCCGAGTAGACCGAGACCTATCAACGCCATGCGCTCGAAGAGTGGTTTATCGCCTCTCATAAACTTTCTTTCCCATGCTCCGTCAAGGCGTCAAGAACCGTCTTAAGCTCGGCCTCGAGACCGATAGTAATTCGCAGGCTGTCGGGCAGACCATATCCGCCCATCAACCGGGTGATCACACCCTGTCGAAGCAGGTATTCGTAGGCAGATTTAGCACGCTCCTCCAAACCAAATCGAACGAGAACAAAATTTCCCACTGACGGGGCCACCTGTAACCCTAAATCTCTCAAGTCATCCACAAACTGTGGCATCTTTTCGTCATTATGAGCTATAGCTGAATCGGTATGCGAAAGGTCGCCAACAGCCGCGATACCCGCCGCCTGAGCTGGGGCCGATACATTAAAAGGATTGCGCAATCGGTTTAACACATCGGAGACATGTGATGGGCAATAAGCCCAGCCTAGACGCAACGCTGCCAGACCAAACACCTTAGAATATGTCCGTGTCATTACAACGTTCTGAAACTCTTCGACCAGTTCCGCTCCGGAAACATAGTCGTGCCGGCTGACATACTCGGCGTAAGCGGCATCGATAACCAACAAGACATCCGAGGGCAAACCGGCGTGCAGGCGGCGTAATTCCTGTACCGGCATGTACGTACCGGTCGGATTGTTGGGATTTGCCAAGAACATTATGCGGGTACGATTAGTGACGAGAGCGAGCATGTTATCCACATTCGCAGTCAGATCCTTCTCCACCGCGGCAACCGGAATTGCCCCAACGGCTTTAGCGTTGATCGGGTACATTAGGAAGCCATGTTCGCTGTAGACGATCTCCTCACCAATCCCAGCATACGCCGCCACAAGCAAAGATATGATCTCATCGGAGCCGGCTCCGCAAACTATTCGTGAAGGATCATAGCCGAAGCGCTCGCCAATCGCGGCCCGTAATTCGTCAGCGCCACCATCGGGATAATGATGTAACTTCTTCGCCCACTTTTGATACGCCTCAATCGCCCGCGGACTTGCCCCAAGGGGTCCCTCATTGGAGGCCAGAACCACAACCTCGTCGACCCCTTCAACTGCATGCAACCCGCCCTTATAGGGCTCAATTGCCATAATTCCCGGCTTCGCTCTAGGCCTTGCCATCTGTCAAAATCCACCAGTAATTGGGCCCAGCATTGGCGTTGCATAATTTCCAATAATTGTCGCACGATCGATTGATTCGTCATCTTGGAGAAATTTCAAGCGCATATCCCCATCCACAACAAAACCTTCGACCTCTGCGTAGCAAAGCCTTGCTCCAGCAGCGTTCGGCGCTAGCAGCGTTGGTTTCAGGTCTGTTTCACTCAATAATTTTGAAAGCCTCGTACGACTTAAATCGCCGCGGGTCTCCAACACCAGAACGGTTCGATCGTCGCCTGTCTTCTCCGCAGACATCCAGCCAATTGCCAGCGCATCACCGGAACCTCCACGCGCATTACCCCGGCCAAAAAAAGGAAGGCGGTACACGATGCGCGGTGCAGTCAAAACACAAAGGTTAGGCCACCAGTCGCCCGGCATATCCTCAGACGGACAAGGAACCACAGCAAGGGCTGCGGTGCCATCAATTACTTGGGAAATTGCGTCCCGCGCGCTCGGATGCGTGGTCATCGGTGTGCGACTACCAAATTGATCGCGCGCCAAATCCCAAAAGCCCTGATCCTCTCCCTTCGCATATACAGCAACCGCGTAGTCCGACATTTCCATCTGGATGAGGGACGATATCAATTCCCGCCAAATACGGAGTACCGCGCCAACCGGAAAATCCCCTTCGTGGCGGGCGACTAGGTTCCGCAGGAGGATCGCCTCGCGTCCCGGTCGGATCTTATCAAGACCAGCGCGGTGTTTGATCTCAGCTATCTCATTTGCAAGCCCACCACGTCGACAAATCAGCGAATGCAGCTCGCTGTCTATCATATCAATCTCGTGCCTTAGTTCCTCCAGTGATCTAAGCGTGGCGTCCATTATTCTTGCCCTGTCCCGAGAATCGGCACCCTTTTACGGTGTAACAAGCCATAAATCAAAAAGAAACATTGGCCCATAATCGTCAGTGGGGAGAGCCTCCTGACATTTAAGCCCTCGGGGCAACCGCCCGTTTCCGGCGGTTGAGCCGCCCCATACCCAGCCCTACTGCGGCGATGGTAACCAGAAGCGGCACCAGTGCGATGTTAGCTAAGCTGAGACGATTGCGTAGACTATCAATATCTTTACGCAGATTATGCCGAACTTGTCGTAACGCCTTGCGCGTGGTTAGCAATTCGTCAGTGAAATTCTCAACTTCAGCTTTTTGTTCGTCGGTAAGGGCATTCAAAGGCTCACCTTCTTTTCCCTTACCCTGGCTCCCCTGCAACGCCACCAACTTTTTCTCGACCTCTTCCAACTGGCGTATCAAGCGCTGTTCCTCAGCCTTGAATTGTTCCTGCGCGGCTTTCTGCATTTCTTCCAATTTCGTGAAAGGACGACGCGCTGAACCGCGGCTACGCAGTCCGATAAGATCGCTCGAACCCGAAAGGTTTTCGACAGCATTGAGGACAAAGTCACCGTTGTTGGCCACGGGAGTGGTAAATTGCCTGCCAAAGAATTGCCTCCTTTGGACCCAAAATCCGTCCGACAGCAAATCAGAGTCCGCAACGACTAGAAGGTTGAGCGGCTCCTGCGATACCGCAATGTGCGGTTTTAAATTCGGCTTGTCGTTTTCCTTTGTCTCAGCCAGTTTCTCTATCTCGGTTGCGGGCGATTCCCCTAGCGTTTTTGTTTTTAATCCTTCAGCCGAATTATGTGTATCTTCCTTGATTAGTCCCGAATTCACCGGCTTTTCTGACGCCTTCGGTTTCGGCGGACCGTCCGGAAAAGCAGAATTGACGGTGCCAGTCAGGCGCATGGCGAGAACTTGCGTCTCGCCGCTGGCCTCAAAACGTTCCACCATACCGCGGATGTCTGGCCGTTGACCGGACACATTCTTAACGTCGATTATCTGAGATTGAGTGCTGGTCCAAAGCAGCGGCTCACCCTTTAAAGGCGTGTCCTCCTTGAGACTAATCGTTCCCGCACTAGCAAGATTCAGCCGATTGAGATTCGAGGTCACGAGATCGCTACCGGAAATATTAGCCTTGCCGAGCTGTAGCCACGTGACATAAGGCGCCGGAATCAACTGCTGGTCGCTACCAGCGTTGACCAGCCGAGCGATACTCATGTCGGCAGCCAGCTTGTCTTCCGCAATTTCGACACCCCAGGCGTCGAATAGTTTCTTCAGATCCGATGACTCCGGCACCGCGCCCATAGTGAAACGACGACTTGCCGACCCTTCGTTGAACGGGTCAACAAAGATTAACGCCTTACCGCCCCGCATCAAATACTGATCGATTGCGTACAGCTCATCGTCGTTGAGCTGCGCCGCATGCGCCAGCAATAATAGGTCCACATCGTCGCCGAGCTGTTCAGGCAAAACCAACTGACGCACCGCGAAATTATTTTTCAGCTGCGAGATCACCGCCCAAGGCACCATAGGCTGACCACGCATTTGCGCTGACACATCGCCGAACATAGGAGCACTAGTCCACACGCCGACGCGCGCCGGATCGGGGTTCTGGAGCTTCGAGACCATTCGTGCGAGATCATATTCTAAAAAGCGATCGCGCTCGATCTGAAACATCGGTATGACGCCCTTTGCGTCGCCAGACTTACCGATAAGCCCGAAATAGACACGCGCACCGCTCTCGTCGAGCGGAATGCCTTGCAGCCCCGCCTTTACAGCATCGTCCTCGATCTCGGAAAACGGCTCCGGTTCACGTTCGACTATAGTGATGTTACCAGAGGAGGCGCTTGCAAATTCCTTCAACATATCGCGCACGCGCGTCACGTGTAGACCGAACGGTGGAGCCGCATCACCGAGTGCGCGCGAGTAGTAGAGATTGAGCGTCACCGGCCGATTCAGGGAGGCCAGGACGTTCCGCGTTCCATCGGAAAGAGTGAAGAGCCGATCTTGCGTCAAGTCGACCCGCACGCCGGTCAAAGCAGAGGTGCCGAGGTTCAAAAAAACGAAGCCCGCAATAGCAGCGGCGGCTAGAGAGAGTGCCCCGCCGCGGCTGTTAATAAGGTTCGAGAACATTCGCTTTCCTCCCCCTAACTGCTGGCCTTGGAACGTTCGACGGCTACGCCATTGAGAAATAGGAACAGCACAATCACGGATATGAAATAAACCACATCGCGAACATCGAGTTTACCGCGAGCGATCGCCGAGTAGTGGTCGATGAAGCTGAGCGAACGCACGAAGTCGATCAGCCAACCTGGGGCCCACTCTGTCATCGCATTGATCACCACCGAGGTGCCAAAAGCAATGAACAGAAAGCAGGCTGTCGCCGAAACAACAAAGGCGATCACCTGGTTCTTCGTCAAGGCGGATACGAACGAGCCGATCGCAAGAAAACCGCCGGCCATCAGAAAACTGCCGCAATAGGCAGCAAAGATGACGCCGTTATCCGGCTCACCAAGATAGTTGACTGTAATCCAGATCGGGAAGGTCATAGCAAGAGCTACCCCGGCAAATGCCCAGGCCGCAAAAAATTTTCCGAGCACAATTGCGGTCAAAGTAACCGGCAAGGTCATAAGAAGTTCTATCGTCCCAGTTCTGCGTTCTTCGGCCCATAGCCTCATCGAAATCGCCGGAATTAATATTAGGTATAACCACGGGTGAAAATTAAAGAACGGGATCAGGCTTGCCTGATCGCTCTCGAAGAAACCACCAGCAAAGAACGTCAGCGCTCCAGAAAGTGCTAGGAATATGACGATAAACACATAAGCGAGAGGGGTTGCAAAATAGCCCGTCATCTCACGACAAAAAACGATCACTGTATTGTTCATGACTTACCCCGTCGTGGTGATTTGACGGAAGACATCATCGAGCCTACCACGCTCTAGATGGATCTCATCAACTGCCACAGCCGCCTCGCTCAGGGCAGCAGCAATTGCGTCCACGACAACGGCTCCCGGCTTCGGATGCACCCGAACGAGTGTCCCATCAACCGCATCTACCTCTGCGACGCCCTCTAAGCCCAAAAGCGCAGACCGCACCGCAGACGGATCGTCGGACCTAACCGTCACCGAATTATGCTCGGGCGCGCGGCTTAATAATTCCTCAGGTGTACAATCGGCAACAACCCGCCCTTTAGCGATAATTATTGCTCGGGTGCAGACCGCCTCAACCTCCTCTAGAATGTGAGTTGAGACGACAATCGCCTTGTCGCTGGCCATACCGCTGATGAGTTCACGGACTTCGTGCTTTTGATTAGGATCCAGCCCGTCGGTCGGTTCGTCCAGAATGAGAACCTCCGGATCGTGGAGCAGCGCCTGAGCAAGTCCAACCCGTCGCTTGTATCCCTTGGACAGCGTGTCGATGGGCTGTTCCAACACACTCGCGAGTTGGGTCTGACCGATAGCACCAGCAATCCGCTCACGTGCTTCAACGCCATCAAAACCGCGCACCCGCGCGATAAATGCCATAAAGGCCCCTGTCGTCATATCCGGCCACATCGGTGCGCCTTCCGGCAAGTAGCCGATGCGTTTTTTGACGTCGATCGGATCCTCCAAGACATCGAACTCGCATATGCGCGCTGTTCCGGATGTCGGACGCAAGAAACCTGTAATCATCTTCATGGTAGTGGACTTACCTGCACCGTTAGGTCCTAGAAAGCCGACGACTTCCCCGCGCCCGACGGTAAAACTCACGTCGTCGACCGCAATAATTGGCCCAAATTGCTTGGTCAGATGATCGACTTCGATCATGTTTCCCCCATTGCGAGCAAAGCTCTTTCGCGCTTTATAAAATGTTGATGGCTACGCTCGATCTGCCGATGTAATCAAATGATCTGCCAATTCAAGGTTTAGTCATTACCTAATTAACGCTTTTGCTTCTTATAATCTGCGATCGCCGCCCTCAGTTCGTCAAGCTGCGAACATCCGCGAACACATACGCTCTCCAGCCGCTTAAGGTGTGTCTCCGCGCTTACGATATCATCCATGCGCAAATATAACTCCCCTATATATTCATGCGCGTCCTTGTGCGACGGATCAATGAAAAGGGCTTTCTTATAGTTCGCCAAAGATGCTTTTAAATCGTCCAACTTGCGCTGACTAAAGGCCAGCAAATTTAAGGCGTCAGCATTTTTTGGTTGCTTTGAAATCACCTTATTTAACATCGTTATTGCATCCTTGTAACGCTCCATTTTAACCAATTTGCGCACCCCGACCATCTCGGTACCGCCTTTCGGCTCCGACACGTCACTTGATCCGGCTGCGTGCGCGACACCGGAGTACGTAATAATTACGTATGTCAGAACAACAAATATATATTGCATACTTTGCCACCTCTCTTTGTCGGACCTCTTTTAAATATCGAATCCAATTTATCAAATTGCCAAAAGTCGGTTGACAGCACACCACGACCACATTTCATAAGCGTTCTGGCCTACAAGTTGAACCGCAAAATTCATGAATGCTAATATCGTGCGTTTCCAAACATCGGGGCTTGGCCGAGTTAAGGCAAAGGGCTAGCATCCTCAGTCTAAAACTTGAGCAGGATAAAATGGCTATGCCCTTCAAAACCGTTGCTATTATTGGAGCAGGCACCATGGGCTCCGGAATCGCCACGAACATCGCCCAACACGGTATCGCCGTAAGCATGATAGATGTCTCAGAGGACGCAGTCGCCCGTGCGATTGAAGGCATCGGCGGCTTCTATGACCGCAACGCAGAAAAAGGCAGAATAAGCGAAGGAGACGCCGCATCAGCGAAGGACAACCTTTCTGGCGGCACTGATATTTCACTCGCTGGTAATGTCGACCTAGTTATCGAGGCGGTTTTCGAACGTTTCGACCTCAAAGCTAAACTCTATAGCCGTCTGAACCCAATCATTCACCAGAACGCGGTCATCGCCACGAACACCAGCTGCCTCACCGTCAACGGCCTTGCCGAGACAATTGAATATCCGGGTCGGTTTTTGGGCCTCCACTATTTCAATCCTGCAGCGATTAACCCTATCGTCGAAGTGGTCCGGGGCGACAAGACGCGGCAGGACACCATCGACAAGGCCATCGCGTTCTGCAAAATGACATCGAAAAAACCAATTCTCTGCCGCGATAGCTATGGTTTTGCGCTCAATCGCTTTTTCGTGCCCTATTCCAATGAGGCGGTACGAATTTATGAGGAGGGGCTTGGAGTTCCCGCCGATATCGACCGAATTGCACAAGCAGAGATGGGGATTGCAGCTGGTCCCTTCCTTGTAATGAACTTAGTGGGCATGCAAACAATGGCTCACGCAGCCGAAAATCTAGAGCCACATGGCGCGTTTTATGCTCCAACAGGTAAAGTCAAGGAAATGGGCGCAAACAACAGCAAATGGGATATCGGCCAGACCGACTCATTGAAAGAAGCCACTGACGCTGAAATTCTCGAAAGGCTATGGGGAGCTATCTTCTTGCCTGTTCTTCAAGAACTTGACGAAAATGTCGCAAGCCCGGGGGAGATAGATATGGGTGCCGGCATGGCCTTGCGTTTCGGTAAAGCGCCATGCGCAACAATGGATGCTATGGGTGCTGAAGAAGTCAGTCGCCTAATCGGCTATTACTGTGAAAAATACAATGTCAAAACACCGTCTTCCCTCAAAATGGTCGGATCACTGGTCAGCTGACACAACAGGCAAATTTATGCTAAACTTTCATAATTGAGCGAACTTGAACAATGTTAATGTTCTTGGTGCAGCTCACTAATATCGATGAAATTTTGGCCATGAGTATGCTCAATGCATCTGACGCAAGACAAATTTGGCGCCTCGTTGCAAAGGCGCCATAGAGCGCAACAGATCCACAGTATCCGAACCGAATTCTTCTCGCAGCTCGGGATGAGGATTTTAGGGGTGATCGCAGGGATTCTACTCGTTGTATCGCCCGTCGATGTGCTCGCCGCTGAGGACGTAAGAGGCTACGCTTCGGTCAAATCAGGAAATAAGATCCAGATTGGCAAACAAATTTTCCGTTTGTTTGGCATCCGGGCTCCGGATACCGACGCCATCTGTCAGATCGGACCCGTTAAAATGCAATGCGGCATTGTCGCTTGGTCGCAGCTTGTTCAGCTTGCCGATGGTTGGCATTTATCCTGCGACATCGAGCTGAAGGTCAAAGGCGAGGCCGATTTCGCAACCTGCTACAGCGGTGAGCGAGATATCAATGAGAGCATGGTGCGCAGCGGCTGGGCCAAAGCGATTCGCAAGCAAACCAAACGATACGTTGTCGACGAGGAAGATGCACAAAGTTCAAAGCGCGGCCTCTGGGCAAAATCGAGCTCTAGCCGCTAGAGAATCCCGCGAAAATACGAAATCGTCCTGTCAAGGCCTTCCTCGAGTGCGATGGCCGGCTCCCAATCAAGCAGCGTCCGTGCGCGCGTAATGTCGGGACACCGCTGCAGCGGGTCGTCGGCGAGCAACGGACGATGGACGACAGATACTGTGCATCCAATCTGCTTTATAATTCGCTTCGCCAATTCCCCTATTGGCGTCTCCACCGGGTTACCCAAATTAACCGGACCGGTTTCCTCCTCGGGCGTCCCCATCAATCGGATTAGGCCTTCTACTAGATCGTCTATATAGCAGAACGACCGCGTATGAGTGCCGTCGCCAAAAATCGTGATGTCTTTGCCGCGTAAGGACTGCACGATAAAGTTCGAAACCACCCGGCCGTCATCCGGCATCATTCGGGGGCCGTAAGTGTTGAAGATGCGCGCAATCTTGATCGGCATTCCATGTTGGCGGTGATAGTCAAAAAATAGTGTCTCGGCGCAGCGCTTCCCTTCATCATAACAAGCTCGGGGTCCGACAGGGTTAACATTACCCTGATAATCTTCCGTCTGCGGATGCACTATTGGGTCACCGTAGACCTCGCTAGTCGAAGCCTGCAGAACTCGGACCTTTAGGCGCTTGGCAAGACCGAGAATGTTTATGGCGCCGTGCACATTAGTCTTTGTCGTCTGCACTGGGTCGCGTTGATAGTGCACTGGCGATGCGGGACAGGCGAGATTGTATATTTCGTCTACTTCAACGTAGAGCGGGAAGGTAACATCATGCCGAATTAGCTCGAAATATGGATCATCCAGAAGATGCGTTATATTTCCCTTCGCGCCGGTAAAGTAATTATCCACGCATACAACTTCGTGACCTCGCTCAATAAGCCGCTCACAAAGGTGCGATCCAATAAAGCCCGCTCCCCCCGTCACCAAGGAACGCGTTTTCCTAGCGCCATTCATCATAGTCATCTCCATTCAACGCACCCGCCATAAATCCCAGTATATAGCACTTATTCTCATAATTATTCTACGTAGCGTGCCTAATACAGGAGCCTTAGTAACCTTTAACGGGAGATCGACTTTACTACGCTGTCATGGACCTGGATGATTTAAGGAAACAACTTGGTCCGCACTTTCATCTTTGTATTATTTGTATTCGAAGATACGCGCGCTGAAGAAATCTGTGAATATGGGCAGTGCGGCACAGAACAATTTTTTCATTCTAAAATACGATCCCACTATACAAAGAAACCGTCGGTCGGTAGCAAAAGTGTCTCGGAGATGATAACCGGATCAGCAACCACATTTTGGTTTGTCAGCGGCCTGCAGAGCTTCTAAGGACCCTCCCCGGAATGGGTAAGTGTACATACTATAATATGAGGAGGTGCCGCGGGCGATTATTGAGGCGCTCCAAAGCCGCATTCGCTATGAAACTGTCTATCTCCAAAAGCCCCAAAGTAGAGCTTTGTAAGATTTATTCGCACTAACGCGACTTTACGCAAAAAATTAAATTTAATATCAATTAATAATTGTTGGATTTTTGTTGCGAGAAATTTCCAGTTGCTATAAGGTCCCCGCTCTTTTTGAGTTTAGGTAAGAGAAGAAATGGCATCTCAGTCATCCAACTACAAGAAACCGACTTCGGACCGGAAGCACGAGAAAAAAGAGCGGAAATGCTTAATGTGCGGCACGAAGTTTACGTCGAGTCACTTTGGGGAACGTGTCTGTCAATCGTGCAAGAGCACGTCGGCCTGGCGGGATAGTAGCCTGGCTGCCTGACGGCATCCGTTCCAAGACCACGAGTTTTTAACGTTTGGCGAGCAACACCAGCTGTGTGCTTGTTGCCGCTTGGTTTTTGCATGCGTGCATTTTGCCAAGTTTCTACCCCCTTCTCGCGCGGGCCATTTTTAAATCATATCGCCCGTTGCAAGGACACAGAGCAGTTTTGGAACGTGGTGATTGAATTTTATCTGATGACACCATACACAATTGCATTACCCCATTCTATCCTGATTGGGTCTAATGTACGTCGAAAACATTTTCCGGGACGCTGAGAGCAGACCCAACATACACACTGGGTATTTAAGGGATCTCATCGAAATCCATCAAAATAAGCTTACACACGTCGTAACCTAGTTTAAAATAGACACCATATTTCCCGTAGCCGCCAAGTCCCATCTAAATTATGATGCGGACAATCAACGACGACCATTAGCACCAAAGCATTCGGTCATGAGCCAATATCCCCAACAAGCTCGCTTCCCTTTCCACCGAGGCGAGGTAGATCACATGAGACAGAAAATAATTTAGAGGGGAAAACAATAATGCCTGGCGTGTTGGATGGTATTCGGGTGCTCGACTTCGGCCGCTATATAGCAGGTCCGTGGTGTGCAGCACTGCTCGCCGACCTTGGCGCTGAAGTGATCCGAATTGAGAAGGTCGACGGAGGCGAGGACCGCTTTAATTACGAAATAGGTGACGAGCCCGGTTCCGGCAGTATGTTTCTCCAATGCAATCGCAATAAAAAGGGCATAACCCTCAACCCAACCAAACCAGAAGGCCGCGAAATCCAGAAAAAACTGATCGTAACAGCGGACGTAGTTATCGCGAACATGCCGCCACGCGCGCTTGAGCAATTGGGGCTTGATTATGAAAGTCTGAAAGCGATCAAACAGAATATAATCCTTGTTACCAATACCGCTTTTGGCACGGTCGGGCCATACGCGAAAAAGGTCGGCTTCGATTCGGTAGCGCAGGCTATGAGCGGCAACATGATTATGAGCGGATCGCCCGAGCAACCCGCCAAGTCATTTGGTCCATACGTCGACTATGGAACCGCCGGTCTCTGCGCCTTCGGTACCATGGCGGCAATAATGCACCGCAATACGACCGGAGAAGGCCAGGAGGTGCAGGGTGCACTGTTGGCTACCGCGCTGATGACGACCAATGCAATTATGTCTGAAGAGCATGTTATCGGACGAGGCCGCGTTCCCACCGGTAATCGGGGCCAGGTCTCTGCACCCTCGGATCTCTTTAAAACGAAGGACGGCCATATCTACGTAATTTGCGCCGGCCAGCCCATGTTTGAGCGTTGGGCGCACCTCATGGGCGACAACAACTGGCTCACCGAAGACCGATTTGCGACGGACGACGGCCGTGCGGAAAACGGTGCCGATATAAGCGCCCGCATGCAAAAATGGTGTGATGACAAAACCACAGAAGAAGCGATGGAGATCCTCGAGGAGCACCGGATTCCAGTCGGTCCAGTATACAATTTACAGCAAGCACTCGAAGATCCACACATTCAGGAAAGCGGCATGTTGACAGAGGTAGACTATCCAGGGCTTTCCAAGCCGTCGCCAATCACATCAACGCCGGTGCGAATGCTCGGCTCGCCGGGCGAGATACGCCATCGTGCGCCTACTCTAGGCGAACATACGGATGAGATCATCGGTGCGCTTGGCTACGATGCCGGGACGCTCGCCTACCTTCGGGAAAAACGAGTAATATAAGGTTATCGTAACACTGCGTGATGCAGTGCCGCAGCATTCTAAGGGAGAACGATTATGGAAATGGCGCTGTCACATATTAAGGTTCTGGACCTGACTTCAAATCTCTCGGGTCCTTATTGCGCGATGCTACTCGCCGACCAAGGTGCGGACGTTATCAAGATTGAGCGGCCGGAAGTCGGCGACGATATGCGGGTGACGCCACCTTTCGTCGGTGGGCAGAGTGCCCCCTTCATGATTTGGAACCGCAACAAGCGGAGCATGATTATCGACTTGAAGTCGTCAGAAGGTCTAGTGACGTTCAAGCGCCTCGCCGTCGATGCCGACGTCATCGTCGAGAATTATAAACCAGGCACCGCCGCCAAACTTGGTATAGGCTACGAAGCGATCAAGGCTATCAACCCACGTATCGTGTATTGTTCAATCTCTGGCTTCGGTCAAACCGGCCCCTATTCGCCACGTGGAGGCTTCGATCTGATTAGCCAGTCAATGACCGGCCTTGCAGCGATCACCGGCCATGAGGATGAGGGGCCGCACCGCTTACCTATACCAATCACCGACCTCTGCGGCGGCATGAACGGCTGCATCGGCGTGTTGAGCGCGCTAGCAGCACGCGAGCGCACTGGTACAGGGCAGCAGGTCGACGTCTCACTGTTTGAATCGGGGATCGCGCTCGGCGTTTACGAAGCGGGCTATTATTTCGCCACGGGCAAACAGCCGCCAAAACTCGGACAGAAGCACCGCGGCAGTGCCCCCTATCAAATTTTTCCAACTAAGGACGGCCACTTCTGCATCGGAGCAGCTTCGGAGCGGTTCTGGGCAAAAGCCTGTAAAGTACTCGGCTGCGAGGAACTGATCGAAGATCCACGGTTCGCGACGAAAAAGGACCGCGTCGCCAACAATGATGCGCTTAGTGAAATACTTGCTGGATATTTCAAGACCAACACCAACGATCACTGGTTCAAGCTAATCGATGCCGAGGGCATTCCGTGCGGCCCGGTTATGGATCACGTACAGGTATACAACGACCCACAAACACAATCCCGGGAAATGGTGGCGGAAGTGGAGCATCCCTCCGCTGGCAAGACCAGGACCCTGGGCGTACACATCAAGCTTCGTAGTACTCCAGGTGCCGTCCGGCGCCACGCGCCGATGCATGGCGAACACACCGAGGAAATTCTTGCGGAACTTGCGGAAAAACAAGCTGCAGAATGAAAAAAACGCAAACTCTCCCGTGCTAGTAAGTGATTCTGCGTATTCTCTCTAAAAAGTCGACCCCTGCCACCTTCCCCGTTTACGAGCATAAGATTCTCCCCTTATCCCGGGTAACTCTCGAATTAGTGCTCGTTATCGAGATGGACTGTCTGTTGTGCCAAGGCGGAATAATCTATCTCATTATAATCGCAGTCATAATTATCGGAGTGGAGCTTTTGAATTTCATTCCAGCAGTCGAGAGTATTCGGCCTTTAATGGGGCATTTTCTGCCCCTCCGGGTAGGCACTTTGACGACCTCCAACAATAGAGCAGAATTTGCCTGACCGATATGGATCGCAGCTACATCGGCTAATCCATGGTTTATACCGGGCGGTCACCCTTCTCGACCTTGAGGACACGGCTGTCGACTGCAGGAAGCATCTTGCCAGGATCGCGCGTGACAATAACGTCGATCACAGTCGGTCGGTCGCGCTCAGCATTGCCTGCATTGATCGCGTCGGCAATCGCCTCCGGATCCTCGACGCGAATTCCCTGGCAGCCAAAGGCGTTAGCAATAGAGGCGTAGTCCATCTCAACGAGATCACTCGACTGGTAGCCACCATACATCGCGTGCTGCAGCGCCTTGACGTAGCCGGATGCCGCGTTGTTGACAACCATCACTGTGACCGGCGCCTTAACACGGATCGCGGTTTCCAGCTCGCCTATCACCATGTTGAAACCGCCGTCACCAGTCAATGCGACGACCGGCAGGTCCGGCTTACCCAGTTGCGCGCCGACTGCGCCCGGCAATCCGTAGCCGATCGAAGCGAGGCCGCGGTCAGGTACGTAGGTACGCCCGGACTTCTTAGTGTTGTAGAGGAGGCCAGTCCAGTGCCCAGCAAATCCACCATCGGCAACTAATATCGAGTCCGCGGGCATATTGTTGTTTAGCTCCTGAATCACGCGGCCCATGTTGATCGGCTTCTCCATCGAATGCAGCCGGTTGGCCGCATCGTCGATCCACTTCTGCATGCGGACCGGCACTTCGGCGGCATAATCCGCCCGCTTCTGCTTCTGCTGCATGGCGTTATCCGACAGTTCCGCTGCCAGATCGTCGAGTCCGGCCTGCGCGTCGCCCCATAGCGAGACTTCGGCACGGGTCGTCCGGCCCAATTCTTCCTCTAGTATATCCAGATGAATCAGTGGCACACCGCTCGGCAACAAGTCATATCGCTTTGTCGCGATTTCACCGAGCTTGCATCCAACGGCGAGAAAACAGTCGGCTGTCTCAATAAGATCGTTCGCAATCCTCGAGTAACGCCCAAACAAGCCAGCGTTCAAGTCGTTGGTACAGGATATACTCCCCTTGCCACTCATGGTGTGCGCGACCGGGATGTTGAGAGCTTCGGAAAGGTTCGTGAGACTGTCCCACGCTTCCGACAGGTGAATGCCACCTCCCGCCAAGATCAACGGGCGGTTCGCGCCAGCGAGAATACTGGCAGCGCTGCTCAGGTCGGCAGCGGACGGACGGATACGCCGAGCCGGAATTCGGGTCGTCGCCGGATCGATCCAGAAATCGTCCGGCGTGAAACTGAATTCCTCGTGGCAGACGTCTTCCGGCACATCGAGCACGACCGGACCAGGGCGTCCCGTAGTGGCCACCGCATAGGCGCGTCGCACCAGTTCTGGAATGCGTACCCCCGCTTCGATCCTTATCAGTTCCTTTGCTGCAGGGCGCAAGATGTCGACCTGACGGCATTCTTGGGTCATATTCTTCCAGGCGTGATTGCGGTTAGCGTCACCCGCAATCACAATCATTGGAACACCCGCGTTTAAGGATTCAACCATGCCTGTCACCAGATTGGTGACGCCGGGACCAAGCGTCCCATCGCAGACGCCAGGCTTCCCGGTCACCCGGGCATAGGCATCGGCCATAAAAGCACCACACCGCTCATCGTTGATCAGGTTATGCCCCAACCCCAACACGCGGACCGCCTCGTAGAACGGCGATAGTTGGAAACCGCCCATCCCAAACATCGTATCCGCGCCGTGTGCCCGCAACATTTCGGCAAGCGCCAGTCCGCCATTCATGGGTTGTGAAAAGTTATGCTGCAATCCTTGGCTCATCTGCCTATTACTCCTTAAGCCAGGCGCTCGACTGCGCCAATAATCGTCTCCGCGGTCACCCGAACCATGTCCTCGAGGGGAGTTGAGTAGGGAATGGGAATACGGGGCGCACCTATCCGCGCTAGTTTGAGGCCGGCAACCTCTTCTGCCGCAGTCGCCGCAACTTCCGCGCCAAATCCGCCGTCGCGCACCGCCTCGTGAGCTACAATCAAGCGTCCAGTCTTGGCCGCTGAAGCGAGCACGCATTCACGGTCCCAGGGCCAGAGGCTGCGCAAATCGAAAAGCTCAACAGAAGTTCCACTTCGGGCCAATGTCTTAGTGGCTTCCAACGCGACGTGGCGGGTCTTCGACCAGGTGACGATGGTGACGTCGCTGCCCTCGTGCAATACCGACGCTTTCCCAATCTCGACCGTGTGACCTTCCGGTACTTCACCTTCCAGCGGCCATAGGTCTTTGTGTTCCATGTATACGACCGGGTCATCGCACTCGATGGCGGCTTTCAGAAGGCCATAATTGTCGGCAGGTGTCGCCGGCATCACCACGACAAGACCCGGAATGTGAGTATACCAAGCCTCGAGGCTTTGCGAATGCTGCGCCGCCGAGGCTCGCCACATCCCACTTGGCTGGCGGATCACTAGGGGAACCTTAGCCTGGCCGCCGAACATGTAGCGTGCCTTAGCTGCTTGGTTCACTATCTCATCGATGGCGCAAAGAGCAAAATCAGCGAAGCGCAACTCGACAATCGGCCGCGTGCCGGTCAACGCCCCTCCGACGGCGGATCCCATGATCGCCGCTTCAGAAATTGGTGCGGAGACGATACGTTCCGGCCCAAACTCTTCTTCCAAACCCATGTACTGCCCGAAGACGCCGCCATGTCCAAGGTCCTCACCGACTGCCCAGATAGTGGGGTCGGCGCGCATGCATTCGGCGAGCGCCACCTTGCCGGCATCACTGTAGTTCATCACGCTCATGCCGGCGCTCCGATGTCTTGTACATCGGACAAGACTGCCGGAAGCCTCGGCCAAGAAGCATCTCGCGCCAACTCAAAAGCCGCGTTCATTTCTTTCTCGGCATCAACCGCAATCCGACCAAGGTCGACTTCCAATGTGCCGTTGTCTAATAGAAAAGCTTTCGCCCGTTCGATCGGATCGCGCGTCTTTGCCTCCTCGACCTCGGCTTCTGGGCGGTACGTGGCAGGGTCGACAACCGTGTGCCCGATATGCCGGTAAGTCTCCACATGCAAAAACAGTGGACCGCCGCCGCCCCGGATGTCCTCGACCAAACCGCCGACCAGTGCGTCGAGACTGATGACGTCGTTGCCATCCGCAATCTTTGCTGGGATACCGAGACTTTCGGCGCGCACAGCCGGACCAGATCCGCCCGTAAGCTGTTCGGTCCGTGTAGTCGCTGCGTATTTGTTGTCTTCGCAAACAAAAAGGACAGGAAGGTTGAAAACCCGTGCCCAGTTCAAACCTTCGAGAAACGGACCTCGGTTGACTGCGCCGTCACCGAAGAAACAAACGACGATGTCGTTAGTGCCCAACATCTTTTTCGACTTAGCGGCGCCGACGGCGATCAGGATTCCCGCGCCAACGATCCCGTTTGCCCCGAGCATGCCTACGTCAAAATCAGCAATGTGCATTGAACCACCCTTGCCGGAGCAGATGCCTCCCTCGCGGCCGAAAAGTTCGCGCATCATGGCTTCGGGGTCCGCGCCCTTGGCAATGGTATGACCATGACCTCGATGGTTACTCGCAATCTGGTCACTGCGACGAAGGTTCCCACACACGCCCACCGCCACCGCTTCCTGCCCGATGGAGAGATGGGCTGCTCCCTTCACAAGACCTTCCTCAGTACCTCGGATCACCATGCGTTCGAAAGCGCGAATGCGGCACATCGTGGCGTAGTGGTCGAGGACACGCTGAGGAGAGGGAAAAGGATCAGGCATAAGGATAAATAATCTAAATTGGACAGGCCCGGTTCATAGCCCGCCATGCTTCGCCCGGCAAGCACACCCGTCCCTCGACCTTATACCGTCGCGCCCGCATTTCGCATCGCCTACAAATTCTTTCCGCGATGCGTCAGGTCGGCGCCATAGGCAGCCAACGTGAGTTGCGAATTAATCTGTAATACACGAGCCACCTCCGCCTTCACTTCGTTCAACTTACCTGAAGCGGCATAGCTAGCGGCAAATAAATAAAAACGATAAAATCGTACGTATACTGGGCTTTAAGGTTGAAGGAACCGGTCTTACTGCCTATCCAAGAATAGAAATGCTCGACCTTACCGAAATCGTTAGGCATCTTTCTCATCCTCACCAGTGAGGCTGTTGATTTCAAAGACATTGGCATACAAGATCTCTGAAAGTTTGCGTTCGAGAGCATCGGATGGCGCAACGTCAATCCTTGGTTTTCATCGTGTTAGCTATTTGCAAGGGATCTAAATAAAACAGCCGGATACAAGTTTTGCGCCCGTATGCTCGCTTCGCATCAATCCATCGTGACTAAGTCGATAGCCATCTGCCGTAGCTTGGCACGCTGAATTTTTACCCCATTAGCACTCTCGGTCACCGGAAAAGAGTCAAGCGGGACAACTTTTGCCGGCACTTTGTATTTCGCAAGGCGAGCGGCGCAGTGAGCCTGCACTGGGCCTTCCTCAATCGTCGTTCCCGTTTCAGCAATCACGAAGGCAACGGGCCGATCGGTCCCGGCCATCGACGCCGAAACAACCTGGACACCGGCGACCGTAGGATAGGCCTGTATCTCGGCCTCAATCTCCGCCGGGCTCACGAGGAAACCACCAAGACGCAGCACATCGCCCATTCGCGTTAGGTATTCAAATCCCCCACCCGGCTCCATTTGGCAAAGATCGCCGGTGCGCACGAAGCCATCATCGGTCAGCGTCTCAGCGGTCGAAACCGCATCGTCTAAATATTCAAGCATCCGGCTCGGTCCCTTGATTTCGAGCTCACCAGCAATCCCCTCGGCGCAAATCTCTCCCGTCCCGGGATCACGTACGCGCGCTGCGGCCCGGGGCGAGACAAGACGGCCGCCCCCCTTTTTTCGGATTTCCGCCGGGTCATCGCGATTGCGCCGCGTCACCAGCGCTTGCATCTCACTCATGCCCCAGAGACCGACCGCGCGAAGACCGCGCCGTTCGGCTCGCTCGACAATGTCATCAAGGTAGGAATTGAAAATTGCGTAGCCGGCGAAACCGATGCGTTCGAATATTTCGTCATGGTCGGTTGCGCGAAGTAGCCGGTCTATCATCTCGTCGCTGCCGTCGAAATGCGTTACCTTGTGTTGCGCCATAAGCCCCGCCGTAAGCTCCGCATCGAATGATGCAGTCAGGATCAAGGGGCGCGCTGCAGCGATGGCTGCCAGAGCGCCCGTCAGCCCGAAGACCCCGCAAAGCGGCAT
This sequence comes from Pseudomonadota bacterium, assembly GCA_036337155.1. Lineage (GTDB taxonomy): Bacteria > Pseudomonadota > Alphaproteobacteria > UBA8366 > UBA8366 > UBA6544. The sequence goes on along the minus strand of JAYZET010000021.1, from coordinate 102,252 downwards.
ATCCTGTTGCACCACGGTCGACGGGTCGATATAGCCGAAATCAAGCGCAACCTCCGCGGCGTGCACCCCCATACTTTCGTTGGCGTGGAGCACGAATTTCGGCGCTTTTGTGGTGCCGGAAGTCGTGAAAGTATTGCAACCAAGCTCCGGTTTAGCAGCGTCAGCAGTGTGGATACCAACATCAAATAGCTCATCATAGGATAAAGTTCGGTCAATCCCCGAAACGGCGGACTGTACTGTGTCGTCCTCTGAATACAGGATCGCGAGTTCGAGCCGATCGATCGCAGCGCCGTCTACCTCCTCAAGGATGCCGGTAAAGTCGATGCCACGGAACCCCGGCCACATGATGAGCGCCTTGGCGCCGGTCCGCCCGAGAACGTCTTCCACTTCGCCAGAACGAAACCGAGTGTTAACCGCGACGGCAATTGCGCCAAGCCGCACGCACGCAAAATAAAGTACAAGGTAGGCCGGCGTGTTGGGCAGCCAAAACGCGACCCGGTCGCCAGGGCCAATCCCTTGGGCAGCAAACCCCGCGGCGGCGCGCCGGGACAATACGTCCAGCTCGCTATAAGTCGTCATACAACCGTCGTAAATGACGCCGGCACCATTCGTCAATGCGGCCGAGCTGGCGAGCATCCCGGTTACGGTATCTTGAAATTTAGGGCCACTCATCCACTAATTCCCCGAGATTGGTTCGAAACCGTAAAGCGTTTCCGGATTGTCGACGAAAACCCGACGCCTGATCGTTTCGTCATCGATCCAAATAATTCGACAGCAGCAGGACGTGACATCACCGAACACTGCGTGAATTCAGAAAAGGTCATTCTGGCCGCGTATTCCACCGATCCGATCGTGACACGGACCGTCTTCAATGACGATCGGTATAAACTGAATCGCCAACTCGATAAAGGCCGCCGTACAGCCGGATCTAAATCACACCGTCTTCACGCAGCACTCCAATTTCCCCCTCCGTAAGTCCAAGTTTCTCAATCAAAACCGCCTCGGTATCAGCACCGAGCTGCGGAGCCGGGACAACCGGTTCGCGCGGGATTGCGCCAAATTCGATAAATGAGCCGGCGGCCAGATATCGTCCAATCCCTGGCTGATCGATCTCCTCAAACATCGGATTATTAGTAGAGAGATCGGGATCGTCGGTGACCGCTTGGCGGAAGGTCTGGTAAGGCCCCCAACAAGCTCCCACTGCATCTAAAGCCGCACCAACCTCGGACAACGAACGCGCCGCAAACCAGGGTTCCAGCTCTGCCTCAATGATCTCGCGTAGCGCGTAACGTTCCTCCTCACGACGCAGGTCGACGTCGTGCTCAACGGCTAGCGCTTCAAACCGATCCGCAGTGCCAGTGGCCTCAAGCAGTGCCGACCAGTGGCGCGGCGTAAAGGCAGTGATCATCACCCGTCTGCTGTCCGACGTTGGAAAATCGCAGCCGAAAGTTCCAAAGACATGGTTGCCGGTAACAGGGCGATCGTTTTCGTTTATCTGCGCCTCGGCGACATATCCAAGATGACTGAGCATAGCGAAGGCAGAATCAGCGAGAGCGATTCGAACATACTGTCCCTCTCCGGTGTCACGCCGGTGACGCTCCGCAACCAGCACCGCGTTAGACGCGGCGAGTGCCGTCACAACGTCCCAGACCGGCATGACGTGGTTGACCGGACCGTCGCCATCGACGGGTCCCGTCACCAACGGAAAGCCGGCACGAGCGTTTACAGTATAGTCAAGCGCTACCGAACCGTCGCGACGCCCCACGATATTGACCATCACAAGGTCTTCACGCTGTGCTTTAAGACCCTCGTAATCAAGCCATCCGCGGGCTGGTAGATTGGTCAGCACAATACCCCGGCCGTCGCCCGGCGCCGCCATCAGTTCATGCGCTAGCTCGCGTCCCTTAGGATCCCGGACATTCAGCGTCATAGATTTCTTGCCTTTATTTAGGCCGGCCCAGTAGAGGCTCTTACCATCTACCGTCACCGGCCACCGGTTGTAATCCAGGCCACCGCCAATGGGATCAATTCTAATCACTTCGGCACCCATCTGCGCGAGCGACAAGCCAGCATATGGCGCGGCAATAAAGGCGGAGACTTCAATTACGGTCATACCTGCGAGAGGTCCGGGCATTCTTTCCTTCCTTCGATTGGTCTAATAGATATTTATTCGGTATCAGCAAAACGGTTGATGGAGAAGGGCTCGATCGGTAACGAGGATTTTCCATCGATAATCAGTTCGGTGATCAGCTTGCCGATTATCGGGCTCAGCTGAAATCCATGGCCGCAGAAGCCGAAGGCGTGGTAAGCATCCGGCGAATTGAGACTGGGTCCGATTACTGGAATCTCATCCGGCATTTTGCCTTCGAGACCGCACCAAGTCCGAGCGACGGGAACATCCTTAAGATGTGGGAACACGCGCGTTACCACACGAGCACTCGCAGACAGCGCTTGGAGGTCAGGCTCCGCTGTCTCCGCATCGCGGTCGGCACGTCCAAGATGGCCACCACCGATTACTAACGTCCCCTCTGGCGATTGCTTGAAGGAAAGCCCGCCACTGGCGAGGCCGCAAACGGGGTCTATAAAGTGTGGCATCCGTTCAGTTACCATCATAGTCAATGCCTTCACACTAAGCGGCGCGCTATCGCCTAACATGGCCGCAACCATATCACCCCACGCTCCGGCACAATTGACCAGTACCGGCGCTGCAAATACCGCATCTCCGGCACGCACGCACCACATATCGCCTCGCCGTTCAATTCCGGTGACCGCCTCTCCGAGGTGGTAATTCGCCCCTTCCGCCAACGCGCACCGCCAATAAGCGCGTGTCGTCAGCATGGGATTGGCGGCACCGTCGTCGCGGCACACAATTGCGCCAACACAATGCTCGGCTATCGACGGAACCAACAGCCGCAATTCATTGCCACCTACAAGTTCCTCATGCTCAAAGCCGAGCGCGCGCACAGCGGCGACACGTTTCTCAAGCTGCTTCATCTCAGCCTCGTTTTCAGCCATCTTAACCTGACCAACCTTCTGGAAACCGCAAGGATGACCGACGAAGCTTTCAATTTCATGCCAGATTTCCATCGCCGCAAATGAGATTGGAATTTCAGCTGGGTGCCGGCCAAGACGCCTCACCCCACCAGCGTTAACACCAGAGGCGAAACGCCCGGGAAACCGCTTCTCAATAACGCGGACAGAATATCCACGTCGGCGGAGATAGATTGCAGTTGAACTGCCGTGGAGTCCTCCACCAATGACGATAACATCTGTCGATCGATCAGACATAAGTGGCAATCTATAACGACGTAGCAGTACGGTCACCCTCTTGAAATCTTATGTTAATCCGTTAAGCGTAAGAAACCTTGATGGGTAAGTTAACGATGATCAGAAGAATTCCATTAGAAGGACTGAGTAATTTTCGCGACCTGGGTGGCTACAAGGTGGGCAAAAGGCATGCCGTAAAGCGGCGACGGATTTTCCGATCTGACACTTTAGCCAACCTAACCGAAAATGACATCCAAACAATTGAAGAGCTTGGCATCGCTGCCGTCTGTGACCTGCGCTACGGCGACGAACGGCGCAACGAGCCGTCACGTCTACTTGGACACCCAAAGATCGAGGTACTCGAACTCGGCTTCGAAAGTCGCCCAGGTGAATCGTTCTTAGACTCGCTACAGGCTTTTGAGGATGCCGCCGACGCAGCCCACAGGTATCTCTTGGACAACTACCGGCAATATCCCTTCTTATATGCACACGCCTATCGGAAGATATTCGGCAGGTTGCTAAATGGTGACCGCATTGTGATCCATTGCACGGCGGGCAAGGACCGAGCTGGTTTGGCCTCCGCAATTGTGCTTAGGGCCCTCGGCGTATCGGAGGAAACAGTCTTATCCGACTACCTACTGACCAACGAATTCTGGGACCGCGGGGGACGAGAACGTCCGGGGATGGATCCGCAGACTGTCGCCATGATCTTTAGCGCCCGCGAGGACTATTTCCGCTCAGCCTTCAATGCGATTGCCAAGAAATACGAGACCCTGCAAGTTTATCTGAAGCACGAGGTCGGATTAAGCGAAGACCAGCTCGCTCAACTCCAACATATGTATCTAGAACTACGGCCTAGTTAAGCAGCGCAGTCCTTGGCGGTATACAGAGTAATTGCCACTGAGTAGGGTGGATCCGACTGGCGTATGGCGGCTGCGGACGAAACCAGTGAAGGGGCTTCTTAAAATTATGATTTATAATTATTGGGCCTTATTAAAGATATTTGATTGAAAGCCTATGCAGCCTAGTATGAAACGCTCTGCCTCATACCGTGGGCCATTACCATCGATATTATTACTCAGATTTAAAGTTGCGCCTTTTCCGAATGCCCATTTGCATTGTATCTGAACTGTGGCGATATGCTTCAGCATTTGAATAGTGTTCTTATAAAAAGATAGATTGTAAATTGAAGAAGTTGGGATAACTCTAGCTAATCAATAATTTAGGTAGTCAGAAAAATGTCGATTGAGACGGTCGAACAGGCCATCATTTACGTACTTAAATGTCAAAGGTCGTTCATTGTTGCCCAGGCCGAAGCAGCCTTATCGAACGGTGATGAGGAAGCAGCTAACAAATATAACAAACGTATCGAGAACATGGGTTTTGGCGTCAAAGAAAAAGACCTTACTGATGATCACGAAGAGGCGCGCGTGGATGAACTCTTCGAATGGATTGACCGGTTTGATCAGTCCGATATAGAGCATTCAACCAAAAATCGCACTGCCTATGATCTTCTAAAGAATGACAAAGACTTATTTTTAGTTTGAGTCATCAAAGCCTATCTAATATCAAACTAAACAGGCTAATAATGGCTCACATCCCTTCCAAATAAATAAGTTGCCTCAATAATAGTGAAACTAGCGGCAGCGGAGAAAGGAGATAATTTTTGTCCGGTCTTTCATAGAGATGAGGTTAGCGGATTTTGTCTTTGCCCTATACCTTTTAGAGCCTCGCACATGAGAACCTGCAGTCTATAAAATTTGGAATATTGTACCCGCTGATTATTGTTTGACGGTAGCCCAAAAGTTCTTAAGCTTTACTACTGTTGAAAGGTCTGTGATTACTAGATAAATGGCGCGCCCGGGAAGATTCGAACTCCCAACCTCCTGATCCGTAGTCAGACGCTCTATCCAGTTGAGCTACGGGCGCGTAGCGGAGGGGCGACACTACTGAAACCAAATAACAATGACAAGCGGAATGACACGCCAAAACACGGATCGAGGCGACTTGTCCCCCTCAGGAACGAGCCTTATGATACGCGCTATTCAGGGCGGGCCTCCGGACGGATCATAATTTGTTCCGCTCAGCCCCTTAAGTGGCGTTATTGCGCGGTTTTCGTTGACAAAAATAGAAAAACGGCGTGTATTCACAGTATTGTAGGCGTCAATTACAATAATAAAGTTTTATGGTGGCTGCCGAATATGAATGGAATTAGCAAATTTGTCTGGCCTTTGGCGTGCGGTCTACTTGTAACGGGCTGCATGGAACTATGGCCGTCTTTGGACGCCGAAAAGCCATCCGCACCACGTCAGCGGATCGTAATTCCACCGTCTCAAGCAGAACGTGTTGGCACGCCATCAACGCCGTCACCCCTGCGAAAAACAAAATCTAATCGTGCCCGATCTATTCAGCCGGCACCAGTCAAGGTGGCCAGCGCAGCGCAGCGGGCTGCAGCCGCGACTACAGGTTCGACCGGAACCTTCGTTGGAAACAAGGTTACGGCGATGCGTGGGGACCTTGGCAAGCTGAACGGCCGGATAGGCAATCTGAACACGCGAATGCGTGGCTTGCGAGACAAAGCTGCAGCCTCCTCACAGAAGTACCACGCCCTAATGGCTCAGATGAACGCCAAACTACAGACCGGAACGACTCCAGGCAATCCGACACTGGTCAACCAACTCAAAGAAGGCCAGAAGCAGATTGAATTTGTCGCCGACAATATTTCGAAATTGAACGACCTGTCCAGCGACGTCGATGCTGAGGCTGGCACGGCGAGCTGGCTTCTTGATAGTGTTCGAGCGACGTATGGGCTGAGCGGTGCTGTCGACCTTGATCACGCAAGGCTGCGTGCTCTGGAGGACGAAGTTAATCAAGCAGTGGTGTTAATCGATCGGTTGCTTAACGAATTGAGCGCGGACGTCAACCGACAGACAACCTACGTAAACAACGAACGTCATAATCTCCAACTTATGTCACTCGCAATCAAGAACGGTGAACTCTACGGAACGAGCTTGGTCAACCGGTCGTTCAGTCAGGCGCGAGCCCGCACGGCGGCTAAGGTGCAATCAGACCCAATCCCAAGCACTACCGAACAGCCATTAGTCGTAATTCGCTTCGATAGGCCAAATGTACCGTATCAGCGTGCGCTATACACTGCCGTAAGCCGTGCACTTGACCGCAAACCGGACGCCACGTTCCAACTTGTCGCAGTTAGCCCTCAAGTGGGCTCGCCAGCGCGCAACGCGCTCAACAAGACAGCGGCCAAGCGCAATGCCGAAGGAGTGCTCCGTGCACTTGCGGATATGGGATTGCCAGGACATAAAGTCAGCTTGTCTGCAACCACCAGTTCGGATGCCAAAAACAACGAGGTCCGTATTTTCGTTCGTTGACAGGGTAAATTTTGGAAACACTTAAGACGGCGCTAAAGGAAGTTTTTCTGGCGCCGTTTTTAATTTCCACCCGTAATGGGGATACAAAGTTGGCAACACGCGAAGTCAAGGAATTTCCAGTCTCATGGGACGAATTGCATCGCCACGCTCGAGCACTTGCCTGGCGACTGCTTGATGAAGGACCCTTCAAGGGGATCGTCGCCGTGACCCGAGGTGGTCTCGTACCCGCCTCGATCATCGCCCGAGAGCTCAATATACGAGTGATCGACACCATCGGGATAGCCTCTTACGATCATCAAGATCAGGGAGAGCCCCGCGTCCTGAAGGAAGCGGATACGAAAGATGGGTCGGGTTGGCTAATCGTTGATGATCTCGTCGATACGGGTGCCACAGGGAAGATTGTTAGAAGTCAGCTACCTGAAGCACATTTCGCGACGATATACGCGAAGCCCGCAGGCCGGGCCTTAGTCGACACTTTTATCACCGAGGTAAGCCAGGACACCTGGATTTTATTTCCGTGGGATGTGAAACTTGCCTATGCACCGCCAATCGGCGGTGGTCAATAAAGTTCACGCCTCGCTAAACTGCAACGTTGTCAATTAGTCGCGTATCACCAATATGGGCCGCAACGAACACACGGGCACCAAACGCGTCTCCTTCTATCGGGGCTAAGGTATAGGAATCGCGCACCTCAAGATACTCAATTCGATCAAATTTTCCTTTCTCCAATTCAGCGCGTCCCCAGCCGACCGCATCGGCACCACTATCGCCGTTACGCATGCGTTCCGCCATTCGGTTGAGCACTTTATAGAGCATCGGAGCTACGGCGCGCTGCTTTGGTGATAGGTAAATATTGCGCGAGGACATGGCAAGACCATCCGGTTCGCGCACCGTCGGCACCGGCAAAACTTTAATCGGAATATCAAGGTCTTGGGCCATCCGCCGCACGACAAGGAATTGCTGGTAATCCTTTTCTCCAAAATAAGCGCGATCAGCTTGCGACTGAATGAACAACTTACTAACGATCGTAGCAACTCCACCAAAATGTGCCGGCCGGCCGAGGCCGCATAAGACTTCCGTCAAGCCTTCCACATGCAACTTGGTGGCAAAACCGTCTGGATACATCTGCATCGTGTCGGGCACGAAGGCAAGGTCTACTTTAAGCGCCCGAAGCTTCATCAAATCCTCAGCTTCGCCACGAGGATAACCATCTAGATCCTCGTCGTCCGCAAATTGGGTCGGATTGACGAATATGGTGACGATGACCCGATTACAGTCGCGTTGCGCTGCCATTACAAGCGCGAGATGGCCACCATGCAGTGACCCCATGGTCGGAATGACAGCAACGCGTTCGCCTAAATGCTTCCAGGCAACAACATGTTCCCGCATTGAGGCAACCGAGCGCGCGACAAGGGGTTTCGCATCGGCTATCTCCATCGGAACTCCCTAAAATCCAGATAAATTTGCTCCCTAACGAGTATTTAATGCGGCGGTTGCGACGCAGCAATACCGAATGACATCTTATGCGCCGCGGCATGCCGGAACCCTCACACTCACCCTTCCGGATAGCTCTACTAGGCATCTCGAAGGGAGACGACTTAAGCCCAAGACTTTCAGTTTTAGAACTTTATAACTGGGTATCCTTCTAGTCAGATTAAGTTGGTATGCAAATTGAGCTAAGCTTGGTGGAAGCGGATTCCAGTTCACCTTCCAAACGAAGGACGTTGCGATCACACAATTTTGAAGAGCAGACCGAGTATGGTGTAAAACTTGTTTAGACCCTATAAAGCATATTTCGCCTTTCGGTGTGACAATTCACTATCGAGTAACATCTGCAGATGCGTTGACTTAAGCTCAACAACCTTCTATACAGCGCCCCGCTTCTAAAGCGGGATGGAGTAATCGCCATGAAAAGAACATTTCAGCCGAGCCGACTCGTCCGCAAGCGCCGTCACGGCTTCCGCAACCGTATGGCCACCAAGGCTGGACGTCGGGTACTAGCTCGTAGACGCGCGAGGGGTCGCAAACGCCTTTCAGCATAATACCGTGGTCAGCACCGTCAAAACCTTAAAACGGCGGAGCGACTTCTTGCGCGTCGCGGCCGCACGACAAAGTAGCGCAACCCGAGGCCTCGTCCTACAGTCAAGCCCGGCAGGAAGCAAAAGCGAAGAACTCAGTGTCGGATTTACTGCCAGCAGAAAAGTGGGTAACGCTGTAACTCGAAATCGCGCGCGCAGACGCTTGCGTGCGGCGGTCGAGAAGGTTATGCCTCTGCACGCAGCGCCGGAATTCGACTATGTCGTTATCGCGCGAGCAAGCACGACCAGAAGGTCGTTCGATGCATTAACACGGGACTTGGAAATCGCGCTCAAACGCCTGGACGTCTGGCGCAATGGATGAAGCGGATTTTAAAATGAGCCTTGCGGCTAAGACGCTTTACGCGACGGTGCGTTTCTATCAGCTTACCCTCTCCTGGATGGCGGCGGGCAGTTGTCGACTTACACCGAACTGCTCGGCCTACGCCATAAAGGCTTTAGAGCATCATGGCGCGATGCTCGGCAGCTGGCTGATCGTGCGCCGTCTTTTACGCTGCCATCCGTGGAGCGGCGCCGGATACGATCCGGTTCCCAGTCGTCTCGATCTCGGCAACTCCGGAGACGCCTAATGGCTGATCAAAAAAACCTGTTTCTCGCCGTAGCGTTGTCCATTGTTATTCTGATTAGCTGGAACGTAATGGTCGAGCAGCCAAAGATCGAACAACAAAAGGCAGCTTACGAACAACAGCAAGCTGCCGAGAAAAAGATGCAGGAAGCCAAGCGATCGGGCGATGAGCAAATGATCGCACCGGCAGGCGAAAATCCGGTCAAGGCCGGCACCGTCCCGCAACTTGGGGCCGCACCAAACTCAGGTGACCTTGCCGGTACTGGCATCTCTCGCAACAACGCCCTTAAAAAAGCTCCGCGCCTACGCATTGAAACGCCTCGTCTCCAGGGTTCAATCTCATTGCTTGGCGCTCGCATCGATGATTTGACGCTAAAGGATTATAGGGTTTCGCTATCAAAAAACAGCGAACTCATCGACCTTTTGCAGCCAACCCACTCGGATAAACCTTACTATGTCGAATTTGGCTGGCTTGGAAATGGTGTAAAGCTGCCGACGCGGGAAACCGTGTGGACGCCAAACGGTCGCACCCTGACGCCAGATACACCAATCACCCTTTCTTGGGATAACGACGAGGGACAAGTCTTCGAACAGGAGTTCCGAATCGACGAGAATTTCCTAGTTACCGTGACCCAAAGAGTCCGCAACAAAGGCTCCTATGACGTGAGCGTCTCGCCGTATGGCCTCGTCTCGCGCACCAGCCGGCCAGACATCCTCGGTTTCTATATTCTTCACGAGGGTCCTCTAGGTGTTTTTGATAAAACTCTGAAAGAGGTCGACTACGACGACCTCTTCGACGACGGTGTGGTGCAACCACCGGAACGCCAGGAGACGACTGGCGGATGGATCGGATTTACAGACAAATACTGGCTTGTGGCGCTTATCCCAGATGCGGAAAAGCGCTTGAAAACAAGCTTTAACGCTGGACGGCGAGGACTAAAACCGGTCTATCAGACGGATTATCTTGGCGATCCCATCCTGATACCAGCTGGCGGCAGCATAGAGCGAGTGGACCGACTTTTCGCTGGCGCTAAACAGGTTCAGCTACTCGACAAATATGCTGAAGAAATTGGCATCGCAGGCTTCGACAAAGCAGTCGATTGGGGCTGGTTCTATTTCCTCACCAAGCCGATCTTTCATATGCTAAACTGGTTCTTCCTTCAGTTTGGCAATTTTGGCCTCGCCATTTTAGCCCTGACTGTCGTCATCAAGCTAGTATTCTTCCCACTCGCAAACAAATCATACCGATCTATGAATCGGATGAAGGTGTTACAGCCCAAGATGATGGAGCTGAAGGAACGCCACGGCGATGACAAACAGCGTCTGAATCAGGCAATGATGGATCTCTATAAAAAGGAGAAGGTTAATCCTGCCTCTGGATGTTTACCGATGCTGGTCCAAATTCCCGTCTTTTTCGCCCTCTACAAGGTGCTATTTGTAACCATCGAGATGCGTCAAACGCCATTCTACGGTTGGATCGACGATCTCTCGGCGCCAGATCCACTAACAATTTTTACCGGTTTCGGCCTCATCCCCTGGAATGTGCCAGAGATACTATCGATCGTAAATATCGGATTGTGGCCAATTATCATGGGCCTGACCATGTTCCTTCAGCAGCGTCTAAATCCAACGCCGGCGGACCCGTTGCAAGCTAAGATATTTCTTTTCATGCCAATAATATTTACCTTTATCCTGGCGCCTTTCCCTGCAGGCCTCGTAATCTATTGGGCCTGGAACAACATCCTCTCGATTGGCCAGCAATGGGTCATTATGAAGAAGATGAACAAGGCGGCAAGCTGAATTCGCCTTACCACGCTGTGGAAGAACAAGAGGCGGGTCGCCGCCTGTTCGCCCAAGAGAGCACATTTCTTCTCGGAGTGGCGCGACTTGAACAGTTGCCTGAAGACATACTGCCAGAAGTCGCTTTCGCAGGGCGTTCCAATGTCGGAAAGTCAAGCCTGTTGAACGCATTGACCGGCCGAAAGTCATTGGCACGGACGAGTAATACGCCAGGACGCACTCAGCAGCTCAATTTCTTTGAGGTCGCCGGCCGTCTGATGTTAGTTGACATGCCCGGTTACGGTTACGCCAAGGCGCCTAAACCTTTGATTGACGCCTGGACACGATTAATCAAAGACTACCTGCGTGGCCGAGTCGGTCTGCGCCGCCTCTACCTGCTGATTGACGCACGGCACGGTGTCAAGCCTATCGACCGAGATATTATGGACCTGTTAGAATCGAGTGCCGTAGTCTTTCAAGTCATTCTGACCAAAGCGGACAAGGCTAAACAGATCCAACAAATTATTAAAGCAACCAACGCAATCGTCTCCAACTACCGCGCCGGCGCACCCGAATGTCTGACAACCAGCGCCCGCCGAGGCGATGGTGTTCCCGAACTGCGCTCGGAACTTGCTAAGCTCGCCCTCGACGACACTTTGCAGCACAACTAGTTTGCATTAAGAGGACGCGCATCAAAACACAGCCGTCAAAGGACACTGGGCCCGATGAACGACACGAACAATCAGCATCAAGAGGACTGGCTCGCCAGCGCTGACATCCTCACCAAAGCCCTGCCCTACATGCGCCGCCACGCCGGCAAATCCATTGTAGTGAAATACGGTGGTCATGCCATGGGTGACAATGCTCTCTCGGCAGCATTCGCGCGCGACATCGTATTAATGCGTCAGGTCGGCATCAACGTGGTGGTGGTGCACGGGGGCGGACCGCAGATCGGAGCAATGCTGGACAAGGTTGGCATTAAGAGCGAATTCGTTGACGGATTACGCGTTACCACAGCCGAAGCCGTCAGTGTGGTCGAGATGGTGCTGTCTGGTCAAGTGAACAAATCTATCGTGGCCCAGATTACGACGGAAGGCGGCCGCGCTGTTGGCCTCTCCGGCAAGGACGGCGGCCTGGTGCGTGTCCGGAAGCTTAGCCGCACTAAGAGAGACGCTGAATTGAATATCGAAAATGTTGTCGATCTGGGTTTTGTCGGCGAACCAGAAAATGTCGACCCCTATATCCTAGAAGCAATGAGCGAGAAAAATATTATACCGGTTGTTGCACCAATCGGCTGGGACGCCAATGGCAACACATTTAATGTAAATGCCGACACAATTGCCGGCGCTATTGCCGGTGCGCTCAGGGCGACCAGGCTCTTGATGCTGACGGATGTCGCGGGAGTGCTCGACAAGTCGGGCGCGCTTATACCGGAATTGACCGTCACCGAATGCAAAGTACTGCAGGATAACGGGACGTTGTCAGGTGGCATGATCCCAAAGATCGAAACCTGCATCGAAGCTGTAAACCAGGGAGTTGAAGCGGCAGTAATCATCGACGGAAGGGTGCCGCATGGAGTACTACTCGAACTCTTCACCGAGCAGGGTTCGGGCACTTTGATACGAAACTGAAATGATTGAGAGCAACAAGGTGGAACGAGTGGATGCACAGGTCTGGGTCTTCGATCTTGACAACACGCTCTACCCCCGCGACTGCAACCTATTCGCCCAAATAGATGTCAAAATGAAGACGTTTATCGGCAATTTGCTTAATGTCGACGTGGAGGAGGCTCATCGAATCCAAAAACAATATTTCCGTACTCATGGCACAACCTTGCGCGGATTAATGGACAACCATGGTCTCAAACCTGAAGAGTTCCTAGACTACGTGCATGATATCGACGTAACGCCAGTGCCGCCCAATCCCGCTCTCAACGATGTGCTGTACCAGATCGACGGACGCAAGTTGATCTTTACCAACGGCTCCGTCGCCCATGCGGAGAACGTACTAGGCCGGCTCGGCGTCAGGCATCACTTTGAAGGCATATTCGACATCATCGCCGCCGATTATGTGCCAAAGCCGGAACGCCTGGCCTACGAGGTCTTCGTGGCGGAGCACGACATCGACCCGACCTGCGCGGTGATGCTGGAAGACATCGCCCGCAACCTGCAGCCAGCGCACGAGATGGGCATGACCACGGTCTGGCTCCGCTCCGACCACGACCACTCCGCCATCGGAGCCAAAGGCGACCACGTCCACCACATCATCGACGACCTCGTCGAGTGGCTCGAGGATCAGGCAAGGTAACACCCCACCAGGTTATCTACTCCGCCGCGCCGCCTTCGCCGCTTTTTGGAATGCTTCTTCATCAAAACCCCAGAGGCCCGCACCGCAAAGAAAATTCGACGCTGCTGTCTCCCGCGTAACGTTATTCGGAATATTGGTAGCCACATTTGGGAAGTTCGAGTCGAAGTGCGGGTAGTCAATGGAGATGACATCCGATCGGCACCAATCAGTCCCACGGTCGCCTCAATCTCTGGCTCACTGTCCCCAACGGCAACCCAGAAATTGCTCTGAAAGTGCTCTTTCGGTGTCAACTAAAGATGAGGAGCATGACTGTCACGGTATTGTGGGTAGCCCCCCTCAATCCGCGTAAGAATGCCTAAAACCCAATAGTTTTGCGCCTCAAAATAGCCGGCCCGCAACGACGTTCCCGCCAGGACGAATATCGGGCCCGGTGCGGACCCCACGCTCTTTTGTTGGTTAGGTGTGGGACGAACGGTACGGAGGGCAAGCGAATCGTCTCGACGTTACACGGTCACCGGTTGCGGTGGTCACGCATTAGGTTTCGTTCTCGTGGATGAGCGTAGGCATGGTGGTAGTCGCTCTCCTCGTGATCTAGCGCAGCCGCCGCAAAACTTGCGTTTTTATATATTTCTACAAGATGGTCCTCGATTTCGTAAAAGCGGGCAATCTCCGCGAGCTTATTCGGCTCAGTCGGGTTGTCGATCAACCAACGCACAGTCCGTTGGATTGCCTCCATCGGATCGACCACATCCTTATAGCCAAGATCGCGCTTGATCCGGTCGAGGTCGAGTAGTTGATGATGGCTTGATCCATAGAAGGTGATCAGTTCCCGTGCCGGCGAGGCGTATGCGTCCGGGACCGTCACGATATCGAGCGGCCAATCCATTTCTGTTGAAATTATCTCGACCCACTGCGCGAGAGTGAACTGTCGCTCGTCGCCACAGTTATATATTTTCCCGGCCGATGCCGCCGGGTTATCAGCAGCGAGCAGCACCGCTTTCGCCATATTTTCGGAGAAACCACGCGTCAACAACGTAAGGCCGCCGTCCGGCAGTACGGCGTGGGGGCGCCGGTCGCGGCAGCGCTGCATCACCCATTCGAAGATCACGGTTCGCAACTGCCACGGCCCGTAGACCACAGGGTAGCGAAAGTGGGTCACGTTCATGTGCCCTTCCGCATGCTGGTTCATCACCGCGTCTTCTGTCGTCTTGACGAGGAAGCCGAATTTGCCCTCTTCCTGTCGCTGCACTCGGGCGTCCTCCTCGCGCGTCGGCACGAACATGCCGGCCGGAAAGTTCTGATCCGCATCCGAAAATCCTCGGTAGCTCGGTGTACCGCCAACAGTTATCAACCGGTCGGTGCGCGTGCTTAAGACCTCCGCTACGTATCGGATGCGTCCGTAAGTCGCGACCGCGAGGTCGAAGTATCGCTCTCCAAACGCCATCTCAAGTGTATCGGGGAAATGCGGATCACCTCGCAGCCGCTCAACCCCAGCCGGGATCACTGCTGAATCGCGGCTACCGCGATTCAACATGGTGACGTCATAGCCGCGCTCTAGCAGTCCTCGGATGATGTGTGGGCCGGTTGGGCCAGTGCCGCCGATCAATAGAGCCCTCACGCAAGGCTCCCTTCGTCTTTCCATTTCGCCATCGCAATCAACCTAAGTCACTGAAACGAGGAGGCACAGGGACTGCTAGATGATTTACACTGTAGAGCTGAATTATAGCGATCCGTCAACGACCACCGAATGGTGCTCCTGGTACGAAACCTATTTAAGGCAGCTCATCTCACTCGAGGGGCTGGACACCGCTCAACGCTTCCAAGCAGTCAATAAGGACACGCAGTTCTGGGAATACTTAGCGGTCTATACGGTTCCCAATCTCGACGTCTATGACACGGAGGCCTATCTGTCGATCGGCGGCGGGGGCAATGCGAGCAAGGCCTTCCACCATGCAATTTCTCGCCGACGCAACATCTATCACGGGATCGTGCGGATGCCTGAGGTGCCGGAGACACACCGCGTACTGCTTTGCGAAGCCACGTCCGCCGGGATTGACCTCGCTGGCGTGATTTTTGCGCCGCTATGGGCAGGAGCAGGGAACCAACAGGCGGGAGCCACCAAAATAGATGGCACGCCCGAACGCCGCGCCATCGCTGTGGCCGACGCGGTAACTGTCGAATCGCTTGAACTTGGACAAATCGACGGCCTCGCGGTTTACGCACCTATCACCAAATACTACGCCTAACCCCGCCAAACAGGGGCGAGCCGTTCGTCTGACATTCATACGAAGATACTGTCAATTTCTTCCTAACTCTGGACAGCGAAAACGAAATACAGGTGCGCGACCGCACGGTCACTATTGTCCCCAGCGAAATTTTCATAATGTGCAGGGCGTCGAACACTACCCAATCTCCAGGACGAAAGTTCACGTCCTTCTGGTCGAGTCTACCCGCACGCCGGTATCTAACGATGAGGTGACAGCCGCAGGGTACAAGCTCGCTTGACTAACCCGCCCGCCCCGCACAGAGTCGCCACCGCTTTTCGATAAGGGAATTAGGGGCATTCGATGAGTCACAACGATCTTGAAAAAGCCATTGACGCCGCCTGGGAAGACGCAGCGTCGATCAACACCAGCACCAAAGGAGAAGTGCGGGACGCGGTTGAGGCGGCGCTTGACCTGATGGACAGCGGGATTGCACGCGTCGCGGAAAAAGACGACGGTGGCTGGCACGTCAATCAGTGGCTAAAGAAAACGGTGTTGCTGTCATTCCGGCTCAACGACATGGAGCCGATGGACGGCCCGGCAAATGCCCCTTATTGGGACAAAGTCGCGCTCAAGTCACGCAACTGGACGGCCGACCGTTTTCGCCAGGCCGGCTTCCGCTCGGTTCCCGGTTCAGTGGTGCGCCACTCCGCCTATGTAGCGCCCGGCGCTATCCTAATGCCGAGCTTTGTCAACCTCGGCGCTTATGTCGACAGCGGCACCATGGTCGACACCTGGGCTACGGTTGGCTCCTGTGCCCAAATCGGCAAGAATTGCCACCTCTCAGGTGGCGTCGGCATTGGCGGCGTTCTGGAACCGCTACAGGCGGACCCCGTGATCATCGAGGATAACTGCTTCATTGGCGCCCGTTCCGAGGTTGCCGAAGGCGTCATCGTTGAGACCGGGGCGGTCCTCGCTATGGGTTGCTATATTGGCCAATCGACCAAGATCGTCGATCGCGATTCGGGCGAGATCTTCATGGGTCGAGTTCCGGCCTATTCCGTCGTCGTGCCAGGTGCGTTGCCGAGCGAAATCGGTGGCCCGAGTCTCTACTGCTGCGTCATCGTCAAAACGGTCGACGAACAAACCCGCGCTAAGACATCGATCAACGAACTCCTCCGAGACTAGGGAACACGTTTTCTTCTTCCGTCATTTTCTTAAGTTCAGTTTCAAGTCTTTTGGAATACAGTGCCTAGATTGGAAACTCTAGGCAAGAAAGGAACAATTTAGGATAGGTGGCTATTTTTGTGGCAACGTTCGTTTTGCGGCATTAGCTGCGCCATTCTGGATCACAGATTGCCATTGCGAGAGCTTCCGAAAGCGGGCCAGTGCGTGGTTGATTGCCTGAGCCAACTACCTATTGAGTAAAACTGCGTGGTCTTAAAACACCGAATGGGTTCGTATCCTCCGAAGGAATGTCGCACCATTTTCATCACCCCCCCCCCCCCGCAACGTGGCACACCGCTGTCTTACGAGAGTACACTGTGACTGGAAAAGCTGCACATTATGATCGTACCGTTGGACAACCTAGTAAGCCGGATGCCAACGGTGTGCCTTCTGACGGAAACATCCCGCCTGACCCGAAGATCGGCAATACCCTGAATAAAGGAAAAACCAGTATATTGCCGTTGAAGGAGAGTTAAGATGATGTTAGATCCCGTCAAATTCACAGCCGACTTGATCCGCTGCCCGAGTGTAACGCCGGCTGAGGGCGGTGCGCTAGACCTATTGCAGCGGACCTTAGAGAAACTGGGCTTCTCCTGCTATCGCCTGCCATTCTCAGATGAAGATACACCAGACGTCGACAATCTCTATGCCCGCTACGGCACGGCGCCGCCAAACTTCTGTTTCGCCGGACACACTGACGTTGTGCCGACAGGGCCCGTCAAAGAATGGTCCGTCGACCCGTTCAAGGCAGAGATCCGAGACGGCATGCTTATCGGCCGCGGTGCCGCCGACATGAAAGGTGCCATCGCCGCATTCACCTCAGCCGCCGAACGCTTCATCGCCACAGGCCATTTCAAGGGTTCAATCAGTTTTCTCATCACCGGCGACGAGGAAGGCCCGGCAATCAATGGTACAAAGAAGATACTCGACTGGTTGGATAATGCCGGTGAGAAACTCGACATCTGCGTCGTCGGTGAACCAACAAACCCAAAAGAACTCGGCGAGATGGTCAAGATTGGCCGACGCGGTAGCATGAATATGATACTCACCGTCAAGGGAACCCAAGGCCACGTCGCCTACCCGCATCTCGCAAACAACGCTGCGCATCGCCTGGTAAAGATGCTCGATGCACTAACAGCAGAGCCGCTAGACGAGGGTAATGAACATTTTCAAAACTCTAGTCTCCAAATCACCAGCATCGACATTGGCAACCCGACGGAGAACGTCATACCGGGCAAAGCGGAAGCGCGGTTCAACATACGCTTTAACGACATTCATAGCTCAGACAGCCTTTCGGAATGGATTCGCGGCAAGCTCAACAGTGCAGCCGACGGCACGGACTACGACCTCTCTATACGGGTCAGCGGCGAATCCTTCGTCTTCCAACCTGGCGAACTCTCGAACCTGATTTCGAATGCCGTCGAGATGGTAGTGGGAAGACGGCCGGAGCTCAGCACTACCGGCGGCACGTCGGACGCCCGTTTCATCAAAAATCACTGTCCGGTCGCTGAGTTCGGTCTGATAAGCCAGACTATGCATCAGGTGGACGAACGCACTCGCATCGACGACATTATAAAACTTGGGGCAATCTATCTCGCGATGCTGGAGGCGTATTTCCGCCGCTGATGATCACAAAACAGGAAATATTCGAAGGCATATACGCGGCCTGGCAGTTACTCCTCGGAAACCGTGACGCGGTAAAACTTTTTGACGATTCCATCCGGGGATTCTGGAAATCGTTTTTCGCTGCCGTCATCGTCTTTCCAATTTACACACTGCTCATAGTGATCGGCGCGATTGATTTCAAAACCACGCACAGTCTGTTTTCCTTAGTTCTGCTCAACATCGAATTCTATATCATCGGCTGGGTGTTGTGGCCTTTGATCTTTGGTTACATTGTGCCGGTCCTCGATCGAAGCGAAAAATACACGCTCTACATCGTCGTTTATAATTGGGCCAACGTTATTGGCGCCACAGCGTTCTTAATCACGATCATAGCGAGCGAGATTCTACCACTTGGCCAAGGTTTCGGTGCCTTACTAATCGGTATGGTCACGCTCGGCCTTCTCGCCTATCACGTGTTCCTAAGCCGTGTCGCATTAGATATTCCGCTTGGTGCCGCCGTCGGCCTGGTGATCTGCGAATTCGTGCTCGGTCAGATGCTGCTCATAGTTCAGCAAGGCGTTTCGATGTAAGGGGATTTGCAGAGAAACTCACCACCGGAGAGGCGACAATTTTTACCAACCGGGCGCTAACGAAGCGTTCAGCGCTTTCCCCAACAACGCCAACCGCTCGATCGCGGTGATCCTTGTCGCTTAGCCAATTTGTATCGCTCTCCTCTTCGTTAGATCACCCAAGATGTCAATGCAGAAGATCAACGCGAAACGCTGGAGGCCGGAGCCACGTAGGCAGTTAATCACAGCAATGATCAACCGTTTTATCACCAAATTCTGGTTAGCTTTCACCGGTCGGCATTTCTCCGCTCGCCGGATTCGTAATTTACTTCAACCAAGTACAGCCCCTGGGCCGGCGCGGTCATACCTGCAACGGCGCGGTCACGTGCGCCGAGCACCTCCAGCACATCCTCCCGCTGCCACTTTCCCTCGCCCACCAACTTCAGAGTGCCGGCGAAGTTACGCACCTGATGGTGCAAAAAGGAGCGAGCCCCAACATTTATGTGAATTTCCTGATCCACTCGCCGGACATTGAGCCAATCGAGCGTCCTCACAGGAGAGCTTGCCTGGCAGGCCTTGGCGCGAAAGCTGGTGAAATCATGCTGCCCGACCAAGGCCTGTGCCGCATCGTGCATTGCGCTTGCATCGAGACTATGCGCCACATGCCAAACTCTGCCGGTCTCCACGGCGGGCGGCGGGCGGCGATCGAGAATGCGATAGCTATATATACGTCGTATCGCCGAGAACCGAGAATGAAACTCTTCGTTAACCGGCATAGCCGAGAGGACGGAAACCGGATCCGGTTTCAGATAGAAATTGAGTGCGTCGCGCACCTTATCAGCGTCAGCCTCCATTATGAGATCAACATGCGCAACTTGCCCGAGTGCATGAACGCCTGAATCGGTTCGTCCAGCTCCGTGAACTACAACTGCTTCCTGGGTGAAACGATGGATCGCCATTTCTATTGCCGCCTGTACCGAGCGACCGTTGGTCTGACGTTGCCAACCGACGAAAGGGCCTCCATCGTATTCGACAACTAATTTCCAGCGGGTCATTGGAGTCGTATTCCCCGGGGTATTGGCCGGCCGCGTAGGAAATCATTGTGTGCTGCAGGCCGCTTACCTTCCAACTGGAGCTGGGTCAGCCGCAATGCACCTCCGCCACAGGCTACGGTAAGCCCATTGTCCAGTATCTCTCCCGGCGCGCCAGTGCCGTCCGCAGGCTCAGCGGCAAGCACCTTGATTCGTTTGCCAGCCAGCTCAAACCAAGCGCCAGGCCAGGGCGAAAAGGCGTTAATCCGTCGCCGGACCGCAGCGGCATCCTCGGACCAATCCAGATGCGCCTCCAGCTTTTCGATTTTGTCAGCGTAACTGGCACCCAAATCGTCTTGAGATGCAGGATTAATTTCGCCGGTAGCATAGGCAGTGAGCGTTGGGCCGATCATTCGCCCGCCGAGTTCAGCAAGCGCATTATGCAGTTCGCCGGCATTTGTTTCGGGTGAGATCGCTATCTTTTCGGTCCGTAATAACGGCCCCGTATCGAGACCTTCCTCCATCAGCATGATCGCAATACCGGTCTCCTGGTCGCCCGCCAGAATAGCGCGTTGAATTGGCGCCGCTCCGCGCCATCGCGGCAACAATGACGCATGCACGTTGATGCAGCCAAGGCGAGGTGCATCCAGAACTGCTTTTGGTAAGATCAGACCGTAGGCGGCAACGATTGCAACATCAAGCTCGAGGGCACCAAATTCTTCTTGCGCAGAAGCATCGCGCAGGCTCATCGGCACACGCACCGGGATGCCGCGCTTCGATGCCCAGGCGTGCACCGGAGACGGTTTCTCTTTCTGACCACGCCCGGCGCGACGCGGCGGCTGCGTATAGACGCTTGCGATTTCGTGTCCAGCTGCACACAGCGCGGAAAGAGTTGGCACCGCAAAATCGGGCGTCCCCATGAATGCGAGGCGAAGCTGGCTCAAAACTGGCACCGCATTATCACAGAGGTAAGCCTATGGTAGCCGGCATGACTCATTCAACCATCCTTGCGGATTCCGATCGCGGTGAAAGCCGCATGAATCTCTATTAATTCTACACGCGCTTGAAGTTCAATTCCAAAAAAACCCTCGGCAAGCGCGATCTCAGCCGACGCTTCAAATAGCCGGCGGCCTATTCCCCACCTCTGGCGTGCCGTAGCGATCGCAAGTTTGTCCAGACAGAGAACTTGCAGACCACAGGTGAGAAAGACGTAGCCGACAAGAATCTGCTCCTCTTCCACCAGCAAGACTAAGCCTTGTTTCATCTGAGCGCTCTAATCGCAACTAGCGTCAGTCGATGCACCGACGACGGCAGATCGATCAGACCGTCAATATAGGCTAAAGCGGTAGAAAACAGGTAGGGCTCGTCCTGACAACCAGTTGCTTCGGGACCGACTCTTCGAACGGTCACGGGCCTCAGTCTAAACATACCCTTATTCCGACACAGCAACCTTGCCTTTTTTCGCCTTTTGCAACTTCCGTAGGATCATATTGCGCTTTAGGGAAGTCAAATGATCGACGAACAAAACACCGTTTAAGTGGTCCATCTCATGCTGGATGCAAGTAGCGAGAAGGCCTTCGGCTTCAAGTTCCCTCTCCATGTTAGTTTCGTCAAGATATTTGACGCGAATTTGGTTAGGGCGTTCTACGTCAGCGTAGTGCTCAGGCAAAGAGAGGCAACCTTCCTCGTAAACGGAGAGTTCATCTGAGGACCAGATCAGCGCTGGATTAGCCATGCGATAAGGAACGCGCCCCTCCTCAGGTTTTCCAACATCAACGACGATAATGCGCTTAGTAACGCCGATCTGCGGCGCCGCCAGGCCAACCCCAGGAGCGAGGTACATAGTCTCCAGCATGTCATCCATCAGCATTGCAATCTCCGCATCAACCATTGCAACAAGCTCAGATTTAAGTTTCAGACGCTTATCGGGCGCCGTAATTATAGGCAGGACCGCCATGGGCAAGAGGACGCGAATCTGTTAGAAATGTACCCGTACGTAAGATTCATTCGACATATCGTCAAGTCCCAAGGATTTTAAACTCAACCCCATGGAAGTTCCCCTTCTGATTGCGATAATTGCCGCAACACTCGGTGCAAACGCCGCAATCTATTTTGCAATGCGGAGCCGGAAAGAAAGAGAACAGGTTGCGGCGCAGGAAAACGAATTCAGAGAGCTGAGAGAGACGGTTCTGGAGAAAGACCGAAGCCTTGCCGAGACATGCGCCCGTCTGACAGAAATTCTTGCTCAGTTCGAGGCTGCCACCGCCGAGCGCGATCAACTGCGCGAGACGGAGAAGAGCCTAATGACGCAGGTCCAAGTTCAGGAGAGGGAAATTGAACTGCAAAACACGAAGCTGAAGGATTGGGAAGAGGCCCAGAAAAAGTTCATGGACGGCGCCAATGCAGCACTGGCAGAAAGTGCCGCTAAACTCTCCAACAAGTTGCTGGAGGACCACAAACGGGAAGCGATCGCCGCGAAGGAAGATTCGGAAAAGCGCATGAAGAACGCGACAGATGAGCTTTTCAAACAATTTGAGACCGTAACTAACTCCGTAGCGAGTCTTAATGATCGGGTTAAGCGAAACGATGCGTTAGTCGAGACCGTGCAGAAAGCGCTTTCCAGTCCTGGCGGCGCAGGACAATTCGCTGAAATCGGTCTAGAGAATAGCCTAAAATCTTTTGGGCTCCAGCTCGGGCGAGATTTTGTCATCCAACAGACATTGGAAGCAGACGACGGCAGTCGTGTCCGGCCAGATGCGGTTGTCTTCCTCCCGTCCGATTCCGTCCTGGTCATTGACTGCAAAGCATCAAAGTTCTTGTTTGATCTTGCTGCCGCTCAAGAGGACGAAGCCCAACAGGCGGCATCCGACAACTTGCGCCGAACCATGCGCACCCACCTTCGCGCACTCGGCGGGCGCGACTATGCAAGTGCGATACAGGCGGACTACCGTCGCGCTGGCAGGTCGAGCGAAATTCGACGTACACTAAACGTCATGTATTTGCCAAACGAAGGCGCTATCGAAAAAATCACGGAAATTGAGCCCAATTTCGCGTCTGAAGCCGCTAAGATGCGAATTACAGTTGTTGGGCCTACCGGCCTGCTCGCAATCATCGCTTTCGCCCGGATCGATATCGACCTTGGCCAACAATCTGATAATCAGGAAAAAATTATCGGAGCAACACGCGTTCTCTTGGAGCGAATGGCGACAATGCTGGAACACGCCGGCCGAGTTGGGCGCGGCCTAAAGACCGCGTCGACAAACTACGGCAAACTGCTGAGCTCTATTAACGGGAGTTTGCTACCTGCAACCCGAAACCTCGAGAAATTAGGTGTGCGCACCGACGGCAAAAAACTGCCTAATCAACTACCCGGGTTTACGGTTATCGAAAACGAAGCAGATACGCTGATCGACGGAGAGGCAGAAGAAATCGAAACACCCAAACAATTGAATCTGCCCGGTAATCAAACCGGTTGAAGGGGCTACAAAGCGGCGCTTGAAACATTACTAATATTTAGCTCAGACCCATTAACGTATGATATTAAGCACTTACTAGCCGATCTGATTGGTCCATGTCCGACCGCAGCACCAACCAAGCTTGCACAGCTAAGATCTAATTTCACATCCTACCTTTTCTCTACTACCCTGTTACGCGAACGCAGTGCCGTCTCAAGCGTGCCATCGTCGAGATAATCGAGTTCTCCCCCAACCGGTACACCATGCGCGAGACGCGTCACCTCTACTCCTGTATCAGCGAGGCGATCGGCGATATAGTGGGACGTTGTCTGTCCGTCAACTGTCAGGTTCATCGCTAGGATCACTTCGCGAAGGCTCTCTGCCTCTGCGCGAACCACTAGTCTCCCAATGTTAAGGTCTTCGGGGCCGACACCATCGAGCGCCGACAGACGGCCTCCTAACACATGGTAGAGCCCCTTGAACGATCGCGTGCGCTCCAGTGCCCATAAATCTGCAACATCTTCAACTACGCATACCACTGAGTGATCGCGATTCTCGTCCATACAAATGCCGCACGGTTCCGCCGTGTCCAGGTTGCCGCAAGTACCGCAGACTAGGATGGCATCGGCCGCGTCGTTCAAGGCCTGGGCCAGAGACTGCATTAAACTTTCGCGCCGTTTAATTAGAAATAGCACAGCCCGGCGAGCCGAGCGCGGACCCAGTCCCGGCAATCGGGCCAACAACTGGATCAATCGCTCAAATTCTGTCATCTGCCGCTTAGAAAGGAAATTTCATACCCGGCGGCAAGGGTATACCGCCCATAAGCTTCTGCGTTTCTTCTTGAACCCGGGATTCGATCTTTGCCTTGGCGACATTATGTGCTGAGACGATCAGGTCCTCAAGGACCCTCAACTCATCTGGTTTAGTCAGCGACGGGTCAATTTCGACACGGCGCATCTCACCCTTGCCATTTAACGTGACAGTTACTAATCCAGCCCCAGCCGTACCCTCAATTTCAACAGCCTGGAGCGACTCCTGCATATCGGCCATCTTTTCCTGCATTTCTTGCGCCTGCTTCATCAACTGGCCGAGATTCTTCATCGATTAATCCTCATCACCTTCGCCATTTTCACTATATCCCACCGGCATAGCATCTGGAATTTCCACCGGCTCTCTGTTCGTTACCTTTATCACCGCCGCCCCGGGAAAGACGCCTTTTACCGCGCGCACAAATTCATCATTATCCGCTTCATCAATCAATCGCCGATGCTGAGCACGTGCTTGTTCGGCAAGCGTCTCGTCACCGAGTTCGCCCGAGACCGCGACTACCCAGCGGTAGCCGGTCCATTCGCTCAGCATAGCGGAGACCCGATTGACCAGGTCCCGCGGCGCGTCGGAGGACGGCCGGAGTTCTATGTGTCCCAGCTCAAAACGCACCAAATGAACACTGTTATGAAGATGCGAGTATAGGATCATCTCACGCCGGTCTCGAAACAGTTCCACAACTTCCTTGAAACTTGAGGGTTGAGGCAGTGGCGGATCCGATTCCGGAAGCGGGGCTTCCGTACACGCCGAATGTAACTCAGCAAGCACTGGGGAAACTAGCGCCATCGCAGACGTCCCTGCCGTAAGCCGCCCCTCAGGCGGCTGGGGTTCACCAGATACAGGGGGTTCGTCAGATACAGATTGGGACTGCGCCCCAAAATCGGAAGAAGGTGCATCACCTTCCAGCACGCTCTTTTCTGTCAATTGTCGCACCAATGCTGCAGGCGAAGGTAAATCGGCCGCATGAGCCAGTCTGACCAAGATCATCTGTGCCGCCTGCATCGCATTTGGCGCAGACTGCACCTCGCCGACACCTTTCAGCATGAGCTGCCATGCACGGGTCAAGGTCGACATCGATAATTTACTAGCCATTTCCTTGCCGTGCGTACGTTCGAGCTCTGGTGTATAAGGCGCCTCAGCAACGGCTGGCGCGGTTTTAATTCGAGTCAACCAATAGAGGAGGTCAAGGATATCCTGCAGCACAGCTAAGGGATCGGCGCCATCTCTATACATCGTGTCAAAACGATCGAGGCCACCCGAGATATCGCCGGCCATTATCTGATTGAATAAATCGTAGACCTGTGCCCTATCTGCTAGTCCCAGCATCGCGCGTACTATATTAGAATCGAGCGTATGGGCACCCGGCACTAGGGCCTGGTCCAGCAGTGACAGGCCGTCGCGCACCGAACCGTCAGCAGCACGGGCGATTAGCTGAAGAGCTTCGTCGTCGACGGTAAAGCCTTCTTCGCTTGCCACCCATCTGAAATGCTCTGCAAGCCGGTCCAACTCAACCCGGCGCAGGTCAAAACGTTGGCAACGGGAGAGGACGGTTACCGGCACTTTGCGGATTTCGGTCGTAGCAAAAATAAACTTTACGTGCTCCGGCGGTTCTTCAAGCGTCTTTAGTAACGCATTGAATGCATTCCGCGAGAGCATATGCACCTCGTCAATTATATAAACCTTATAGCGGGCAGAAACCGGTCGGTAGCGCACGCCTTCTATCAACTCGCGTACGTCGTCTACACCAGTACGGCTGGCTGCGTCCATTTCAATTACGTCAACATGCCGGTCATCGCGAATCGATATGCAATTGTCACATTGCCCGCATGGCTTTACTGCGGGGCCATCCAGACCATCCGGCCCAATGCAATTCAGCGAGCGCGCAATGATTCGAGCCGTTGTCGTCTTGCCGACGCCTCGCACTCCCGTCAACATGAATGCGTGAGCAATGCGCCCCGTCTCGATCGCATTTGATAAAGTCCGAACGAGGGCATCCTGACCAATCAACTCTTCAAAGCTCGAAGGTCGATATTTTCGTGCGAGAACACGGTATGCTGGGATATCAGAGATCTCTTCCATATGCCGGTCACCGGCGGCCTTGCGGTGAAAAAAGCGGAAGACTGGACAAACGACCCAGGCCAAAACTCGTTACGGCTGCTTCCTTCCGGACCTGACCGAGTTGGCGAGATGCCCGTCCATTCGCCAATCTTCCGCGTTTAATATATCAACATCAGCTGGGTAAAGCGCAAGCTTCGCGTGCTTAATATTGCAAAGAAAACAGCGCCATGGGAGATTATACCTCCATGAGAGAACCCAATTTTTATGTTTCCACCGAAATAGAACGCCACGGCGACCGTCGTCGCAACGATGACTGGATCACCGAACGTTTATTTTCGCCACGTAGTTCCTTGCTTCCAATCTGGCGGAGCCAAAGTCTAATGGCCCATGGTGATGCAATAGTACCAGCCCTAATACCCGTTACAGAATCAGCACTAGCGCATTGTCAAAACCCAATCTACTTAGGTCAATGGCGGCAAGCAGCCTATTTCACTGCCGATATTTCGCATCATGAGAACCCACCCTTTGGGGAGTTGGGTAGTTATCGAGATTTACGCGAATTCGGCCCCTTGATGAATCGCGAGTATGCAGCAATTCTCGCGTATGCCCGTGCGATGACAACATGGCAGAGCCGGCATCAATATTGCGGGCGTTGTGGATTCGGCACCGAGAGCCGAGAAGGTGGTCACGTTCTGGCCTGCCGTAATCCGGAATGCGGCTTCCTTTGCTTTCCCAGAACCGACCCTGCGGTAATTATGTTAATTCATGACGGGGCTGATCGCTGTATTCTCGGCCGGCAGGCCGCTTGGCGAACAGGTCAGCATTCGGTTCTCGCTGGTTTCGTCGAACCAGGCGAAAGCCTAGAGGATGCGGTCATACGCGAGGTTTATGAGGAGGTTGGAATCAGAACCACCGACGTCCAATATCATTCATCTCAACCCTGGCCTTTCCCATCCTCAATCATGCTTGGGTTTTGGGGACGGGCGATGGAGGTCAACCTAGAAGTCGACACATTTGAACTGGAAAGCGCCCAATGGTTCAGCCGCGACGATATCAAAAACTGTCCCCAGGATGACGGGTTTCGCCTGCCGCGGCCAGACTCGATATCACGCCGCTTGATCGAAGACTGGATAGGAGAAAGTTAAAGTCCCTATTTAGCACCTTTCCATCGCCGCGGATGTGCCGGATAGACACCGAGGATTCGCACTTCCCGGCTGAAAAATCCGAGCTCTTCTAGCGCTAAGCGGACAGAGGTATCATCTGGATGGCCATCAATATCGGCATAAAACATAGTCGCAGAAAATGCTCCGCCAACCATATAAGATTCGAGCTTGGTCATGTTGACGCCATTTGTAGCAAATCCACCAAGAGCTTTGTAGAGCGCCGCCGGTACGTTTCGTACACGAAAGATGAAAGTGGTGACCGCCGGGCCAGCCTTTAGATCGGGATCGATCGGATCTCTGGCCATAACGAGGAATCTCGTAGTATTGTGATCGTCATCCTCGACGTCGTAGCGCAACGTTTGTAGGCCATATATCTCGGACGCCAGTTCAGATGCAATTGCCCCACGCGTCGGGTCCGCCCATTCAGCCACTTCCTTTGCCGATCCTGCGGTATCAGCATGTACAACCGGCTTCAGGCCGAGCTCGCGGAACATCTTCCTACATTGTGACAGCGCGTGGACATGACTGTGTACCTCTTTCAATGTTTCCAGCGTGGCCCCTTTAGGCGCCAGCAACCGGTGGTTCACCCGTTGAAAGTGCTCACCGATGATGTGAAGGTTCGAGTTCGGTAGCAAATGATGAATGTCAGCGACGCGGCCAGCCACAGTATTCTCAACTGGCACCATCGCCAGATCAGCAGTGGAGTCATGCACCGCCTGAAACATGTCCTCGAAACCAGCACAGGGCACCGTATCAATATCCGGATAAACAGCTCGGCAGGCCATGTCTGAATAGGCCCCCGGCAAGCCTTGAAAGGCGATCTTTCCGTTCATTTCGATAGTTCCGTCTCTCGAGAGGCGAGCAGTGTCGCGGCTTGCTCCAAATCGGCGGGAGTATCAACACCGAGTGGAACCGTGTCAACGAGCGCCAGATCAATGCGCATGCCTGCTTCAAGTGCGCGCAGTTGCTCGAGTTTTTCACGCCGCTCAAGCACACCTGGTGACAGGGATACAAATTCCTCCAGCGCCTTCCGACGGTAGGCGTATAGCCCGATATGGTGGTAAAGAGGCCCTTCTCCAAACGGTGCCGTTCCGCGCGTGAAATAGAGTGCGCGACCAATTCGCGCCGGCGGTTCAATCGCCGCCACTGCCTTGACTACATTCGGATCGCTGCGCTCTTTGGAAAGTTTAATTTCAGCGCCAATGGTAGCAATGTCCACGGCAGGTTCATCAAGGGGGGTCATTGCTGCGCGAATTGCCTCTGGTTCGATAGTCGGCAGATCGCCTTGTACATTAAGCACTGCGTCGTGGTGTCCTTGCGCATCGATTTTGCACAAAGCCTCGTAAATGCGATCCGAACCCGATGGATGGCCAGGATCCGTCAAAACCGCTTCACCCCCTTCCGCGGCTATGGCTTCAACGATTACTTGTTCCGCCGCAGCCACAACGACCCGGCCAATCGATGCAGCATGCGCCCGACGCCATACCTGGACGATCATTGGCGCGCCGGCGATCTCCGCCATAACCTTGTTGGGGAAGCGTGATGCACCCATACGGGCCGGTATAAGAATGACGGGATTCGATGTCATGGCTTTCAATACAGGCTTTTCACCACAGGGCTCGATGCGGCATTATGCCGCGAGGTGGCCGACAGGGCTAATCTTGGATTTGTTAATGGTTCATATAGGTTAGGCGTCAGCTGATGATGCGCCAAGGGTTGTTAACGTTGTATTTCAGATGAACTGTAAAAATTCTGAATATTTTCTGCAGCCCGGCGCCAAACGAAGCGTTGAGGGAAGTTGATGGGTAATGATCCACTGTTTTTCAACAAAATTGCTGGCGCGATCCTTAGCGCAGGTTTGCTTGCCATGGTGGTGGGCTTCGCCTCGCATTTACTATACAGTCCAAAGGAGCTAGCTGCGCCGGCTTACGCGATCGCAACGAATGAGCCCCAAGCAGTAGCGGCCAAATCGGAGGCTCCCGCCGGTCCGGAACCCGTCACGAACCTTCTGGCGAGCGCTAATATAGACGCTGGTAAGAAGGTCGCAAAGAAATGTGCCGCCTGCCATACATTTACGAATGGCGGAGCCAATAAGGTCGGACCAAATCTCTGGAATATTGTTGGCGGCAAGCCGGCGGCGGTCAGCGGCTTCAAGTATTCCGGCCCAATGATAGGCATGACAGTCAACTGGGAATACGAGGAGTTGAACAAGTTTCTCTATAAGCCAAAATCTTATTTAAAAGGAACCAAAATGTCCTTTGCCGGCTTGAAGAAGGGGAATGACCGGGCCGCCGTAATTGCATATTTGCGATCGTTGTCGGACAATCCGAAGCCATTGCCCTGAGTATTTGCAATGTATTGACGAGAAGGACGGCGCCGCCGTCCTTTTTCGTTTCCGAGGAACACGCGATGGCCAAAATCTGCCCTAGCGAATTCATTAATCTGGCTTTGCGCCTATCCGATACGGCGCGCAGCATATCAGAGACCTATTTCCGGCGCAGCTTCGATGTAGAAACTAAGGCTGATTCGAGCCCAGTCACCGTCGCTGACCGAGCCATCGAAGCCGCTCAGCGCGAAACTATCAGGTCCGAAAACCCTAGCCACGGTATTAGCGGTGAAGAGTTCGGCGATGAACGCCTCGACGCAGAGTTCGTTTGGGTGCTCGATCCAATTGACGGCACCAAGGCGTTCCTCAACGGTATTCCGGTCTTTACCAACCTGATTGGATTACTGCGTAACGGCGAACCGATACTCGGAGTAATCGACCAACCGACGTTGGGAGAACGTTGGATTGGCGCCTCAGGCCAAGGGGCTACGCTGAACGGTAAACCTATCTGCACCGCTGATGCGAGAGAGCTTGATGAAATTACCTTGCATGCAACAACGCCCGAGATGTTCCAACCCAATATTCACCTCAAGCGTTTCCAAAAGCTGGCGGCAAAAGCTAAATACCTTCGCTATGGCACAGATTGCTACGCATACGGATTGCTCGCTTCGGGATATTTACATCTGGTTGTAGAAGCAGACCTAAAGGTCCAAGATTACTTACCCGTAGTCGAAGTGGTTCGCCAAGCTGGTGGCACAATCACAGATTGGCTAGGACAGCCGCTTGGCCTTAATTCCGACGGCACCGTGCTCGCCGCTGCCAATGAGACGCTTCATCGCCAAGCACTGGAGGCGCTGGTGGATTAATTGCTTTCCTCGTCTCCCTCTCTACCAGAGTTGCGGAGGTGCCTTGGGTATCCGCCCATCAATGCTACAATTTACCAAATCGGTTGCCTTCTGGCGCCTATTCCCTAAATTTTCTTTAGATTTTTTAATTATCGAGACGACTGAATTTTAGGTCCTCGAAAGCATTGTGGCCGCATGCGTTCCCATCGGATTTCCCAAAACTCACGGCGGCGTGGATGTGCAGCGAAATCTTATCTACTCAACGCCCCCACTATCACTTCACATCTTTTCTCTTACTCGGTTTTTGAGCCTCTCTGGGTAATCAGTCAAAATCACCGAGGCGCGATCTTGCCTCTTGAGCCAGGCTGCGCGGTACACGATGTTAGCGCCAACGATTCCACCGTCGCCAACCCCGGAGCCATCCATGCCGCTGCCGATAAAGATTATCTCCTGCATCATCGCCATCTTCCTCCTCATCATCGGCCGAGCGGCACTGGGCGAGGAAACCTACAAGAGCCACGGCCTCGCGATGCACGGAGATCTAAAATACCAGCCCGGGTTCACCCATTTCGACTATGTCAACCCAAATGCTCCTAAGGGCGGTGAGACGGTGCGAGCTGCGATCGGCGGATACGACACTTTCAATCCTTTCGTCATCAAGGGCCGCGCAGCAGCGGGCAGTGGCTCAATTTACGACACGCTAATGAAAAGCTCTGCAGACGAGCCATTCTCACAGTATGGATTGATCGCCGAGAGCGTAGAAACGCCAACCGACCGTTCCTGGGTCGCGTTCACCTTGAGAAAGGAGGCACGTTGGCATGACGGCAAACCCGTAACCGTCGAAGACGTTATTTGGACCTTCAACACTTTGGTCGAAAAAGGACGCCCATTCTATCGCTTCTATTACGGTAATGTCTCTAAGGTCGAACGCATCGGAAAGCGTACAGTCAAATTCAGCTTCACGGCGGGAGATAACCGCGAATTGCCGCTGATTCTCGGGCAACTGGCTGTACTGCCCAAACATTTTTGGCAGGGCAAAGAATTCGAGGCGACAACGCTGGAGCCTGCGATCGGCAGCGGCCCCTATCGCATCGCGTCCTTCGAGCCTAACCGGAATGTCGTACTCGAGCGAGTTAAGAACTATTGGGGTCGCAACCTTGGGGTGAAAAGGGGACAGGATAATTACGACCGTATCAGGTTCGAATATTATCGCGACACCACGGTCGCACTCGAGGCGTTCAAGGCGGGCGAAATCGATTTGCGGTCCGAGAATTCCGCCAAAAACTGGGCCACTTCTTACGATACACCAGCGGTAAGAAACGGATTGATCGTGAAGCAAGAATTTCCGCATGACCGCACCGCAGGCATGCAGGGTTTTGTCTTCAATATGCGTAAGCCCATTTTCCAAGATCGCCGGGTCCGCCGCGCAATCTCCTATGGACTTGATTTTGAGTGGTCAAACAAGGCGCTGTTCCACGGGATGTACAAGCGAACACGCAGCTTCTTCGATAATTCCGAAATGTCTGCCCGCGATCTGCCGAAAGGTGAGGAAAGGAAAATCCTAAATCGGCTCCGTGACAAACTGCCACCCGAAGTATTAACCAAAGCCTACGAGCCACCTAAGACGGACGGTAGCGGCAAGTTGCGCCACAATCTCAGGACCGCAGCGAAATTATTAAAAGAGGCCGGCTGGAATGTTGATCCAAATACGCGCAAGCTAGTCTTTGGTAAAACAGGAACACCTTTCGTTTTCGAGGTATTGCTGATTAGCCCACTTTTCGAGCGCATCGTCCTACCCTTCAAGAAAAACCTCGCCAGACTCGGCATCGATGTTTTGGTGCGCACTGTCGATACGGCTCAGTACCGGGAACGGTTAACCAAGTTCGATTATGATATGGTGGTCGGGACCTGGGGCCAGTCTCTCTCGCCAGGCAACGAGCAGCGCGATTACTGGACGACAGAAGCAGCGAGCCGACCACGCAGCCGGAACCTATCGGGTCTGTCGGACCCCGCTATCGATGAATTAGTCGAGTTACTGATCGCCGCACCCACGCGAAAGAGCTTAGTCGCCCGGACACGAGCCCTTGACCGCGCGCTCCAGTGGAGCCATATAGCGGTGCCCCATTGGCATATTTCCTACGACCGAATCGCGCGCTGGGATAAGTTCGGCATGCCGAAAATGATCCCTTTGCAAGGTGTTGTCACCGAGGCATGGTGGATTGACCCGGGAAAGGAAAGCTCGCTCGCAGCGCGCAAAAATTCAATCAAATAAGCAACTGACAGAACCGCCACACCATGCTCTCCTATATCCTTCGCCGCCTGTTGCTGGTCATCCCCACACTGCTCGGTATTATGGTGATCAATTTCGCGATCGTTCAGGTGGCACCGGGCGGACCCGTCGAACGCCTGATTGCTGAGATTCAGGGCGATGCAATTGACGCAACAGGTCGCATCTCCGGGAATATCGGATCAGAGATCGCTAACCCTGCGCAGCGCAGCGTCGACGCGAGGGGCGTGCAGGACACAACCAGTAAATATCGGGGTGCCCAAGGGCTGGACCCCAAGTTCATCGAGAAGCTGGAACAACAGTTCGGGTTCGACAAACCGGCGCATGAACGCTTTTTTCTGATGCTGGGTAATTATCTGACCTTCGACTTCGGCACCAGCTTCTTCCGTGACCAAACGGTGATCGAACTAATTCTTGAGAAGATGCCTGTTTCGATCTCTCTTGGCATCTGGAGCACCTTGCTCGTCTACCTCGTCTCGGTCCCACTAGGGATATATAAAGCGGTACGTGACGGCTCCCGTTTCGATGTTTGGTCAAGCGGCATTATCATAGTTGGAAACGCGATCCCGGGATTCCTCTTCGCCATTCTATTGATTGTAGTTTTCGCCGGTGGCCGCTACCTAGATTGGTTTCCGCTGCGCGGCCTTACCTCAGAAAATTGGCAAGATCTCTCCTGGCCGCTCCGCATCGTCGATTACTTTTGGCATATGAGCTTGCCGATCTTCGCCATGGTCATCGGTGGCTTCGCCGGACTGACCATGCTGACCAAAAATTCTTTTCTCGACCAGATCAACATGCAATATGTCACAACCGCACGCGCCAAGGGCCTTGCTGAGCGCCGCGTACTCTACGGCCACGTGTTCCGCAACGGCATGCTAATCGTCATTGCCGGGTTTCCCGCGGCTTTCATTGGGATGTTGTTCACCGGCTCAATTTTGATCGAAATAATCTTCTCGCTCGATGGGCTCGGACTGTTGGGATTTGAGGCAGTGATCGACCGCGATTACCCGATCATGTTCGGTACTCTATACATGTTCACGCTACTAGGGTTGATTTTGCATATTATCAGCGATGTAACCTATACGCTGATTGATCCCCGTATCGATTTCGAAAGTTGGAGAATGTAATAGTGACAGGTCCCGGCAAAACCTTTCTCGGTTTAAGCATCTCACCGCTTAACAGACGGCGGGTCGATAATTTCAAGGCCAACAAGCGGGGGTACTGGTCGTTATGGATTTTCCTTAGTGTCTTTTTCCTTTCGCTCTTCGCAGAAGTCCTCGCCAACGACAAACCTCTGCTAATCTATTTTAACAGCGCTTTCTACACACCAATCATCGCAGTTTATCCAGAGACGGAATTTGGTGGTGATTTCGAAACCGAGGCTGATTATGGCGACCCCTATTTGATTGGACTGATTGAAGCGAAGGGCTGGATAGTTCGGGCACCGATCCCCTACAGCTTCGACACCCATGTCACCGACCTACCAGGTCCGGCACCCTTCGCGCCGACGGTCAGTAATTGGCTCGGCACTGACGATCAGGCGCGGGATGTGTTGGCGCGGATGATATACGGGTTTCGTATTTCCGTGCTTTTCGGCCTTGTCCTGACAGTGCTTAGCGCGGTGATTGGCATTGCGGTCGGCGCGATCCAGGGATATTTCGGTGGCCTGACAGACTTGATCGGCCAAAGGCTTATCGAGATTTGGAATGGTATGCCCGTTCTGTTCATGCTGATTATCCTGGCGAGCGTGGTGCAACCAAATTTCTGGTGGTTACTCGGCCTAATGCTTCTCTTCAGCTGGACGGCATTGGTCAGCGTAGTACGCGCCGAGTTTCTACGCACTCGAAACTTCGAATACATCCGGGCTGCGCGTGCGCTCGGGGTAAACAATGGTACTATCATGTTCCGCCACGTGCTACCGAACGCCATGGTGGCCACCTTGACCTTCATACCCTTTATCACTTCGGGATCAGTAGTGACGTTGACCTCTCTCGACTTCCTCGGTTTCGGCCTGCCACCGGGCTCGCCATCGCTGGGCGAACTGCTGAAACAGGGAAAGGATAATCTACAGGCACCTTGGCTGGGTATAACTGCTTTCTTCATTATAGCCTTCATGTTGTCCCTCCTTGTTTTCATCGGAGAAGCGGTACGCGACGCCTTCGACCCGCGTAAGGTGCAAAGATGACGAAAGGTACTCTGCTTTCAGTCCGTAACCTAGCAGTTGATTTCAACGTGCCGGGAAAACCTGTGCACGCATTGCGCGGCGTATCCTTTGATATCCAGCGTGGCGAGACGGTCGCGCTAGTGGGCGAATCTGGTTCAGGCAAGTCGGTGACAGGGCTCTCCATAATGCAGCTGCTTCCCTATCCCGTGGCAAGCCATCCAACAGGATCGATCCAATTTTCTGGTGACGAACTCGTCGGAGCGCCCTTAAAACGGTTGCAGCGTATTCGCGGCGATCACATCGGCATAGTCTTCCAGGAGCCTATTACCTCGCTCAATCCGGTGCACACGATCGAGAAGCAAATTCGCGAAGTACTAATCCTGCACAAGGGTCTTTCCCCCATTGCCGCACGGAGCCGAGTGCTCGAACTGCTTGATCTCGTTGATATCCGGAATCCTGAACAGCGCCTTACCGCCTATCCGCACGAACTCTCTGGCGGACAGCGGCAACGCGTGATGATCGCCATGGCATTAGCCAATGAACCCAGCCTTTTGATCGCAGACGAACCGACAACTGCGCTGGACGTCACTATCCAGGCACAGATTCTGAAACTACTTGCCGACCTGCAGACACGACTAGGCATGGCTATGCTGTTTATTACCCACGATCTTGACATCGTCGCCAAGGTTGCAAGCCGGGTATGCGTTATGCAAAACGGTGAAATCGTTGAACACGGCAAAGTCGAGACCGTATTCTCCGCCCCCTCACATGAGTACACCAAGCGATTACTGAATGCGGAAGCATCCGAATTGAAGGAACATACAGTAGAAGGCAAACCGGCAATACTGAGGGGCAAGGATATCCGGGTGTGGTTCCCAATCAAGAAGGGCCTGTTGCGACGAACGGTGGATTACATAAAGGCAGTAGACGGCGTCACGCTGTCGGTTCGCCGGGGTGAAACTCTCGGCGTGGTCGGTGAATCTGGTTCCGGTAAAACGACCCTCGGTATGGCGTTACTTAGGCTAGAGCGCAGCGACGGCAGCATCGTGTTCGATGGACACGACATACAAAAGCTCGACGCCGCAGCCATGCGGCCGATAAGGCGCGAGATGCAGGTCGTTTTTCAGGATCCCTTCGGTAGCCTTAGCCCACGCATGTCGGTCGGACAAATCGTCGCCGAGGGCCTTAAGGTGCATGTACCAAACGCAAGCAAGGCCGAACGTGAACATCACGTTATCCAGGCGCTGCAAGAGGTAGACCTAGATCCTGAGAGCCGGCATCGCTACCCACATGAGTTTTCTGGTGGCCAGAGACAACGCATCGCTATTGCACGCGCCATGGTGCTTAAGCCGAAATTCGTCGTCCTCGACGAACCTACCTCGGCGCTCGACCGTTCAGTACAAATGCAAATCGTCGGCTTGCTGCGTCGGTTACAGCGCGAGCATGACCTTGCCTACATGTTTATCAGCCACGATCTCCGTGTCGTTCGCGCGTTGTCGAACTACGTGGTCGTACTACGCGCCGGGAAGGTGATGGAGCAGGGCCCAGCTGCAAATCTGTTTAACGATCCTCAGCACCCATATACACGCGCCCTAATGGCCGCTGCTTTCGACCTTGAGGCTTCCGAAGACGCAATCGAAGCAGGACTTATTAGCGAGTAAACTTATGTCTATGATCTTCTACTCCGAAAACGATAGTTGGGTGAATTGGTCGGCATACCTGCAGCGTGATGTTCCTGAAATTCCCCTCCGACATTGGGATGAACCCGGTAATGATGAGGCAGTACGCTTCGCCCTCGTCTGGAATCCCCCACGAGGCGAACTTAAGCGGCGCTTTCCTAACCTCGAATATATTTTCTCGCTTGGTGCCGGCGTCGATGCCTTACTGGACGATCCAGATTTGCCTGACGGAGTGCCAGTCGTGCGCATGGTGGAAGATGCGCTCGTCATCGGCATGACAGAGTACGTACTGCTCCATGTTCTGCGCATACATCGTCAGCATCGCACTTTCGAGCTCCAGCAGCGGGCCTGCAAATGGCAGCAGATCGTAACGCCGCTAGCTCCAAATCGGAAAATTGGGCTAATGGGACTTGGTGTGCTTGGTAAGAATGCGGCCGCAGCTTTAAATGCGCTTCGATTTGATGTGGCATCGTGGACGCGCTCACCAAAAAATATAACGGGCGTGACTGCCTTTCACGGGCATAATGAGCTGGAGATCTTTCTCGCCCAGACAGAAATCTTGGTAGTATTGCTGCCTCTCACCAACGACACGCGGGGAATGTTGAATGCTGATCTCTTTGCTAAGCTGCCCAAAGGTGCCGGTTTGATCAATGCTGGACGGGGCGGCCTTCAAGTAGAAAAAGATATAATTTCAGCGCTCAATACTGGACAACTATCGGAAGCAGTCCTCGATGTATTCGAAACTGAACCATTACCGAGGAACAACCCACTATGGCGCCATCCGGGTGTGACCCTAACGCCGCACAATGCGGCGCTTACCGGCTCGAAGACAGGTGCTAGGGAAGTTGCCTCCAATCTACGGCGCGTACTTTCTGGAGAGCGGCCATACAACATCGTGGATATTAAAGCGGGATATTGAGGTCAGGTGTCGAAGGTCTTGCCCGAAGAACAGATTATCATTTCGAAAAAATCGCTGCAAAAGGCTGAACCCTTAACCACATGCTGCACATCGATGGGGCAACGTGATTACAAGCTTGGAGATTCTCTGTGCAGTCGCGATTCCACGCAAAGCAAAAGATTGCATTTCGAAAGAGCGAGTGCATGGCCCAGTAGGATTGACCCTGCGCCTCAATTCAGCTTCGCTCCACTAACGTACCGCAATTAGTAAAGAAGCAAGTCGTAAAATGCTGTGCACAGTATTAGTGATATTAGTGTCAAGTTTTCCCAAAGCGCGCCGCGATCGCACCAAATGCGGCTCTAATGGCCATAGCCTCACCACCAGCCACCCGGCCAGGACGCGACGAGGAGTTCCACGCCATAATATCAAAATGCGCCCACGGCACCGTTTCCTTGACAAACTCGTCGAGAAACAGTGCCGC
Organism: Pseudomonadota bacterium; assembly: GCA_036337155.1. Classification (GTDB taxonomy): domain Bacteria; phylum Pseudomonadota; class Alphaproteobacteria; order UBA8366; family UBA8366; genus UBA6544. The sequence goes on along the minus strand of JAYZET010000021.1, from coordinate 64,032 downwards.
GATGATCGCACCGCCCTGCGACATGTCACCAATATTGTTGATATCAGCGACCTTACTGTCCATCGTGCGCCGATAGGGTTTCCAGATCGGTAACCGCCAGACCGGATCCCCTACCGCTTCTCCGTGTTTAGATAGCTCGTCAGCGAGGCAATCGTTATTGGAGAACATGACCGGAATTTCGGGTCCCAAAGCGATGCGGGCCGCACCAGTCAAGGTAGCAAAATCGAGAATAAGTTTCGGATCTTCCGATGCCGCTTCGTAAAGTACATCACCCAGTATCAATCGTCCTTCAGCGTCAGTATTGCCAATCTCGACTGTAATACCGGCGCGGCTATGCAAAACGTCGAGCGGCCTAAAAGCATTCCCAGAAACGCTATTCTCGACCGCCGGAACCAGAACGCGCAGACGCACGGGCAATTTAGCCGACATAATCATCCGAGCCAGTCCGAGCGCGTTCGCTGCGCCACCCATATCCTTTTTCATCAGCTTCATTCCGGATGCGGGCTTGAGGTCTAACCCACCCGAATCGAAACACACCCCTTTCCCGACAAGTGTCACTTTAGGATGCCGCGGGTTTCCCCAGACAACGTCAATCAGACATGGCAATCTGTCCGAAGCTCGACCGACGGCATGCACCATCGGATAATTTTTTTCCAACAGTTTGTCACCGACGATCACGCTACAACTCGCCTTGAACTCGCGCGCAAGCTTTCGAACCGCAGCGGCCAATTCCGCCGGACCAAGATCGGAGGCCGGTGTGTTAATCAAATCGCGGGTCAGATAGATAGAGCTCGCCATACCCTCGACGGCCTTGCGATCTGCCCGCGCCGGCCAGACAAGTTCAGCCCCCGGACGGGCTACCTTTTTGTAGCGATCAAAAACGTATGCCCCGAGCGCCCATCCTAGTGCCGCATTGGTCGACATCTTAGCGCCAGTTTGCTTCGGTATGGCATAGCGACCGCGCGGCAATGTTTCAACTGCAGCACTCCAAGACCAAATATCGTCGTCACTATCAACGCCAAGGAGTATTCGGGTGATCCCTCCGTCTTTACCTGGCAGCAACAATGTCGTTCCAGCAGAAGCGTCAAAGCCCGCGGCGCCAACCCATGCGGCCAAATGTTTATCAGTTTTTTTCAGCCAACCGTCGAGGCCTTCTTTTGTTAAGGCTGTCACTGGAATGGTTTTGCCCGTGGCGCGGGTAACGAGATTGTACGACACCGATTGATTCCTGTTTTGTTGGAAATTGATTCTTAATAAATATCGCAGCGCTTATCTAAAAACGGGACGACAAAGAACGCAAGCGAGGGCATGATGAGCAGCTAAACTCCGATAATCGGCCAAAATTTATGCTAACCCGTCGTTCCACGGCTAACTCTCGAAACGCCAGGCTTGGCGTCAACCATGGAAAGAGTGAATGACGCAGTGAAGGGCAAGGCCCTGGTCGCCGATTAATTGGATTCCATCATTAAATGCCCTCGGCGGTCTCCTCGTCGGCAACATACCATTGCTTTAAAATATCGTAGATCGGCACGGCCGGATCGCTGGCGCGCATGATCGCTCCCATCACTGCTATCCCGGCTGCGCCTGCGCGGCGGCACGATAGCACCCTTGGCGCGGTAACGCCGCCAAGCGCAAGTAGTGGGATTGAGACGCGCTGCACAATCTCTTTCAACCCGTCAATTTCGAGTGGCGGCCCATATCCCGGTTTACTCTGTGACGAAAAGACAGGGCTAATTGTTGCATAGTCTGCGCCTACATACTCCGCAGCCCCAGCTTCGCAGATCGTATGAGCGGAGATACCGATTAGCTTATCCTTTCCAAGAATGGCTCGAGCTTCGGTGTAAGACTGTCCCTGTGGTAAATGAATGCCGTGCGCGATCTCTGCCGCCTTAATATCCGAATTAACCAAAACCTTTGCGTTGTAGGGCTCGGCAACATTCATGATTGACTCGATAAGCTTCATCCGGTTTGCGGGTTCCATGTCCTTTTCCCGCGCCATAACCCATCGACAACCGCCCTGGAAAGCGCGATCTAGCGCGACCTCTAATGGAATGCGGACCATAGTCTGGTCGGTGATGAGAAGGATCGGGGGATCGGGTAGATTCACGTGCCAACCACGCCTAATTCCGGACTGGAAGCCTCCGCATGACGCTTGCGCGGTATTCGACCGGAAAGATGAGCGATCCTTCCCCCTTCAACACCGTGTCGCATAGCAGTAGCCATTCCCACTGGATTGCGCGCCTTCGCCACCGCTGAAGCTAGTAATACACCGTCACAGCCTAACTCCATGGCAAGAGCAGCATCGGATGCAGTCCCAATTCCAGCATCGACGATGACGGGAACATCCAATTGAGTGCGAATGATTTCGATATTGTAGGGGTTCAGTACACCCATACCCGACCCAATCGGAGAGCCTAGCGGCATAACTGCAGCACATCCTAGGTCTGCAAGTTTGCGACAGAGAATCGGGTCATCTGTGCTATAAGCCATGACAATAAATCCATCGCCAACCATCTCTTCAGCTGCCTGTAATAAATGCTCTGCATCGGGATACAGCGTCTCTCGATCACCGATCACTTCCAGTTTTATCCAGTTCGTCTCGAGCGCCTCGCGCGCAAGCTGCGCTGTAAGGATGGCGTCGCGCGCAGTAAAGCAACCCGCGGTATTTGGCAAAATATGGTAGTCGCCAGCAAGCAGGTCGATCATCGTTTCGGCTCCACCCTGGAGCGAAATCCGCCGGATCGCGACGGTCACGATATCCGCACCGCTTGCCGCAATCGAATCCAACATCAACTGGCTGTTTGGATAACCCGCACTGCCAATCAGTAAGCGGGACGAAAATTTCATGTCGGCAATAGTCAACGGGTCTTTAAGTGTGTCGGTCATTAGCTTCGTACCTCAACCACCCGGTGCCGGCCGGACGATCTCAATATCGTCACCAGGTTTGATTTCCGCGCCCTCCCATCTGGAACGCGGCACAACCGCTCCATTAATGGCAACTGCAAGAAATCGTGCATCCAGATCGACCTTTTCATCTCGCAGCAGATCAGCAATTGTGGTTGCTGTAGCCGCTTTCTCAACACCATTAACGGATATAGTGGCGCTCATTCCGTTGCTCTTGACCTTTGTTGATCCTGTGGCACCGGCCTTGCCAGGAAGCGATCCGGCCCGAACGGTTTAATCTCTTCACTCAACTCTCGAGTCAGAATATAATCACTAACTGCGTTCGCTGTAAGCGGTGCTAGCAAAATTCCATTCCGGTGGTGCCCGGTTGCGACCACCAGACCTTCAAGTTCGGTAGGGCCTAGTATGGGTGCATCGTCGCGGCTGGTTGGCCTAAACCCCACCCACATCTCGTCGATTGGCAACTCATCAATACCTGGCAAAACTTCCCAGGCCTCTCGCAACAGATGGAGCAATCCTCCCGCGGTTATGTCATCGTCGAAATCCTTCTCTTCCACAGTCGCCCCCACGATCAGCCGTCCATCAAGTCGGGGTACCATGTAAATACCGTCCGGCGCCCACAACACATGATGGAGTAGCGGAAAGTTAGGCTCCATACGAAGCGCCAACATTTGACCCTTCAAGGGCCGGACCGGCGGACGGACTTCTTCCGGCATACCGTCGAGATCGCGGGACCAGGCTCCAGCCGCAAGTACGATAACATCTGCGTTTAAGGTTTCGCCCGCGACTACCACTCCCACGACCCGATCACCCGAAAACGCTAATCCCTCCACTGATGCCCATTCGCGCAACTTGCCTCCGGCCTTAAGAAACGCATCTTTTAGGCCGAGGGAGAGTTCACGGTTGTCTACTTGATGATCGCCCGGGCTGTAGACGCCACCGGATAGACCCGGCGCTAGATAAGGTTCCTTCCGGCGCACCTGGGCCGCACTCAGCCATTCTACATCAAGGCCTTGGCTTTTTTGATATTCGTAAATGAAACGCAGCTCCTCAGCATCGTCGTGTGTGGGAGCTACTATGAGTGTACCCTCATCGCGATACCCGATTGACCGGCCCGAAACCGCCTCTACTTCCGCCGCAAAGTCTGGCCAGATTTCTTGGGCGCGTAGATTTAGCGCCAGTAGAGCCTCTTCTCCTGGTTCCGCCTCGGCACGCGCAGCCAACATACCCGCGGCGGCCCAGCTCGCACCCCGGCAAGCCTCGCCTCGATCGTATATCTCAACCTGACAACCAGCCTGTGCTAATCGCCAACCGATTCCAAGACCCGAGACGCCCGCTCCGATGATCGCGACGTTTTGACCCTGTATGACGGATGCCGGACGTTTCACGTCGGACTCCCTGCGCTGGTACGACCCAGATCAGGTTCTATGGGTATGCTCTCAGCCAGCACTCGCCGGCACCCCAGCCTGAAGGTCTTAGGATATGTCATCATAGGTAAAGATAGCAAATCCCATATGCGACAATCCCGCAAAGGAAATTATGGGACAGACACTGATTCGCACTATAAAATCGCCTGCCATGAGCCAAAATCCTGTCGAACATCACGTAGAAGCCGGCGAGTATCATCAGGCGCAGATGCAAATTCGCCATCTCCGCGAAACCATTGAAGTGCTTCGAAAAGAACTAGAAGAACAGCGCTACGAGATAGATCGAGGCATACAGTCGGTCCGTGCCGAGACCGTAGACGAGCTGAAACAGCTGAGAAACACAGCTGCCGCTCTACGCGATGAGCTGGAAAGCCTGAGGTTTGAAAAAGACGCCGCAGTTCAGCAGGCGGTGCAGCGCTCTACCGATGAAATCCAACAGCTCAAGAACACCGCTTCAAGCTTACGCGATGAGCTGGAAAGCCTGAGGTTTGAAAAAGACGCCGCAGTTCAGCAGGCTGTGCAGCGCTCTGCCGATGAAATCCAACAGCTCAAGAATACCGCTTCAAGCCTACGCGATGAGTTGGAAAGCCTGAGGTTCGAAAAAGACGCCTCAGTTCAGCAGGCTGTGCAGCGCTCTGCCGATGAAATTCAGCAACTCCAAAATACTTCTTCAAGCCTGCGCGATGAGTTGGAAAGCCTGAGGTTCGAATATGAAGCAAAACTGCAAAAAAGACATACCGAAAAAGTTGATGAACATTCCCATTTGCAGGAAACTATTTTGCTATTAAGGAATAAACTGGAAAAGCAGCCGTCTGGAGTAACGCAAGATGACTAAAAACCAAAGAATTTCAAATAGCGCTACTGAAAAATTAAAAACGGCTAGTGAAGCTGAATTGAAGGCACACCTGGAACGTACCGCAATAAAGTTACATCAAACAGAATTACTTCTTTCGGTGACACAAAAAATTGCCGGACTTAAAAATTTAAGCGAAATTTTATGGACATTAATTGATATGACCACTCAAGAACTAGGCGCTGAAAGAGGCAGCCTGTTTTTGAATGATCCACTCACTGGAGAACTTTACTCCCGTGTGGCACAGGGAGAACTTACTAGAGAAATTAGAATTTTAAACACAACCGGTATTGCTGGTGCCGTATTTAAATCTGGTACAGGTGAGATTGTCCACTACCCATACGACGATGAAAGATTTAATTCAACAATCGATGAGCAAACTGGCTTTACAACTAAGAATATTATCTGCGCGCCAGTTAAAACAGTTAGAGACGACATAATTGGTGTAATCCAAATTTTAAATAAAAAGAAGGGGCGCTTTACAAAAGAAGATTTAGAAGTTTTACAAGGCATCACTGCACAGGCGGCCATATCCCTACAAAATGCTCAGGGAATGGAGGAGATGGAAAAATCTCGTGAAAAAGAGATGCAATTTTTAGATATTGTCTCCGACGTAACGGCCGAAATTGAACTTGGGTCATTACTTCAACGGGTCATGGTAGAATCAACCAATATGTTGAATGCAGATCGCGCAACATTATTTTTAAACGACCCAAAAACAGATGAATTGTTTTCACGTATAGCGATGGGCGACGGCATCGGAGAAATCCGCTTACCTAATAATGTAGGCATTGCTGGTGCAGTGTTCCAATCTCAAGAGACTATCAATATCCCCTATGCATACGCAGACCTGAGATTTAATCCAAGTTTTGACAAACAGACCGGTTATTTTACCAGCTCTATACTCTGTGTCCCCATTATTAACAAAGATGGAGAGTGTATAGGGTGTACACAAGCTCTTAATAAAAAGGGCGGTGGCTTTACTGATGAAGATGAATCGCGCCTAAAAGCATTTACCCAACAAGTCGCAATAGCGTTAGAAAACGCAAAGCTATTTGAAGATGTTGCAAAAGAACGCGCCTATAATCATAGCATGCTTACAAGTATGTCTAATGCAGTTATCACCATAGATGATGAAGGAAAGATTATTACATGTAACAAAGCGGGTCTAAAAATTCTTAAAATCCGTTCAACTGACATAATTGGAAAGACTACTGAGGAATTTTTCACAAACGGCCGCTCATGGATTCTGGAAAAGATAAAAACCTGCGAAGAGACAAAAGAAGATGAGTTATTGATGGATGCTGAGTTTGAAGTCGGCAATGACGAAGATGATAATATTGAAACTGTTTCTGCTAATATAAGTTTTTTGCCATTAGAAAATCAGGATCCAGATGGAAGAATGGATCAGGCACAGGGACACCTCGGTACGTTAATTATTATCGAGGATATTTCAGATGAAAAACGAATGAAATCAACAATGTCACGGTACATTGATCCTGGAATAGCAGATAAGTTAATGAGTGAAGGAACTGATATAATGGGTGGCCAGGAAACTGAAGCCACTTTATTGTTCTCGGACGTTAGGAGTTTTACGACGATCACAGAAACATTGGGTGCTCAAGGAACTGTATCGTTACTTAACGAGTATTTTGATATTATGGTTGAAGCCATTAGCGAACAAGGCGGGATGGTCGATAAGTTTATCGGCGACGCTATCATGGCTGGTTTTGGTATTCCCGTGGCCAATGAAGACGATGAGGATCGTGGTGTCCGCGCGGGCATAAACATGATCAAAAGATTATGGGAGTGGAATGAACTTCGGGAAAAAGAAGGTAAAATGCCCGTTGATATGGGCCTCGGGCTTAACACAGATAAAGTGGTCTCGGGAAATATAGGTTCATCTAAACGGATGGACTATACTATGATTGGAGATGGGGTAAATTTAGCAGCGCGTCTGGAAAGTGCATGTAAGGCATATTCAGCAAGAATTCTTATAAGTGATTTCACTTACAAAAAACTCAAAGGAACTTATCAAATACGATATATCGACGACGTCATCGTAAAAGGTAAAACTGAGCCAGTCGGTGTGCGTGAAGTACTGGACTATCACAATGCGGAGACGTTCCCTAACTTGATGGATACAGTAAATCACTTCAACGAAGGCCGTGTCTCATTTAAGGCTGGAAACTGGGATAAGGGAATTAAGTCCTTTAAGGAATGTCTTAAGGCGAACCCAGCAGATAAATTATCTAAAACGTACATAGAACGCTGTGACATTATGAAAAAGGAAAATCCAAAAAACTGGGATGGCGTCTGGGTGATGACTTCAAAATAAGGCCCCGCTCTTTTTAGCTAGCATGCAAACTAGCTAGCACACATCGATCAAGGTGCCCCCAGACAGGAGAATAAGATCGTTTGGCGTAATTTGAAACACCGCATTGGGAGAGCCAGCCGCCGCCCAAACCGTTTTAAATTCCTTTAGGCCGGAATCCACAAAGCAGATAACTTCGCCGATATGTCCAACCGGAGCGACGCCTCCAATCGCGAACCCCGTAGTTTTTCGGACGAAGTCAGGGTCAGCGCGGCCGATTTTCTCTCCAATTACGGCGGCGATTTTCTTCTCATCGACGCGGCCGTCGCCCCGCACGATAACCAAGACTGGGCGGTCAGTCGCCTTTGCACGGAAAATCAACGACTTGGCGATTTGCCCAATCTTACAGCCAATGGCCGACGCTGCCTCGGCCGCAGTCCGGGTATTTTTATCAAACCGTTCGATCTCGCTATCAATCCCGTACGCATCGAGGGCAGCCCGCACCCGCTCGACCGATCCAGATTTCTTCGTTTTCATTACAGTGTTCCCCTCATCCATCCGTCCCAAATGACGAGCTTCAGCGCCAAACCCGTGAGCACCAGACGCAACAGCTTGCGGAAAAAGGCATCGCTCATTCGGCCAAGTAGAAACCGCCCCACATAGGTGCCGAGAACGATAGGAAGCACCATCGCAACAATCGCAATCCAATACTCGACAAAGCTGAATCCGACCAGAGCGAAGCCGATGACCTTGAAGACATGGCCCGTCATCGAGAAAACACTTATCGTGCTAACAACACCTTGCCGTGTCAGGTCTCGGCCGACTAGCAAAGCACTAAGAACGGGTCCGACAACACCGATGATAATGTTAAGACCACCTATAACGATCCCGGCTGGTATAAAACCCCACAATGGTAGTTCTTTTTCTCGGAATGAGCGAAACCCGTGAGAGAGCAGTGTTAACAGTATGAAGCAGCCGATCAGCACTTGTACCCATTCCTTCGGCAGTTCCTGGAACAACCAAAGGCCCGCAGCGATGCCGATAGGCATCGGAAGAGCAAAACGGATTATAATCGGCCAAAGTAGGCTCTCACGTAGGAGCCACACCCGCCAACCGTTTGCGAATGTCTGCACCGCCCCATGCACAGGAATGGCAACGCCCGGCGGCATGAACTGCAGCATCAAGGCTATCAGTAAAGTGCCGCCGCCGACACCCGTCGCTGTGGTTAGCATGGAGGTGAAGAAGATCGCCGCCGCCATAATGGCGATATCAAGCTCATTCAAAGTCTCACGCCTTCGCGATTCGGCAGAGCAGGGTCTTCAGGTTGGTTTGGTCCGAGATTGGATCTCGTTGTGTCTTGTCAGTCAAAAAATTAACCGAAGACCAAGGGTGATAGGGCTGTTTCTCGCCCCAACCAATTGGAACGAAGATGGCCGATTTGCGGATGCCCGGAGTGATCCAGGCTCGCGCCTCCATCTCGCCGTGCGCGGTCTCAATACGAATCTTATCACCATCCACAAGTGCCAACTTTGACGCCTTCACGGGATGAATTTGCGCGTAGAGGTCGGGCCACATCTCTTGGCTCTGCCAAAAATAATGGGTCCAGCTGTGAAAATGCGGCGCCGGTGGACGCCCTGTCACCAATTCCATATCGAAGCCATCTTCCCGTAGTTTTGTGCTCGGGGTTCCTCCATTGGCCATGACGATCCGTCCCGGCACACCAAGCGTGTTAGGATAAAACGGTGTGATAATTCCCTCGTCACCATCACCCGCGATGGGTTCCACATAGGGCAAATCAATAAGCTGTTCGCGCTCACTGTAGAACACTGGCAGGGCAGTGAGGCCCATGGTCCGGAAATTGGCATCCAGTTCAGCAGTCCAGAACTGCAACTTGCCATTTGGCGTCGCGAACCTGAAGCCTTCCACGGCCGCGCCATCCGCAGTAGTTCCCTCAAGAAACAGGGTCTCCTGCTCTTCCGCATCTTCGCTCGCAACCGGAAACCGCACCCAACGCCACGGATTGGCGTGGAGCCTCTTCTGCGTCAGGCCTCGCAGCGTTTGGTGATTGATCATCTCCGCGTCCCAGAACTTGGCTGTGTCTTTGTACTCTTCCCTTAAGATATCGCCGAAGCCAAAACGTTTGCCGAGTTCTGTCCAAATCCAACCATCGGGCTTAGCTTCACCGGGCGGGTCGATTAATCGATCTACCCAAACAATTCGCCGATCATCGTTCGCACGGCCTATATCGCCCGCCTCAATCGCGGGCGCCGCCGGTAATACGTAATCAGCGTAAGCCGAGGTTTCATTTTGAAATAGGTCGATATGAACCAAAAGGTCCAACGCCTTGAAGGCTTCTCGCGTTGCTGCTTGATCCGGCCATTGGGACATCGGATTGTTGCCGGCAATTAGCGCCTTTAGCGGATACGGTTTTCCCCGCAGCATTGCATCCGTCCAACCGGCAGGGCTCTTGCGGATCTTAGGTTTGGTCACTAGAGGTTGCCGGTCCCGCGGAGCATTAGCAAACAGGGTTGGCGCGAAGGACATGTTCATATATGCGCCGCCCTTGCGCCCCCAATTACCCGTCATTGCCGCGAGAAACATAAACACCCGATTGGTCTGCGCTGAATTGGTATGCTGGTTAATTCCACGGCTGCAAAAGATAACGCATCCGTCCGCTTTGGCGACATCCTCGGCTAAGCGCTTGATATCGTCCACTGCAATATCGGTAATACCCATCGCCCATTCCGGCGTGTAGCCCTGCTCGTTCAGAAAATCGCGCCATTTCTCCCATCCTTCGATCCAATTCTCGCAATACCGCTGGTCATGCAGGCTCTGGGCAAAAATATGTTGCGACATTGCCAATCCGAGGGCCATGTCCGTGCCGGGGCGGATGCTGTGCCAACGATCAGCCTTACTCGCTGTAGCACTGAATCGCGGATCGACAACCACCATCTTGGTATTGTTCTTGACCCTCCAGTCGTTAACCATACCGAAGTAGACTGGCCGGGTTTCCGCCTGATTATCGCCTATATACAGATACATCCCAGCGCTGCCTATATCCTCATCGGTATAGCTGTTGCCGCAACCATTAGCCCCTTGCGTCATCTGGTAGGTGATATTCTTGCCAGCGGCACAAAACGGGTCCGTCGTTTCTAAATTAGGCGTCCCCCACATCTGACCGAACATGCGGATATAACCGCGTATGGTGATCATGCCGGTTCGTGTGCCAGCGAAGATGCCTAACGCTTCAGGTTCATTCTGACGCAGCGGCTCCAGCTTCGTAGCAATCTCGTCTAACGCCTGTTCCCAGCTAATCGGCTCGAACTTACCCACGCCTCGCTCGCCGACACGTTTTAGCGGCTGCGTCAAACGGCGCTCGTTATGATACATTTGCAGTGTGTGCTGGGACTTCGGGCAAACCCTACCCTGCAGAATCGGATCTTCTTCATTACCGGTAATCTTGACTAGCTTGTCGCCCGCAAAGTGGAACTTCACACTGCATGTATTGAAACAGAGTGTGCAGCTGCCGGGCTCAACTCGGTCGGGCTTTCGCTCGGATCGCGGCCATCCGTAAGGAAATTCCGCACCCTTCTTTTCAAACGCCGCCTGCGCTTCCGGCGGGTCAACCACCGCAGGACGACGGCGCTCCAACAGGGCAGCACCCTTTTTCTCGCCAATTCGATCGAGATAGACCGACGCCGGTCCCAGTAGGAAGGAATCGTGATCACGAACAGAACGGCCTTCCTGTTTCGCCCACGCTAAATGCTCAGAACGCTCGCCAAAGGTGATCGCCCGGCCGGGACAAACGCTTGCGCATGCAGGACCGAGCCCCTCACTCCGGCGGTCAGAACAAAGATCGCACTTAACCGCATGATGGCCACGCGAATCGTATCCCATCGCACCGTAGGGACAGGCAGTCACGCATTCACCACAACCTGTGCAGCGATCCTCATTAACGGAGACTACACCAGTTTCCGGATCCTTTGAGATTGCCTTTGGATTGACCGGACAGGCACGTAGACAGGCGGGCCGCTCGCAGTGCTGGCAGGTGACAGTGAGAAAATCGAGTGCAGCCTCATCCTCGTCTCCGAGCCACACCACCCGGTTACGGAATTCGCCCGGGCCGAGCCCGTGCTCCTGTTTACAGGCGGCTTCGCAGCTCTTACAACCGATGCAGCGCTCAAGATCGAACATCAAAGAGAGTTGGCTCATGTCCTGCTCGTTACCATTTGGTCAGATGCCACCAATAGATCTCCCCACCGTCAGCGACATAACCAGCGAAGAAGGTCACGGTCACAATGTGAATGAATAGCCCGACCACAAAAAGTCCGGCGAGCGTTAGATGTGCGGAACGCCACCAGGCCTGCGACAGGCTTACGCTCTTTCGGGTCCCGATCAGGTTCTCCTCCTTCCGCGCGAGTCGAAGATACGCGATCGTTAAAAAAGGTCGTGCCAGCCAATGCGACAGGTTCGGCGAAAAAAAGGCCTCGTCGGCCGCAGGATCAAGGCGATTGAGCAGCTCACGCTTCCGCGCAATCAGCCGCTTAAGACGTGCTCGGAGGGCAGGGTCTGGCGCCCCAAAGCCTGAGCGTTTGGTTCCCAGCGTCTCTGACATGCGCTTCGCACCCCAAACCCGCGCCCAGATGCCCAACGCCGCAAGCCCAAGCAAAGCAAGGATCAGCAGTGCTGGTGGGCGGCGCATATATCCAACCGAATGAATTGCCACGCAAAGGCTTCCGAGACACGCAAGGTTCACATGGGCTGCAAACCATGCAACTGGTGAGGCGGAACTCTTCCCACGCTTCGCAATCGAAAACCCGGCCGCCATCAGTAGAAGCACCGCGCCCGAAACACCCATCAGGTAAAGCTCCGGGCTGCCCGGCGTACGCCAGGCCGCTGGCATGCTCGGTAATACAACGAAATATAGTGCGACGGCAGCGACCGTGGCAGCCACGAGAACCGTCAACCGGCGATTTTCCATATCGGGGCGGTACATAACAGGGAGAAAGGATAGAAGGCTTGGGCGGTGTCGCCAATGAAAATCGCGTTGTCAGCTTCTTGCCAGACGTTACTTATTCATTACGGGGGTCTTGAATGGACAAATATAAGATAGGCGACACGCCACGCAGGGTCGAGGACGCCCGGTTCCTGACTGGGTCCGGTTGCTTCGTGGACGATTTGCAACCGGATAGCCTGGCACATGCGGTCATCCTGCGCTCAGCACACACCCATGCCGAACTGCGCAAGGTTCACGCAAACGCAGCCAAAAGAATGCCCGGCGTAATCGATATATTGACCGGAGACGACCTCGGTAGCGCAGGCATTGGCCCCATGGAACCCTATGAAAAGGTAAACGTATATTCGGGCGAGCCATTTCGCTTTCCAACGCAATACCCCTTGGCACGGGACCAAGTCCGATATGCGGGCGAACCTGTCGCTCTCGTTATAGCAAAAACCCAAGCTGAGGCGCTGGACGCGTCAGAAGCCATAATTGTTGACTACACGCCCCAACCGGCGGTCGTCGCAATTCGCGACGCCGTAAGTTCAGATGACCACAACCGTATTTGTCTCAAATGGGCGGTCGGAGATCGGCGAGCTGTAAACGTGGCCTTCGAAACGGCGGCCCACGTTACGCGGATCAGCCTGCATAACCATCGGGTTGTGACAAATTCGATGGAGCCGCGCGGAGCCATCGGCACGTACGATCCCGAAAATGGCCATTATACCCTAAACGTCTCGGCGCAGAGCCTGCACATGGCGCGAGACCGGATAGCAGAAACGCTCGGCGTCAAGCCGTCTATGGTCCGATTAATAGCGCCCGATGTCGGAGGCGGCTTTGGGGTAAAGAATTTCATGTACGCCGAGATGGTTTTGCTGCTTTGGGCCGCACGTATAGCCAAACGCCCAGTAAAATGGATTAATTCCCGGAGCGATGGCTTCGTCTCGGACCATCAGGCACGGGACAATAACGCAAACGCGGCGCTGGCACTCGACAGTGCCGGAAATTTTCTGGCGCTCAGGGTGGAGAGTTGGGGCAATCTCGGCGCATATTTAACCGGTAGCATGGCACGCATCTTCACCGAACAATTCGTTAAGTTACCAGGCGGTCCCTACCACATTCCTGCGATGCACGTGGAAGTCGGCGCCGTCTATACCAACACCGTGCCGACAGGCGTTACGCGCGGGCCCGGGTTCGCGGAGTTTACTAATATTATGGAACGTCTCGTCGACCGCGCTGCAAACGAGACGAGACGAGATCCAGCAGAACTTCGGCGAAAGAACCTTATAGCAGCGACCCCGCATATTAATGCCGTTGGAGCAGTAATCGACAGCGGCAGCTTTATTGAAAACTTCGAAACCGCCATCTCACAAGCCAGAGACGGCTACAACGATCGAAAAGCTTCGTCGGGAGCGGCCGGCCGACTTCGCGGAATTGGCATCGCTTATCATATCAAGGCCACTTTCGGCGCTCCGGAAGAAAACGTGAAACTTCGCTTTGAGGAAGACGCCACGCTTACTTTCACAACCGGCACGCAGGCTATCGGCCAGGGCCACGAGACAAGTTTCCCACAGATCATTTCCGACCTGCTTGGCATCGCAGTGGAAGACATACGCTACCGCGCCGGTGACACGGATCTAATTCCAAAGGGTGGTGGGCACGGCAGTTCCCGCGCCACCTTCATGGCAGGAACTGCGATCCACATGGCTGCCGAGAGGATCAAAGAGAGGGCAAGCCGCATAGCTGCAGATGTGCTGGAAGCCGCCGAAACGGATATTGAATTCACGGACGGCCGTTTCTCGGTCGTCGGGACTGACAAGGAAATCTCATTGATGCATCTCGCTACCGAGGCGAGGCGGTCTGGCGACCCACTAGACACCTACCAGGAGTTCACACGGGAACATCACACTTTCCCGAACGGCTGCCATATCGCGGAAGTGGAGGTCGATCCCGAGACCGGTGTAGTCACACTCGAACGCTATACGGCCGTCGACGATTATGGCACAATGATTAATCCGCTTTTGGTAGAGGGACAGGTGCACGGTGCCATTGCGCAGGGTCTCGGCCAAGCGCTGATGGAGCACGCCGTCTATGACCGGGGATCCGGGCAGCTGATTTCCGGGTCCTTTATGGATTACTGCATGCCCCGAGCTGATAACCTGCCGTCCTTCAACATTTTGCTGGAGGGCGTGCCTTGCACCACTAATCCACTCGGCGTGAAGGGTAGCGGTGAAGCGGGAGCCATCGCCGGATTTCCAGCGGCTGTAAACGCCGTTCTCGACGCGCTTAGCTCCCTCGGTGTGCAAACCCTTAATGGGCCAGCGACACCTGAAACGATCTGGCGATTGATCTGTGAGCATAGTGGTACATCATGACCTACGACTTCATTATCGTCGGCGGTGGATCCGCTGGTTCCGTCCTAGCCAATCGCCTATCCGCCCGAAGCGCAAATAACGTGCTTGTCTGTGAAGCAGGGCCAGATACACCTCACGGCGGGGTACCAGACGTCATCCTGGACTCCTATCCCGGAAAGGCCTATCTCGACCGGCGCTTCCATTGGACAGACCTTAAAGTAACGACTGAAGCGTTTTCGCATAACGCGCCGGATAGTGAACGCCCACCCCTTAGAAAATACGAACAGGCACGGGTACTTGGTGGCGGATCCTCAATCAACGGCCAGCTGGCCAACCGCGGCGCACCAACGGACTACAACGAATGGCAAGAGCGCGGCGCTTACGGATGGAACTGGGATGCTGTGCTGCCCTATTTTAAAAAAGTCGAGCGCGATATTGATTTCGATGGTCCTTATCACGGAAAGGAGGGCAATATCCCAGTGCGGCGAATATTCCCTGACCAGTGGAATGGGTATTCAGCTGCAGTCGGTGAAGCGCTCGGCCGTGCCGGCTTCAAGTATCTCGAGGACCAGAATGGTCACTTTGAGGAGGGCTACTTCCCAACCACCACGTCAAACCTCTACGAACGCCGGGTCTCGGCGGCCATCGGCTATCTCGCACCAGGCATTCGTTTGCGCAAAAACCTAACCATCGCTACTGAAACGGAGGTGAGCGAGCTGCTATTTGAGGGCAAGCGTTGTGTTGGTGTAAAGGCAATTGTAGCCGGCAAGGACCGAGAGTTTCTTGGAAACCATATTATCCTTTCATCGGGCGCCATTCATTCTCCCGCCCATTTGCTCAGAGCCGGGATCGGCCCAGCCATGCAGCTCAATGACCTCGGTATTTCAGTGCGCGAAAACCTAGCCGGGGTTGGGCAGCGCCTAATGGACCATCCGTCGATCGCGGTTGCCTCGTATTTGAAACCACATGCCAGATTGAACGACTTCTCACGCCGCCACATCCTCATGGGCCTGCGCTATTCCTCCCACATAGAGGAAGCGCCAATGGGTGACATGTTCGTCGCTGCGGTGGGCAAGTCCGCGTGGCATGCGGTCGGCGATTGTATCGGTAGCTTGATCCTATTCGTCAACAAGACATATTCCGAGGCCGGTCAGGTACGTCTCGCCTCAGGTAACTGGCGAGACGAGCCTGCGGTAGATTTCAGCTTACTCTCGGACAAGCGTGATCTCGACCGCCTGATGGGCGGCTTTAAGATGCTTGCCCGACTCCACGAGGACCCAGCGATGCAAGCAGTATCGAGCAATATCTTTCCAGCAAGCTATAGCGACCGTGTCCGTCAGGTTGGGGTCGTAAACAAAAAGAATGAATGGATGACTAACCTCATGGCCCGCCTCCTCGACGGGCCCGGGATCTTGCGTCGCCAACTCATGAATACCTTCATTCAAGAGGGTTTTACGTTGGGTCAGGTGATGAACGACGACGAAGCCCTGGAGGCCTTCGTCCGCAAGTCGGCAGTCGGCGTCTGGCATGCGTCCTGTACCTGCCGGATGGGCAATGCCGACGACCCAATGGCAGTTACGGATAACCAAGGCCGCGTTCGCGGTTTAGACGGGTTGCGGGTAGTCGATGCGTCGATATTTCCAGTAGTACCTTGCGCAAATACAAACTTCCCAACTTTGATGGCGGCAGAAAAAATTGCTGACAACATCCTAGCAGCACATTAGCGACTTATTTTCTTTAAGAAGGAAAACGAATAATGGATGACCAACGGGCCTACTCTGGCATTAAGGTTCTGGACTTTACCCAAGGCATCGCCGGTCCGCACAGCACGATGCTGCTGGCGCAACATGGCGCCGACGTAATCAAGGTCGAGCCGTTGCATGGTGATTGGGGCCGGAGCATGGGTGCGTTATACGGCGACCATTGTGCCCACTCTATTCCCTTCAATCGCGGTAAGAGGTCGATTGCACTCGATATGAAGCAGCCGGAAGCAGTCGAAATAGTCGCCAAGGTGGCTGCAAAATGCGACGTTGTGGTTGAGGCCTTCCGTCCCGGCGTGATGGCAAAGTACGGCCTCTCCTATGAGGAGGTGAAGACGGTAAATCCATCGGTTATATATCTCTCCGTCACCGGTTTCGGACAATACGGTCCCAACAGCACTCGGCCAGTCACCGATGCGGTTATCCAGGCCTTTTCTGGTTTCATGACAATCAATCGGGACGACCGAGGTATTCCGAATCGTGTCAACATGATCCCGATCGACGTTGCTACCGGGCTATACGCCTTCCAAGCCCTCTCGGCCGCGCTGATGCGAAAAATCCGCTTTGGCATCGGTAGTTATATCGACAACAGCTTGATGCAGTCGGCCGCCGCCTTTCAAGCCGCGAAGATCGCCGAATACTATCTTGAAGAAGGCGAGGTGAAACCACTCTACCAGCCGGTTGGCACGATGAAGACTGCAGACGGCTACCTCAATGTCACCGCCATGCGCGACTATCACTACGAATCACTGTGCGATATTCTCGGTTTGCCAGAATTGAAAACGGACCCGCGGTTCAACTCACGCGAGAAGCGGATCGAAAACCAAGACGAGTTGATGCCGTTGATCCGGGCAGAATTTGAGAAACAACCCACAGCGCACTGGACCGCACAGCTTACAGACGCCGACGTGATGAATGCGGCAGTTCAGACCTACGGCGACTTCATGGAAAACGCACATACTAAGGCCTTCGGTGCGATCGCCTATGTTAAACATTCGGGTGTCGGCACCATCCCAATGCCAAACGTCCCGGGCCTGCCCAAGATCGAGGGATCATCCTCAATGACCCACGCGCCGCATCTCGGCGAACACTCCGCCGTCATTCTCAGAGAGTGGGGCTACGACGACGATACCATCGCCAGACTCGTCGAAAACAAAGCGATTGGCGTTGCAGAAGCTCAAGCCGCCACTGTGGAATAGGGGTCCCTCAAGAGCAAATTCCAGATATCTCCGGGTGCTGCCGGTATGCCGATCTTGCTTTAACGTCATTTCGGAGCAGGAATCCGGGGTTTCTGCCTGAACCTACCGTGTCAGCCAACGCCAGCCAGAAACTTCCGCATCAGTCCGTTAAAACGCTCAACATGTTCCAGCGATGCGAGGTGTCGCGCGGGTTCAAGCCAGTGCAACGGCGCGCCGAGAAGGCGGGCCATTTTTTGCGATGTCTCGGTAGGCACACCGGGATCGTCCGGCGTAGCGATTACGATCGAGGGCACCTCAATTTCAGAAAGTCGTGGTGTCGTGCAGAGACCACACATTGCGGCACTCGCCGCATCGAAGCTGTCCGCCGGAAAGCGAGAGATCGCCTCTTCCATGTAAACGTAACCGGGGCTCCGTTCGATGGCGGCTTCCAATGTCAACCAACGCGCCATCAAACCGTCACGAACCGCATCCATACCATCGCGAAGAACGAGCGACGCCCGATCACGCCAGGCCTGAAGCTGTTCATCCGAATATTCTGAGGTCGTGTTCACTAGTGCCAGGGACACGACACGCTCCGGGAAATCGAGCGCCATTACCTGCGAGATCATACCGCCCATTGACACGCCGCATAGGTGCACCTCGTCAATCCCCAACGCATCCAACAAAGCAACGAGGTCGCCCGCTAGCATCTCCAGCGAATAGGGCCCAGGCGGCTTGTCACTCTCGCCATGGCCACGCGCATCGTGTCGCAAAACACGAAATCCCTCAAAGGCGGGCAGATGAGGCTCCCAATAGTTCCGGTCGCTCGCGAAACAATGATTGAGGCAGACCACCGGCGCACCCGCCGGCCCCTCTAGCGAATATACCAACCCGATATCTCCCGCTTTAATGCGGCCGCTTGTCATCCCAGTTCCTTTCACCACTATTAAACTATCGCTTCCCCTCCATCTAGCGCGTGCCCGATGGCAAAGCCACCTAATATGAACCGCCGTTTTATCCTCACATCGCGACCAAACGGGCTGCCCGATTCTTCACATTTCACTATTGAATCCCAACCCGTCCCAGTGCCGGAACCAGGTGAAGTCCTGGTACGCATTTTGATCGCTGCGCTATCGCCGTGGCAGGGTCAGCGCCTTAAGGACTTTGAGAACTATACGGTACCCTTCGCAATCGGCGAGCTGATTGACTGCGACGTACTGGGCCAAGTCATAGATGGAGACGCGGGAGGACTCATCCCGGGCGACCTCGTGACGGGACGTCTCGGCTGGCAGGAGTACGCGGCCGCCCTTCCTGAAACTCTATACTCGGCAACAGCGGAATTCGACGATACACTCTGGCTGACGGCGCTCAGCTCGCCCGGCCTCACCGCCTATTGCGCGATGGAGATGTTCGGCCGGCCGATGCCGGGCCAGACCCTGGTCGTCACTTCCGCCGCGGGATCGGTCGGCAGCTACGCCGTTCAGCTCGGCAAACTTTCCGGTATGAAGGTCGTCGGCATTGCTGGTGGTAAAGAAAAATGTAAGGCCGTGACAGAGCGCCTCGGTGCGGACGCCTGCCTCGACCGCAAGGAGCCGGACCTCATGGGTCAGCTAAAAGACATATGCCCGGAAGGAGTGAACCTATTCTTCGACACTGTTGGCGGTCCGGTCGGAGATACCGTCTTCGCGGCACTGGCGAAGTTCGCGAAAGTGCTGATCGTTGGCCGCACCGTTTCCAACAACAGCGATCGGCCGGACCTCGATCCGGTCAACATGCGCATGTTGTGGGCCCGCGAGGCGAGCATACAATGCTTCTCCCGGTATTCCTATCCGGAACGCTGGGCATTCGCACGCCAGCGCATGATGGAGCTTTGCCGCAACGGCAAGATCATCCCGATCGACAACGTAATCAGCGGGTTCGAGAAGACACCCGCAGCGCTCGGCGAGATGCTGGCGGGCAAGTACACAGGCAAAGTGATGGTGCGCTACGGGGAGAAGGCTACATGAGCGTCAAAACAGTGCAAGCAGCCGGCATCGGGTTCGCCTATCGCTGGGACGGTAATCCGGATGGACCCGTGGTAATGATGGCGCATGCCATGGGAACTAGCCATCGTATCTGGGATTGGCAGATCCCGGCGCTCGCTGATCGCTATAGACTGTTGCGTTACGACTGGCGGGGGCATGGGGATTCAGACGCGCCGCCCGGACCTTATACGCTCCAGCAATTCATCTCAGACGCGATCGCCGTCATGGACGCGCTTGGGATCAACAAGGTGCACTGGGTCGGCATTTCTACTGGTGGGATGATTGGCCAAGGACTTGGCATTTATTATCCGGAACGGATTGCCTCACTTACGCTCTGCAATTCAACGTCGCAATCGACCGATTGGTACCGGGAATGGGTAAAGGAGCGCCAGGTGGTGGTGCGTAAAGGGGGTATGGTCCCGGTCTGGAATATGACGGACAGGCTCTGGTTCACCGATAGCTTCGCCGAGATAGCTAACGCGGACTATCACGCTGTGCGCGACATCTTCATCAAAACGCCGGTGTCGGGCTATCTCGGCGGCACCTCCGCCGTCGCCAACCTTGCCTACCTGCCAGATTTGCACCGCATATCATCACCGACCCGGATCATCGCAGCCGGCGACGACCCGGTAACCCCGATCATATGCTCAACGGAAATTCGTGACAGAATAGCGGGATCGCAATTGACGGTGGTTGATGGAATGCGGCATTTTTCAAACGTTGAGGTGCCCAGCGCCTTCAATGCTATTTTGCGAAAATGCCTTGACGATATGCAGAGAGAAACGACATGACGCAAATTGTATGTGCCAAAGTAATGGCCCAAAACATCATGTGGCAGACCGGCTACTGCCGCACCATGTAAGTGCATTGCCGCAGCGGCGTCCTCCTTGCCCGAACCGACCTACGCCGCGCCCCCTATTTGGTAGACAGATAACGTTCAACCCGAGAAGAAGAGAAGCGAATGCATTACGACAGTATTGAGAACAAGCACGGCCTAAAGCACGATCCGTTCAAGGCATTGGTGGCACCACGGCCGATCGGCTGGGTGTCGACGGTAGACAATGGCGGGGTGCTCAATCTGGCGCCCTACAGTTTTTTCAATGCGGTAAGCGACCGGCCGCACTACGTCATGTTCGTTTCCGTGCAGCGCAAGGATAGCCTCCGCAACATCGAGGCGAACGGTGAGTTCACTTGCTCACTTTCAACCATGGATACGCGGGACGGAATGAACGTCTCGTCGGCTCCGGTGGATGCCTTAGCCGACGAGTTCGAGCTGGCAAAACTTGAGACCACGCCCTCGCATTTTGTAAAACCGCCACGCGTTGCCCGCGCGCCCGCCGCGCTCGAGTGCAAGCACTGGAAAACCATCGAACTACCCGACGTCGAGGGCGACAAGGGACACTTCATCATCATTGGGCAGGTTGTTGGTATCTATATAGACGATGCGGTCATCAAGGACGGCATCGTCGACACAGGCGCGATGCGCCCCTTGGGCCGCATGGGTTATATGGACTACGCCGTAGTGACGCCAGAGACCACCTTCACCCTCAACCGCCCCCAAGTCCAGAAAGACGGTTCAGTGAAGATCCCCGAGGAGGAGTGGGACGGGGTTTATCGTTAGCACAGCAACACTAACGGAGGCCGTCCTTCCCTTTGGCATCCGCTGCCGTCAATCCGCCAACACGCGGTAGCGGGCGGCCAGAATCGGTCACAGCTACGGCGACCAAAATTTCGTCTGCGCGCGGCGCGTCGCTCAGCGAAACCTCCATACCGTCGAAATGGCTGCGCACGTAACCCGCATCCTTGTGGCCAAGCGGGATGTCCAGTTCGCGTCCCGGACCGCCACGTTTCTTCGAAGAGGGCACCAGCGCAGCGCCATTTCCGACGGCCGAACGTAAAGGTGCGCCGAGCTTCGGGTGCAAGATCGCAGCAGCATGCTCAAGCTCCCCATCGACACCCACGAGGGCCGCCTTCCCGTAGCTTTCAACTTCACCTGGCTCGATCCCGAGAGCAGCAACCGCGCGCGTGCCAAGAAGACCACCCAGTTCTTCACCTATATCGATTAAATCCAATAGGTCTTCTTCGTAGCGACCAGCACACGGATTTCGGATTACCGCAACGGCCGCCGCCCGGCACACGGGCGGGACGATTTCGCGGCCTGCCTCCTTATGAATTTCGTCGATGAAGGTCGCCAGCTTTCGGATGTCGGCCTTAGCCATCACTCAGTCGACGCCTTCGACGATGCGTAAGTCGCGCACCGCACCGTCGCCGAGTGCAGAGACGGCTTCTTGATATTCGGAACTATTATAGGCAACGAGCGCCGCCTCAAAGCTGGGGAATTCAACCAGCACTGTGCGCTCCTTCAGGCCGTCTTCGTAGGCTTCGACCCGCCCATCTCGGACCAAGATGCTAGCGCCTTGTGGCAGCATCGCTTTTGGCGCCATCTCAGCATAGCGCCTAAGTTTTTCAGGATTGCGAATTTCCCGGTAGCAGACGACCAGATATCCCTTCGCCATCACGACCTCCTTCTTATTTGTTAAAATCGTCGCCTGGATTAAATCCAGCATCCTCAGCCAAAACACCCTGCCCAGGCACAAAATTGACCTCGACGCGGATGCCATCCGGATCTTCAAAAAGAATGTAGTAATACCCGGGCGCCCAGTAACCTTCCTGCGCTGGGCTAACTATATGGGCGTTCATTTCCCGCAGTAGAGCGTCGACCTTATCGACGTCTTCGCGTGAGCGGGCGCGGAGACAAATGTGATGCAGTCCAACGCGACCTTGTTCAAACCGCTCTCCCGCGAAATCCGGCTTGCAGGGCTGGATACCAACCGCCGTTCGGCCGCCAACAAAATAAGTCATGTCACTACCATCAAAGACGCATTCAAGACCCATTGCCGGCATTAGCCGAGAATAAAATTCCTTGGCCTTGTCATATTGCGACACGGTTAGGATGACATGTGCCATTCCGTTGATATTGATCATTGCTTCCTCCCAAGGAGTAGATCCGGTTTAGTTCGCGATTGACGACGGCCGGCTGATTTGTAATCAGCAGGTAAGTGCAGAGAACAAAATTTAAACTCTCGAAGTCCAGTGATACCCCCTAATCAGCGAGGGCAGAACTGTAACTTCGAACAAAAACCACTACAGTTTACTGGGAAACAATATTGCAAAATATCGTTTTTTAACCGACGCACGATCAGGAATTACACATCATGGGCGACACTCCAAAAATTAGGGACCAACGCGACTTTGCCACTGTAGACGGAAATATCGAGCTTAGAAGCAAGTTTCACTGCACTAGTGGCGACTGCCCTATGAGACTTGGTATATAACGAGAAGGCTATCCTGGAGCGCTTGTAGTGCTTCTGGAGGTCGCTAGAGATACGTCTAATGAAATAACAGACACCCCGCTTTTGATAGATAAACCGTGCCTCTTTAGCCATCCCAATGGTCTACCCTCTCGGCAGGTTCACCATGAAACCGACAGAATATCAAAGGGTTATATTAAGGTGGCCTAAGAGATTGGTGTCCCCGAGACGTGGTTCGGTGCCCTGAATCGGCGATGAACGATTGAATGAAACGAGAATGCCAAAAACAAACTAATTCACAGGTGCACGCAGCGATGATTTGAAAAAAGCCTCGAAAGCCGCAATGGTATCTTGATGGTCGAACAAACGATCCGCAGCGGCGGCAATACGTCGTTCAAGAGCTTTTCGACGCACCGGGTCGCAAGCAAATCCGACAGCAAGGTCAATATATGCTTCTAACGAATCCGCGATTGCATCGTGAATGTCGAGCCTTTCATAGTATCCGGCAGATACACGGCCAGCGGCGAGCTTGCCTGGCCACGTCACTACAATTTTACCCAAGCCGAGTGTTTCGGCTGTAGTGTTACCTCCGCAAAAATGAATTGTGTCGAGTAAAATGTCCGCCGCGCGGATAAGCGCGAGAAAGGCGGTTTGATCCAATCGCTGCAAGAAATGTATCCGATTGCCAGCCTCAGGAATGCTTTTTATCCAGCGCCTTTTGAGTGCCTGGGACCAACCGGGCATCCCTTCAATAAAAGCGACGACAGCCTTATCGTCTCGCTCAAGAATTTTTCGCAGAACCGCATCGAAGTCCGGATGCACCTTAAATAGAGATTGGACACATAAATAAAGGTGCTTGCCGTCTGAAAATTCGAGATCAAGGGGCTCGGTCTTCCGCCCCACATTGAGCGGCCAGACGGCGAAGGGCAGAGTCGGCAGACGCACGAGCATTTCGGAATAAAATTCCTGAGCACCCGGCGGCTCAAGCATATCGCCCGACACGAAATAATCGATCGTTGGTATGCCTGTTGTTACGGGGTGACCGAGGCCGGCGCACTGGACCGGCGCCAACCGGGAGAAGGCCAGATAATACGTATCCAAATTCATCCCAATATCCGGATAGTATAAGATATCCGGAAGATTTTTTTCGATCGTCTGCCGTCGATCTTCCAGAGACACAGGGAGCGTAATGAAATGATCAGCGTCCTTTTCGAAACGCCGACCCAATTCATCCGATGGTGGTGTCGTCGAAAAAACAAACACCTCAAATTTTTCTCGGTCGAGGCCCGAAACTAATCCTGCATTCAATTTACCGATCGTATGATTGCACATATTCGCAGAGACGAAGCCAATGCGGATTCTGGCGCCTGTTGCCTGATCGCCGGGGGTTTTTAGGTTTGTCGACTGGTAGGCAAGAGCTGGGCAGTTTTTTAGAAAGAATTCGGCGATGACTTCTTGGCTGCGCCGGACATCACGATTTTGGTAGGCAGAATAAAAATTGCAATGCCCCGACGGCAACGAATTTAAGTCGAATGCCTTATCTTGATCGGCAAGCATATGTACTTCCCGCTCATAAAGCTCCCATCGCCGGTCCATGTCCTTTCGGCCGGCGGCGATCACAGGTAGCCGCCATCCAGCCAAAACCGGTGCATAAGCGCGCGAGCCAACCAGCTTGTCGAGACTATCGATCAGCCTGTCCGCTTCAGCGCTCTGCGCCAGCGTATGGTACCGGTCTATCAAATTCAGCGTCGCAATTTCTTTGTCCGTCGACAAATCGACGGTTGCTTCAAAATGAAGCAAAGCTTCTTCAAATTGGCTTACATCCCACAAAGCACTTCCGAGCCTCTCTCGGTAGACAGCAATTCCCGGCGAGCGTTCGACAGCGAGTCGCAAGTGGTCGATCGCGTCAGTCTGCCTTCCGTCCTGACGAAGAATTACTGCCAGGTTTGCATTGCTGTCGACGAGGATCGGGTCCAATTGCAAAGCACGCCGAAAGGCTGCTTCCGCAGATTTAGGATCTCCTTGGGCAAGGAGTGCCTTGCCTAACAATTCGTGCAAGACCGGAATATGAGGCGCCATACGAATGGCCACCCTTATCTCTCTTTCAGCCACAAAAAATTCACGCCGCTGAATAGCAACCGCCGCACAGCCAAACCGGACAAAGACATGATCTGATCGTTCGCGTCTTAATTTCTCAAAAGACAAATGCGCCGTATCCAGATCCCCTGCCTCCAGTGCTTGAAACGCTTTATTGATTTTTGTTTCAAATAAGTCCGCCATGAGCTTGCGAATTTTATCGATGAAATTACGAGTGGCTAGTTGTGTGTTCGAATAGTCGCAAATTGGCGCGGCACCGATTCAAAGGTAGAGAGCTTCGCCCTGTACGCGTCAGAAAAGGTCGAGCCCTTTGTGAGGTCATGTGCATAAAGAAATAAAAGTGCCAGATCGTAAGAGAAATATACTTCGTGTAAAATGACCGCCGCCTTCAGAAACTGTTCGGTCGAAAAGAGATCCAACCGTGAAAAGTCACGCACGAAAACGGCATCCGCCCACAAGAACTGGCTGGTCGCGTCGGCCGAATAATCAGTCAACATCGGCCGAAAATTTCGTCCTTCAATGTCCACCATCTTATGCAAAACAAAACCGTGGCGCTTCAGGAACGATTGAATATCACTGAACAACGGCTGCCCCTTGTAAATTTCCAAGAATTCTACCTCGGTTTCGATCACTACCGCCCGGGCGAGTTTCTCCATGCCGTTTTCCATCACCATGAGTTCTGCGCCCTGAATGTCGAATTTCGCATAATCGGGAGGTGGACAGCTCTCTATATCGTCTAAACGATGCGTCTCGACTTGAACCCGGTCGACAACGCGAAAATTTCCGTCTTCCCATGTCGTCGAAATAGAAGCGAATAATTCGATGACATCGGGATTTGGCTCAAACAGTGAACTGCAGCCCCTGTATAATGTCACATGGAGTGTCGCCTGGCGCCCGTCGCCCAACGCATAGGGTAACACCTTCGAACCATGCGGCAGGGCGGCCTCTACCGCAGGTATTTCCGCCTGATTGATTTCGAAACCAGTAACACGGCATAGCCCCTGGCGCGACAGGGCCTCATATCGTGGACGCCCTTCAACCATCGCTCCAACATCCAAAACCTCTATTTCTTCGTAAGCGGCCATGCCCAGAATTTCGGACAGCCGGAATGGGGCCTCAACCAGCGTCTGATCATCGGACATACATCATTTCCCCTTCGTATTTTGTAGGAGACGCTTCGTACACGTCATATCATTCAACTCACAAGGCTCGCACATACCCATATTTTTCGAAGTGCAACAGCCACACAATATCCGAAATTATCCAGATGCCATTTAACCTAACGGATGATAGGGCTAGCAAATTACAGAAGACGAACCGTGCTTTATTGTAAGGCATGTATTAAAAGTTATGTGGAATCAACGAATACCTCCAATTGACATGAGCCGCCACGAAAATAATCTTCAGGCTTTAGCCAACCTTGCCATGCAACAATACGAGGCCGGCAAGATAGAGCAGGCCCGACGCACTTGCCTCGACATTCTCGCTACATCCCCGGGTGAGACCCAGGTCTTGACTTTGCTGGGTTTGACCGAGCGGGCACGCTATCACATTCCTAATGCTCAAGAAGCCTTTCGTCGCGCGATTGAGGTCGATCCAACTAACGAAACGGCGCGACACCATCTCGATACAATCGAACAGGCGCGCTTAGACGCCAAAGATACGCCTTATTTTCGTGAATATCTCGCACAAAAACCCATCTACATGGATTTTCCAAGGCGCATCGCGATTGAAACTGTCGGGCGATGTAATGCGCATTGTGATTTCTGCCCACATAGCGATTTGGAGCGCCGCTTTAGTGGAATGTCGGATGATTTATTCGGAAAAATAATTGACGACCTCGCCGCAATACCGACGCATGTCCCAATCATGATCATGCCGAATTTAGTCAATGAGCCCTTCATGGACCGGCAAATGATGGACCGTCTAGAGACGATCAACCAATCCTTGCCTCAAGCCAAGATTTATATATTCACTAATTTCAATGTGCTGCCGAAGGATTTCTTTTCGCGAATATACGACATCACCAACCTTAGCGGGATCAATGTTTCCTTCAATGCAGCAAACGCGGCAGAATACAAACAAAGCATGGGCATTGATTTCGACCGTACGGTGTCGAATCTTCGGGCATTGATGGCGAAGAACCGAGAACGACGTCTACTGGAACGCCCACTGACGTTATCCCGGGTAGCGAATCTCACAGCACGCGATACTGTATATCACGACGAGTGCCGCCAGGTATTTTCCGACTTCGAAGAGCACACCGACTATATCACCCATGTAAAAAATCGTGCCAACTGGTTGGGCGACATCCAGTCGGCGCAAAGTGAAATCCCCTTCTGGCAACCGTGCGGCGCCTGGTTCGATCTAAATATTTTCTGCAACGGCACTGTGCCACATTGCTGCATGGACTCGAAAGGCAAATACGCCATCGGCGATGCTAATGCAGACAACCTGCTTGATATTTATAACGCACCGGGATTCCGAAAATACCGCGAGACGATGACATCACGCGTACGCGCCGAACCCTGCCGATGTTGCGCCCTGATGCAATAACCTCCGTCAGTGAACCCTCAGGTCATCGCTCGACGCGCGGCGCATGAAGACTGGTCTCGTCTCTCCTACCCGTGTGCCCTCTATGCTGTATTCAAAAAAACTCATTACCGCCGGTTAGGCCATGGCACGACTTGATCATGGTTAGTGGAGCGGTAAGCTTCTTAGATGGAAGCCGCATCATCGATCCGATGCTCATTTAGCTTGCTGAGTGCATCGGCGGTGAGACTTAGGAAGAGGTAGTGGGCTTCATGCGTTTTTACCCCCGCGCTTTTCGAGCGCAGCCAGTTGCGCGGAATAGTGTTCGGCAGCGAAAGCCCGTGTGATCCGGCCATCAGCCAGATCCGCCGCTATTGCCTCGACACACCTTTCCGCTGGCCCGCCAAACCCCCCGCCTCCCGCGTCTACGATTTCGATCTCACCTCCCACGGGCAGTTCTACGCGTGCCCGAGGATCGACAATTCGCCCCTCCACCTTGATCGTGCGCGCGGTACCATCGCAGCCACCACGGAAGCCACTCGCAACAAGACGTGTGCGGGACGCCATGAACGACCCCTCTATCGCTCCCGGAGACGCGTTGCGCATCACGATGATCTGGCCGTTACCACCACTGAACTTCCCAGCACCGCCGGTGTCTGGCATAACCTCCTTGCGCAGGAACATGCAGCCGGTTTGCTCTTCCCATACTTCGATGGAAGCACCAATCATGTTAGACGGACCCGGCAAGGCCGCCCGACCATCGTAGCTCTCAAGCGCGCCGTAACCACCGGGCGAGAAGTAGATGGAGGAATACGCCCTCCCAGCCGGCGAGCGCCCGCGCATGTTGACCTGGAACACCATGCCAGAATCCGCCTGCACGTCGTCCGGCAACACATCCTCCAGAGCCGCGAAGATCAGCGGGGCAACAAAATGACCGAAGATGTGGCGTGCGCCGGTTGGATGCGGGCGCAGCGCATTCAACAAGCAATCATCCGGCGCAGTCACCGACACGAAATCCAGTATCCCCTGATTATTGGGAATGTTGGGAGCGGTAAGCACTTTAACGCAAAAATAGCAGAATGCCCGGGAGTAGCAGATCGGCACGTTTACCCCCGCCCGCACCACTGGACCAGTGCCGGCGAAGTCGAACGTGAAGCCTACATCGGTAACCGTCACCGTGACGGCGAGTGTGACGTCCGGATAGGTCTCCCCTCCCTCGACCTGAAGTTCCGCGCTGAACGCCCCCTTCGGCAGAGCTTCCAGCTTGACCTGAACGGCCTTACGAGTCTGCTCGTAGATCGCCTCGGCCACTGCGCGGGTATCGTCGAGTCCGTGTTCCTCCAACAGTTCGACGATGCCGCGCGCGCCTACATTGCAGGAGGCGACGTTGGAGTAGATGTCGCCCAGTACCAAGTCCGGCATCCGAACGTTCGTGCGCAGGAACTCGAAGACGAACGCACTCGGCTCACCCGCCTCGAACAGCTTGACCGGCGGCAGGGCGAAGCCCTCCTCAAAAACGTCGCGCGCTCCGGAGCCCATACCAGAACCGCCGACATCGGAGAGATGCGAGACCGTGAGACAATAGCCAACGATTCGCTCTTTGAAGAAGATCGGCCTTACCACGTTGACGTCATATACGTGTCCGGTGCCGATCCAAGGATCGTTCGTTAGGATCACATCACCGTCCTCCAGCGATTCCGGTGGGATGTGCTCCAGCATTTGTTGCAGCGTGTGCGGACCAGTGCCGGTGAAGGACGGAACGCTCACGGCACCCTGAGCAAGCAGCCGGGCGTCAGCGTCGAAGATCATGCACGAGTAATCACCGCTCTCACGCACCATCGTCGAGAACGCGGTACGCACGAGGGCGGAGACCATCTCGTCCGCTACCGAAGATATACGGGACCAGATGATCCCAACATCGACCGGGTCCAATGTCGTCTTGGAAAGTCGTGTCATGTCTCATTCTCCGCGATCAGGTCGAAGCTGGCCGCTGCACGCACAACGGTGCCATGAGGGATGAAGATGGTCGTGTCATGCTCCTCAATGATCACTGGTCCGTTGACCTCCCATCCCGGATTCAGCGAGTAGCGATCGAACACTGGAACGTCGACGCGGCCATCGCCCACCGCGTCTCCAAGATAGCAGGAGCGGGTCCCCTTTTCTGCGTTTTGCCCTTCGACAAGCGTGCTGTAGGTCAAGCCGCTTTGATTGGCGATCGGGGTCGGCATCGCGACCTCCACACCCCATGTGCTGATCTCGACGCTATAGGCCGGAAATCTCAGGCCGAATATACCCTCGTAGGCTGCCAGGAACCGCTCGCGGGCACCCTCCGGCGTTACGACGTCGGCCCCGGTACCCGCGATGACCGTCACCTCGGAGTTCTGTCCCTCGTAGCGCATACCGAGCTTCACGATGGTCTCCGCCCCCTCAGCCAACAGGTTCGCGGCGTAAGGATGAGACGCCGCCATGTCGGCAATCTGCGCGCAAATCCCATCTTCAGGCAAATCATCGACCCCGATCAAACGCGAACGCTGCAGGGATATCCCTTCGGCGCCTGCGAACAAGCCGAAGGCCGAGGCAACACCGGCGGCGAAGGGATAGATGATCCGGTCAATATACAGAAGCCGGGCCACGGCGGCCGCGTGAATTGGGGCAGACCCGCCCGTGCACACCAGCACCGACCTCCGATAGTCGATGCCCAGTTCAGCAGCGTGCACGCGGAAGGCGCGGGCGACGTTCTCGTTAATCGTACGATGAATACCCATCGCCGCTCGCTCGACCGATAGGCCCAGCGGCCTAGCAATGGTCCGCTCGATCGCGTCGCAGGCAGCGACCGTCTTTGCCTGAATACCGCTATTGCGAAAGTTCACCTCGCCGAGCAATCCAAGTACAAGGTTGGCGTCGGTCGCCGTCGCACTCTCCCCGCCCTGGTCATAGCAGGCCGGTCCCGGTTTAGCGCCGGCACTGCGCGGACCGACGGCAATAGTGCCACGATCGTCGATTTCGGCAATACTGCCACCACCAGCGCCTATCTCTATCAAGTCGATCGCCGGGATATACAGCGGAAAGCCACTCCCCGCCGCGAACGCCCCCTCCCGCGCCACTTCCAAGCCCGGTTTTACCTCGACCCTGCCGCCCACCAGGAATGATCCCTTGGCCGTGGTCCCCCCCATGTCGTATGCGAGGACCGTCCCAGCTTCGCCATTGCCATCGCAGTTGCGTGCAGCAATCTCCCGCGCGGCGAGCACACCAGCGGCAGGCCCAGACTCGATCAACCGAACCGGCAACTCCACGCAATGCTCCACGGGAAGTGGCAGGCCGGAAGAGGTCATGAGCATCAGGCGACCGCCAAACCCTCCCTCGCCCGCTCGTCGCTGAATTCGCCGCACATACTGGCCGAGCATCGGCTTGGTGTAAGCATTCACGGCACAAGTTAGCCAGCGCTCGTACTCCCGCTGTAACGGAGCCACAATGTGCGAGACGGAAACGAACGCCTCTGGAACCGCCTCCGCAAGCCAAGCTGCAACCGCATCCTCGTTGACGGGATTACGGAAGGAGTGCAGAAAGCAGACTGCGAAATTGGTGATCCCGGTCTCGTCGACAAGCCCGCGCACGCGCGATACTACAGCTTCTCTTTCCGGCGCCTCGTGCACCGTGCCGTTGGCCAGGACCCGTTCACGGACGGCAATCTTGAGCCGGTGGCGGGTGATCGGTTCGGGAAACGACAAGCGTAGGTCGCTCAGATTGTATCGATGCTCCCTCCCCGTCTCCAGCATTGTGCCGAAGCCCTCGGTGTACAGCAGGATGAAATCCTGCCCCTTACGTTCGATCACGGCATTAGTTATCAGCGTTGTGGCGTGCAAGAAGGTGTCGCAATGCACAAGCTCAAAGTCAGCTTCAGCGGCAAGCTGGTCGAAGCCCTGGAAGATGGCGTCGTCTGGTGCGCTCGGTGTGGTCAGCACCTTCGAGGTCGTGACGTTCCCGCGCTCCCTATCCAGAAGCACGAAGTCGGTGAAAGTTCCGCCAGTGTCAACGGAAATGGCAAAACGTTTCAATTCTGATTCCCAGCTGGCGTGCGCCCCCATCTATCACGCTTCGACTACAGCCGCGATTGCGCGGCTTAGCAAATCCAGTCCTTCATCGAGTTCCTCGTCCTTCACCGTCAGCGGCGGAGCGATCCGCATCGTACCGCCCGAAGTTCCGGACCGCACGATATTGGCGGCAAGACCACAATCCATCGCGGAAGCAGTGATTGCGTTGGAGAGATTGGTAGCGCTGCACTCGCCGAAATCGGTGAACTCGATGCCGCGCAGAAGTCCTCGGCCTCGGACGTCACCGACACAGGCAAAGCGCTGCTTCAAGTCGAGCAGGCCTCGGCCGAGATGCTCACCTGCCTGCCGTGCCCGATCGGTGAGCCGGTCGCGCAATACGATCTCCAACACCTTTAGTCCGACGGCGGCCGGCATGGGATCGTTGATGTGGGTCGTGTAGAAGAAGTAGTCTTTTTCTTCCGCAACCTCGGCGATCGCGTCGGTGGTCATGACCGCGGCGAGCGGCATGCCTGCCCCCAGCGTCTTCGACAACGTCATAATATCTGGCGTCACCTCGTCGCGTTGATGTGCGAACATGGTCCCAGTTCGACCCAGCCCGGTCTGCGCCTCGTCGAGGATCAGGAGCATGCCCCGCGCCTCGCAATGCTCCTTCAGGGCAGCGAGGTATCCTGGCGGTAGGTCGATCACGCCACCGCTGCTCAGGATTGGTTCACCAATGAAGGCCGCGAGGTTGCCCGTGGACTGCGCATCCACCTGGGCGAACGCGTCATCGAGTTCACTACGCCAGTCCAAACCGGGAAAGCGCGGCTTGTAGGCGTTCGGTGCTGGTATCGCGAAGTATCCGGGCGCCATCGGTCCCACCCCGGTGCGCCCAACTTTGAAGGTGGCTGCCGCTGAACCCGCCGTCACCCCGTGGTACGACTTAGTGAAGGTGACGATCTCCCATTTTCCGGTAACTGTCTTAGCGAGCTTGATCGCCGCCTCGTTCGCCTCGCTGCCGGTAGACAGCAGCATAACCTTTGACAGTCCGGCGGTCTGCTCACCGAGCATTTCCGCAAGTCTCACCACCGGCTCACTAACCATGGCAGAGAACAGATGGTCGAGCGTATGTGCCGCCTCCCGCATGGCAGCGACGACCTCAGGATGCGAGTGACCCAGGATCGAACTCATCTGACCGGATGTGAAATCAAGCATCCGGTTGCCTTGTGCGTCGTATAGGAAGGTACCCTCGGCGCGAGCCGGCACGAAGCTCGCGAATTCGCAACCGAAATGCAGCAGATGCTTGTTGGCGCGGGTCCAGATCGCGTCATTCATAGGACCGTTCATGTTCATATCGAAGCTCTTTCTAGGTTGGTCAGGCGGCATCAGAGAATAAGGGCGCACGGACGATAATATCAGCCGCCGCCACTGCATCCCCGGTATCGGAAAACTGAATAAACTAGTGCTACCTAAAAATGTAGATCTAGTTTCCCAAGTAGCACACCGTGATGTCGTTGCTTTTTTCGACTCACTCGCGAGATCGGTAGGATTGTTTGCCTTGGTCAAAGCTGAGCAGTGGATACAGACGGTCTACGGGCTTCTATAGCGCTCGTTTAGATTAGTCCGGCGCGTTGACGACGGGATTGGAGGAAGAAAAATACAAGTCGAGACGTTTGAACTTACCTTCCTCAATGCGAAAAAGCTTAGCATTGGAGAGTTCGGTCTCTTTGCCGTCCGAATCGGTCAGACGCACGTCAAAGACCGCCGCGATCCGTTGCGCCGCTTCGTCAACGGTCCATTCGAAGTTGCCATGCCACATCTTCGGGTAGCGGGCCATCGCTTCTTCGAAGGCGGTGCGAATATCGTCGTCCCTCCCCTTAAGGACGATGCCGGCCGGATAGATATTCCAGACGCAATCCGCCGCCAAACATTCCAGCGTATCGTCGAGCCGTCCCTCGTCCATGACTTTAAAATATTTCTTTTCGACCAGCTCGATCAGTTCGCTCTTGCTCAACATCAGAGATGTCTCCTATCGCACCACCGGAACCGTACCGCTGTAGATTTCCGTCAACGGAAGGGGGCTCCCTTAAGCTGCAGGGAGTAATGTATTCGCTGCGACAGTGAACCGCCACATACATTTGCTATGCATGGATCGTCTGGAAATCTGATCCTTCCCCATATTTAAAAACAGTATGGATTTCGCCGTTTAATCAATGGTTAACTTGGAAAATCTGCTGGAGAGAGGGTCTGATTTATATATGTCATAAGTAATTGTTGTCTTTGGTATTATAGATAAAAATAATTAGTTTTTTAATTTCTAGCTACATTATTTTTATCTCCACACGGTCCTAATTCCACTAGTGTATTCAGCTCATTTACATTGTCCGTGGGCCCACCGGCGCTTATGCGCTTCACTGATACAGCGCTTGCCCTCAGCCGTCCGGTCAACAGGCCGCCGTGCAGCTTACAACGCCGCTGCCCGGTACTCTCAGTGCCTGACACGGCTTACCGGTAGATCTGGCGTAGGCGCCACATTATAGGTTCATTCTAATACTCCATGACGACGCGCGGGCGACGGTAGACTTGGACTAAGATCCCAAGACATGCGCGCGCGTATCAGATGACGCCGTCACTCCGAAGTTCTTCCAATGCGTCCACATCGAGACCGAGTAGATCGCCGTACACATCGGTATTGTCGGCGCCAAGCGCACGACCGAGATGTTTAATCTCACCAGGAGTGCGTGAGAGCAACGGGAACACTCCTGGCATGGTGATGCTGTCGATGCGCTCATCGCCCATCTCGACAAGGTTGTTACGGGCCTCATACTGCGGCTCATTGAAGATGTCCGCTATGTCGTAGATCGGCCCTGACGGTACTTCACCACCACTTAGCAGCGCTAGCAGCGTTTCCTGCGGCAGCGATGAGGTCCATGCCGATACGATGCGGTTGACCTCCGGGCGTGCGGCAACGCGTTTATCAATCTTGCCATAACGATCATCCGAAGCAAGTTCTGGCGCTTCCATGGCATTCGCTAGGCGCGCGAACATTTTGTCGCTGGTGCAAGCAATGGCAATCCATTTGCCATCGGCAGTTGGGTAATGCGAGTGCGGGACGACATTGACGGTGTCTGCGCCCATGCGCTCACGCACGAAGCCGTTGAACGCGTATGCTGGTGCCATCTCGTCCAAGAATCGAAATATCGGTTCGTAAAGTGCCACATCTATATACTGGCCAACGCCCGTCTGTTCGACACTTCGCAGTGCCATCATTGTGCCGAGCGCGCCGTAGGTGCCAGAGAGGTAATCGGCAAGGGTCGTCGAACCGGGCATCAGTGGAGGCCCGTCAGGCTCGCCAGCGAGATGGGTCAAGCCGCTGAAAGCGTGGGCAATCCGGGCGAAACCGGGTTCACGTGCTCTTGGTCCGGTCTGGCCGTATCCGGTGACCCGAAGCATAATCAGCTTTGGGTTGAGCGCGTGTAAGTGGTCCCAGCCAAGACCCCATTTTTCAAGCGTTCCGGTGCGAAAATTCTCGACCACCACGTCGGCTTTTTTCACCATTTCCTCGAGCATGGCTTTGCCGCGCAGCGATTTGAGATCAAGTGTGACACAGCGTTTATTGCGTGATTCCTGCAGCCATACAAGGGAATCGCCACTTTCAGTCATGGTGCCAAACTTACGTAGTGGGTCGCCGGTACCTGGCTGTTCTACCTTGATGACCTCGGCGCCAAATTCCGCAAGGATTGTAGAGCAGAAAGGGCCTGCCAGAAAGGTGGCTAAATCGAGAACCCTTACACCTGCTAGTGGCATTGGCGTACTAGCCGCTTCATTCATTTCGAGCTCCTCTGTTTGAACGTTACGCGGGCTGGCGCCAGCCGTCCGCGGTCCGGTCGACAGGCCGCCGTGCAGCTTATAAAGCCGCTTGCCAGGTACTCTCAGTGCCTGACACGGCTTACCGCTGGATATAGCGTGGCCGCCGCAGATAGGTAGATACATTGCTAGCGTTGTTTGGCCCAATTGTAACGCTAAACCCGTAGAAACTGAGGATAATTGGCGGAGGGAGGGGGATTCGAACCCCCGACACCTTTCGGTGAACACGATTTCCAGTCGTGCGCCTTAAACCACTCGGCCATCCCTCCTGGTCCGTCTAGACGGGAGCGCGATACTTAAACGACCGACCCCACGAGGGCAAGCGAGGTGGAACCTGTTGATACCCCCCGGTTAATGTGCGGTGTTAGTGACTTAAAATTCCAGAAACAGCCATAACTGCATTTGGAAATGATTGTCTTGAGATTTCTCAGCCACGTTTTTTTATTGATTGCCTTTGCCGAGGTCGTAATGGGGTTATGTATTTGGCTCACCGGGCACGATGTGATGCGTAGTGCCGGTGAAATTTGGTACGAGCTGCGACCAGGGTCGCTCAATCTCGCGCAGGCCATCGTGCAGCGCTATTTGCACCCGGACCTTTGGCAAAGGCTCTTAGTACCGTTGCTCTTGCGGCCTTTCTGGGAAGCAGTGGTGATCAACCTAATCGCCTTATTGGTCCTCGCTGGTAGCATTGCGTTTCTCGACCGTCTCAGGCGTCAGTTGGGCAAAAAAACCCGTTCCTGACACAAATTAGATTCCACACATTGCCCGCACGTCGCCTGGCGTAAATCCTTCCTCGCGTAACGCTCGAATTGTCTTCGCCTTGTCCCGCTTAGCCAGGCGCTTGCCATCCGCTCCAACGAGAAGACGATGGTGAGCATAGTCGGGCGCTGACATACCAAGCAGTTTTTGCAGCATCCTCTGGATGTGGGTCGCGTCGAGCAGATCCTCGCCTCGGGTAACACAGGTGACACCTTGCAATGCGTCGTCGACCACCACCGCAAGGTGATAGCTAATGGCAATATCCTTACGCGCTACGACCACGTCACCTTGGTGCGCGGGATCAACGTCGATCCGGCCTCGCGCGTGATCCTCAAAATACAGCGGGCCGCAAATTTCCGCAGCCTGCATCACATCCAAGCGCAAGGCAAAGGGAGTACCAGCGACCATGCGAGCATTCCTTTCGTCGTCCGCAAGATGTCGGCAGATCCCAGGGTATATTGGATGTTCCCGGCCATGTGGCGCGGCACCGACGCGCTCAATCTCGCGCCGGATCTCCTGGCGGGTACAGAAACAGGGATATACCACATTCATCCCACGCAACTGGCCGAGGGCCGCGATATAGTCGTTCCAGTGATCTGACTGGCGACGCACCGGCTGCTCCCATTCGAGGCCCAACCAAGCGAGATCTTCCAGGATCGCCGTTTCAAATTTCGGTTGACAGCGGGTGAGATCGATATCGTCGATGCGTAGCAGAAAACAACCGTCCACAGCGCGCGCTGTCTCGGCCGCAAAGAATGCGCTATAAACATGGCCGAGGTGAAGTAGCCCGGTCGGACTCGGTGCGAAACGTGTCACGTTATCGGTCATTTTTCTGGCCCTATATGCCGCCTTGGGCTATGTCAAACCACATGACGCCAGAGTTTATCCGTGACGCGCTGGACATCGTCGCTGCACGAGACGACGATCTCCGCGATGCGCTCGGTCAATTCGGTTATCCCGCGCCGCGCAATAGAGAACCCGGCTTCCCTACGCTCATTAACATCATAATCGGCCAGCAGGTATCAACCCATGCGGCGGCAGCGATCCGTAATAGGCTTGAAGCAGCGGTCAACCCGCTGACACCTGAGACGTTCCTCGCCACCAATAACGAGGCCCTGCGCGGCGTGGGTTTAAGCAAACGCAAAATCGAATACGGCCGCGGTCTCGCCGAAGCAGTGATTGACGGTACACTTGACACCAGCCGCCTCGCCGAACTCGATGACGAAACTGTGGCAACTGCAATCACTGGCATCCGCGGTCTGGGCAAATGGAGTGCTGATATCTATATGCTGTTCGCACTCGGCCGGGCCGACGCTTGGCCACTGGACGATCTCGCAATACAAGTCGGGGTGCAACGTTTAAAACGGATGCGTCAGCGCCCGAACCGCAAGCGAATGGAAACAGTGGCTCGTCGCTGGCAGCCTTATCGAGGTGTGGTGGCGCTTTTCTTGTGGCATTATTACAAGGGCGCACCTACATAGGCCCGCAGCTCTAAGAAAGGAGGCCAGATGTCCGAGACACCCGTCCTTGACGGTCCCCGTTATGGCCCCGCCGCCGGGGGCACTGCCACGCAACTGATTATCCTGCTTCACGGTGTGGGTGCAGACGGCCGCGATTTGATAGAGATGGCCCCTCATCTTGGCCAAGTCTTTCCGAACGCAGCGTTCGTCGCGCCCAACGCACCCAACCGTTACGACCAAGGCCTATCGGGTTATCAATGGGTCTCAAGCCAAATACGGGTCGAGAGCGAAGTCGTCGCCGCGGTTAAGGAATCAGCAACGATACTTAATACCTTCATCGACCAAGAGTTACAGAATGTCGGAATAGGTCCTGAAAAGCTGGCCCTCGTCGGTTTCAGCCAAGGCACCATGATGAGCCTCTACGTTGCGCCCCGACGAACACAACCGATAGCCGGCGTACTGGGATATTCCGGTCGACTGGTCGGTGCCGACCTGCTCACTACTGAGACCATTAGTCGGCCGCCGATTTTCCTTGCGCATGGAGCGATAGACCCGGTCGTACCGGTGGAAAGCATGGACGCGGCGGAAAAGATCCTATCGGAGAACGGCTTTTCCGTACAGTCACTGCGCTGTCCCAATCTCGGCCACAGCATCGACGAGGAGGGCCTGGTGCAGGGAACGCAGTTTCTGCGCACTACCCTCGGGGTCTAGCAACACCATGCCACTACAAAACCGCGTGACGCCGCGGGGAGAGATCGAAGTCGACCCGTCTCGCGGCGACTTCATGGGAAACCGAGGCATCCTGCACAACACCGAGAAGCAGCTCAGCCACCACCGCTGGACGCACAGCAATTGGATCATCTGCCTTACCGAGTTCCGTGGTCGGCATCGCGAGGTGATGTCGCAGCGCCAATATACCGAGTTGTTCTTCTTAGACGAGGCAGTAGCTGTCGCCGCGGGGCATCGGCCCTGCTACGAATGCCGCCGAGAGAGCTATCTTTCTTGGATTGATGCTTGGCGTATAGCGCATAGCAGAGACACTCCGCCGCGCGCGCAGGAAATAGACAGAGCACTGCATCTCGAACGCATCGAACGCACTAGCCGACGACAAAAAACCTGGCGCTGTGATTTAAATTGCATACCGGACGGCACGTTCATCGTATGGGAAGAAGTCCCGCATCTAGTACTCGGCGAAGGATTATTGCGCTGGAGCCATGGCGGCTACACAGGGTCCACCAGACGAACCACAGCGTTGAATGTTGAGGTACTGACCCCACCAAGCGCCGTTCAAGTTCTAGCAGCTGGGTTTCGACCACACCTGCATCAGTCAACTGCAATCCCCAAAATATGATAAAGTGATGAAAATTCTACCGAGTCGTAGTCAATATCTTGTGTCTTAAGCACGATTCGTTTATCCAGCATACGTTCACCGGAATCGTCAATGCGAAGAGGAAAAATAAGTGGTTTCGGGTTTGAAGGAGAATCCGGCCCTAGTCTTGAATGCGGACTTTCGTCCGCTGAGCTACTTTCCCCTGTCACTTCTACCGTGGCAAGACGCCGTCAAAGCGGTGGTGACCAATCGCGTCCACGTCATTTCCGAGTACGATCACTTTGTCCACTCACCGTCCATGGAGTTGCGGCTGCCAAGCGTAATCTCGCTAAAAGAATACGTGCCGCAGATCCGCAAGGTTGCCTTCACACGCTTCAATGTCTTCCTCCGCGACCGCTTCGCCTGTCAGTATTGTGGAGTGGCGCTACCGTCGCATGAGCTAACCTTCGATCACGTCATTCCGCGTTCGCGCGGCGGTCGCACCACGTGGGAGAATGTCGTCACCGCATGCGCACCCTGCAATCTTAAGAAGGGCAGGCGCATACCAAAAGAAGCAGGGATGCTGCCACAGCGCAAGCCAGAACAACCAACCGCTTGGCGCATGCAAGAGAACGGGCGTCTATTCCCGCCGAACTTCCTGCACGAAAGTTGGCGCGATTTCCTTTATTGGGATACCGAACTCGAGGCGAATTAATGCCCTCGCCTAGAACCGCGTCGATAGCCAAATCGCCGCGCGCGATCCAAACTTTACGAAAGCAGACAGCACAGGGTAACCCGCAGCGCGCTCCGCTTCGTGATTGAGCGCAGTATCTCGGTGAGCGAGTTCATCGGCACGAAACTCGTCAATCACCAACTTAAGGTCGGTATCCTCAGCACCAAGCCGCTCCGACTGTTGACGATAGTGCTCATCAATGACCTCCTCGACCGCAACAGTGCAGGCCATCGCAGCGCGTGGCCCCATGCGGGCAGTGACGGCACCGAGTGCGAAACCGGCAACCCGCCACACAGGCGACAGCAGCGTTGGGCGCACCCGACGTTCGACAATCAACCGATCAAATGTCTCCAGGTGGCGCTTCTCCTGCGCCGCCATCTCCTCGATCGCATCCCTGGCCAGGCTATGCGGAAGTACGGATAGTTGACCCTCGTAAATACGGACGGCCCCGTATTCGCCGGCGTGGTCGACACGGATCATAGCGTCAATCGCAGGCTCCGGATCACCCGGCAGATAAAGAGGACCCGGTTTATCATCCATCTTAAGCCTCGCGCGACCGCCAAAAAACGTAGAGACTGCCCGCACCCAACAACGACGATATAATGAAGTTATATCCGGCCATTGAGACGCCGAAGATGGACCATGTACTCTCGTCGCAACGCACCACCGACGCGGTCTCTATCTGGCGCCTGAGCGCTTCAACCGTCATTGCTGTGCTATCGCCTGCACCGCAAGAGATAAGGCCTTCCCACCAGTGCTGCTCGACGCCAACATGAAACCCGGCAAGACCAGCCCCCACAAGGATTGAGAGGGAGGCAAACGCTACCACCGCCCCAGCTACGGCCGGCCGTGCACGCAG
The DNA here is from genome assembly GCA_036337155.1 of Pseudomonadota bacterium. Lineage (GTDB taxonomy): Bacteria > Pseudomonadota > Alphaproteobacteria > UBA8366 > UBA8366 > UBA6544. The sequence continues at coordinate 23,261 of JAYZET010000021.1, read as the reverse complement.
CAATAAAGCCGTGAGGCCTGAGGCCAATGCGACCCACCAAGGCCAGCGCTGATAAATACAAAGTTCACACGGCCGCAGTCCCCCCAGATGCTCAAAAGCATAGGCCGACGCTAGCGCAGCCGCGCCTGCCGCAGCCTGAATGGCCCCGACCAGCGCATTGTCTATATTTCGGCCCCATAGGATCACGGACATGGCACTTTACATGTAACGATTTTGTCCACCGCTACAATAGTTTGATCAGCAGGAAACCACCAAACAGAAGGACAACGAAAGCAATACTGAGCAATTCAAGGCGTTTCTCAATAAAACTTCGGATCTGAGATCCGAACATCCACAGCAACGTGGCCTCAACGAAAAACCTGAGGCCACGGCTCAGCACCGACGCAATGGTGAAGATAACCGGGTCGAGTGCGAAAACGCCGCTTGCAATGGTTATCACCTTGTAGGGAAAGGGGGTAAGACCAGCTATCGCTACGATCCATGCACCGTAAGCGGTGTAGGTGCCTCTAAAATCTTCAAACTTATCGGCGTAGCCATAAAAATCGACAATGCGCGCGCCAACCACGTCGTAGAAAAAATAACCAATTACATAACCGGCAAGTCCGCCGAGCACCGAGGTAATCGTGCAAACAGCAGCAATGCGCCAGGCAGCGGCGCGATCGGAAAGCACCATCGGAACAAGCATCACATCCGGCGGTATTGGAAATACTGAGCTTTCCGCAAAAGAGACAAGCGCCAGCCACCAGATTGCTTGGGGGTGTGCTGAAAGGTCAATGACCCGATGGTAGAGCCGTTTGATCAACTCAATTATCCGACTTGGTTCAGGCTAGCGCACCGAAGGATTGTTGCGGGACGCCACGGTTGAGCGAAAGATGAGTGTGGAGCCCCTTCCAAGGTGCATCGATGCTAACACGCCGCATGCCAATAGTCGCCCGCCCGGGCCGCGGGTAGGAATCCCCGTTCTCGTGAAAACCGGTCGAATTCCAGACTAAAACCGCGATCGCAAATAGTCGATCTGGCGAGACCCGCACTTGGAGTGTCTCGGTTAAAAACCGAAAGTCTTTGATCGTTCCCCAAATGCTCATCCACTGTTTCTCAATTACAGTGTCGCGCCCTTCAACGACATCCATCCAGGTGCCAAAGGCTACAAGATCCTCATCGAACATCGGCATCGCGGATTCGTAATCGACATTTGCAACATATCCGCTCCAAGTGTCGAACCAAACTTTGATTGATGCATGATCTTCTGCCGCAGCACTCATCCCTGCCTCCTGCTTCTACCATACGTGACAGTTTACTAAACGGCGATACCAGATTTTGGAAGCGGCAAGTTCGTTTTAGGTACTAGCAGACCCACGCATATTTCCCTCCCGGGGGCTCGAACTGTTGTTCGGTGAATTTATGAAGCCGGTTAGCGCACCTGACTGAACTACCCACGATCCAAATACAGTCGCCAATATCTGGAAGATGGACCGCCTAGTGAAAAGTATATTTATACTTAAGTAGGGTCTGCGTCTTTTATGATCTTATTAAGTCGCCGGTCCATGAGCCAACAAATTACACGACATCATCTAATTGCCGTTCATTGATATGGCTCAATGTGAGGTTAGGTTGTTTCGGGGCATAAGAGGGAAAGAACGCGCATGGTACTTCCGCTCGATCATATCCGGGTGCTCGACTTGACGAGAGCCGCCGCAGGACCGTTCGCAACCATGATCCTGGGTGATCTTGGTGCCGACGTGGTCAAGGTGGAGCCCACGCCCAAAGGCGACATGACCAGGCTTTGGGGGCCCTTCGATCACGGCATCGGCGTCTACTACCTCAGCATCAACCGCAACAAGCGATGTCTCGGCGTTGACTTTCGCAACGAGCACGGCCTTGATGCCGTGCGGCGGATGGCGGCTAAGGCAGATGTCGTTGTCGAGAATTTTAAACCGGGTACGGCGGAGATGATTGGCCTCGGCTACCAGGAGATCAAAGCGGCCAACACAGGGGTGATATACGCAAGTATTTCTGGCTTCGGCCGCACCGGGCCATACGGCAAATGGCCGGGTCTCGACCAGATCGCGCAGGGCATGTCCGGCATGATGAGCCTCACTGGCCAGCGAGGCGGCGAGCCGACGCGGTATGGTGTGCCGATCGGAGATTTCACTGCGGGCATGTGGTGCGCACTCGCGGTGACCGCAGCCGTAGCGCAGCGTCATGTCACTGGAGAGGGCCAGCGTGTCGAGACCTCGCTGCTTGGTGCGCTCGTGGGGCTGCTCAGCGTTCAGGGCCAGCGATACCTCAGCAACGGCGACGTCCCCGGCCAGACCGGCAATGACCATCCGACGATCTATCCCTACGGCGTTTTCGAGGCAAAGGACGGACCGCTCAACGTTGCGACCGCAAGAGAAGAACATTGGCAGCGGCTCTGCAAGGTTATGGATATAGAGGAATTACTCTCAGTCCCAGAATACGCGGACAACTCCAGGCGGATAGAGAATAAATCAAATTTGCGGAAGATCCTCAACGACCACTTCCGCACCCGCGACGCCATCGATTGGACGAAGGACCTAATGGAAGGGGGCGTCCCTGCAGGCCCAGTCTATTCTCTGGATAAGGTTTTTAACGATCCGCAGGTAGCGGCGCAGGGCATGGTTGAGGGAATCGATCATCCGACCATCGGTACGCTCGACCTTCTTGCCAACCCAATCAAGATGGAAGCCTTTGAAGGTCAGTCGGTTCGTCTGCCGCCACCACTCATCGGCGAACACAACGAACAGGTGCTGGCTGATTATGGCTTCAGCGCCAAGGAGATAGCAGACCTCGCCTCGGCCAACGCCATCGGCGCAGAAAAACTGGAGGACGCATGACCAATTACAAGGGGTCCTGCCATTGCGGCGCCATCACCGTCGAGCTGGAGACGAAGACAGATCCTGCGGAGATCGAGATCCGCGAATGCCAATGCTCTTTCTGCCGAGCTCACGGCGCCGTATCTGCGAGTGATCCGAACGGCCGAATTCGCTATATCGATCGAGAACCCGGCGATATCGTCCGCTACAGGTTCGGCAGCAAGACATGTGATTTCATTATATGTCGCCATTGCGGCGTCTACCTCGGCGCCACCATGGAAGACGACGGGTCACTCGGCTATTCTACGACACAAATCAAAAATTTCGAGGATCGTGATCTCTTTACGAAACAAGCAAAGCATCCGGATTACGAGGGCGAGCCGCTCAAGGATCGTTTGGCGCGGCGGCGCAGAAACTGGACACCGATTGCAGACTAACGCATTACACCTGTTGGAGGATACATGAAGGCTCCCGGTTTGGCCTATGTTGCCCTCGTCGTCGACGATCCGGAGACGAGCGCGATGATTTTTGAAAATGATTTTGGATTGCCACGGCATGACTTTGCCTGTGACGCATCAACTGTACCGACTATCAGCGTTGGGGAAGCCACGATGGCGTTTTTCCACCCGGACGACCCATTCCTGGGCCCCAACGCAAAGAAAGGCGTCCATCACGTCGCCATAGAGGCGGATGATCCCGAATTAGCCGCCCGCAATTCCGGCATTTCGGCGATCAACGCCACCACCAAAGGTTTAGGCGGTCGACCCCAGGTCGAATTCTCGCGGGAGGCTACTTGCGGTGTCAGCACCCGCCTTACCACCTCTCTTGGTCTCAATGCCGCATCCTCCGACATTATCGAGCGCATCGATCATTTAGGCGTCGCTTCGGCAGACAACCAGACCGCCCGCGAGGTCTTCATCGACAAACTCGGCTGCGTCTACGAAAGCCAGCAGACCGACAGCGAAGTCGAGACGATCTCGGAGAATTTTACCTCCGACACCTACAATTATATTTTTCACACCCGCCCCTCGCAGCTCATTGGTAGCATGCGGGTCACCTTCATCACCGTTGGAGATACCGAGTTCGAGTTCATACAGGACCTCACCACAAACGTTAAAGCCGACGAAGCGCGCCACGACGCAGCCGGCACGACCCGCGGCGACCGTAGCGCCATTGCTCGCTATATAGCCTCGCGTGGCGCAGGGCTGCATCACATCGCCTTCAAGACGCCAAATGTGGCGGAAAGCCTCGCCAGAATAAAAGAGGCAGGCCATCGGACCATCGACACAGTGGGGCGTCCCGGCTCTCGCGCCGCGCTTATCGGCTTCATGCATCCGACGATGATCGGCGGTGTGCTCATGCATTTCGTAGCGCGAGAGGAGGTTTAAACATTTGGCCGGTTACGCTCTGACATACCTTGCCCTCGTCGCCCGTGATATCGAGGCGGCCTGTCGCTACTTCGGTGATGCCTTGGGACTTGCCCGCACGGACGTAAAACTGGCAGGAGGGACCGTGCCCTTCTTCGGCATCGGTAAAGCCGCCCTCGGTGTCTTCGATCCAGAGCACTCCTATCTCGACGAACCGCGCTTACCAGGTGTTCATCACATGGCGCTCGGCACCGAAGATCCGAAGGCGACGGCGGAGCGGCATAACCTCTCAGTCGTCAAAGAGGGGATAGGCCCTTGTGGAAAGAAATTCGTCTCGGTTGAAAGATCGGCAACATGCGGCATCCGCACCCGGTTTATCGAGCCATTGATCGTACCGGTCCAAGAAAGTCGTGTCGAGAGAATCGACCACCTTGGGGTCGCAAGCACCGATATCGCTAAGAACATCCGCGTTTTCGTCGAAGAACTGGGGTGTCACTTAGAGAGTACGGAGGTTGACATTGAAATCCGCAATGTGACCGAAAGCTTCATCTCAGACAAATACGGGGTGGTCTACCATGCCCGCCCACCGGAAATTCTAGGCGGCCTGAAAGGCGCCTTCGTGACAATTGGAGATTGTGACCTTGAGATCATGCAGGATTACGACACAACCAACCGGCCACTTGATCGACTTGGCGAAGCTGGTGGCAATACGAAGGGTGACCAAAGCGCAATCGCCAAGTTCGTTGCGCGGCACGGCACGGGTCTAGTGCATGTCGCCTTCGCCACGCGCAACATTGATGCGATCCTGCAAGACCTCGATGCCGAGGGTTGGCGGATGATCGACACTAGGAGCCGGCACGGTGGGCGCGGAACGCAAATCGGTTTCGTGCACCCATCTAACTTCGGCGGCGGCCTACTCACTCATTTTGTACAGCATCCGGAGACTTGATATGGCGGGTTATGCCATGAATTACCTCGCCCTTGCCGCCCGCGACGTCGAAGCAGCCAGCCGCTTTTTCGGTGCTTCACTCGGCCTGCAGCGGCGCGACATCCCTCTAGAAGGCCGGAATATACCGTTCTTCGGCATCGGTCAATCCGCCGTCGCATTGTTTGAGTTGGACGACCTATACCTTGAGGAACCCCGATTTCCCGGTGTACATCATATGGCGCTCAGCGCCGACGATCCGGCGAGCACCGCTGCCAAACACGGGTTGACAGCTATCAAGGAAGGCGTTGGGCCCGACGGAAAAAAGTTCGTAACCATAGAGCCGAAGGATACCATCGGCATCCGTACCCGCTTCATCGAACCACTCGAAATTCCTAGCGAAGATGGACCTACCTATAAGATTGATCACATCGGCATCGCGACGGATGATAACGACGCGACGGTGCGGGTTTTCACCGACAATCTCGGCTGCTCCATCGATAGCACACAGACCGATGTGGAAATCCGCAACGTCACCGAGAGTTTCATTTCAGATAAATATGGCGTGATCTACCACTCCAGACCACCAGAGGTCTTGGGGGGCCTTCGGGACGTCTTCATTACCGTCGGCGATTGCGAGCTTGAGTTACTGATGGATTACGACAATGCACTCAAGCCAGAGGAGAGGCTCGGCGAGGCAAAGGGGAACACCAAGGGTGACCAGAGTGCCATTGCCAAGTTCGTCGCCCGCCGGGGCCCCGGTTTGGCCCATGTCGCCTTCGCTACGCGCGACATCGACGCCATCCTGCCGAAGCTCAACGACGACGGCTGGCGGATGATTGATCTCGAAGGTAGGCCCGGCGGACGCGGCTCATTAATCGGATTTGTTCACCCGTCAAATTTCGGCGGTGGGTTGTTAGTTCATTTTGTCGAACCACAGGTCGACGGCGGTTTTGCGGCAAAAGACTTTGGCTGAAGTAGTAAAACAAGAGCGGCGAGGCAACGCGCTCGTTCTCACCATCGATCGACCCGAGGCCGGGAATTCGCTGAGCGCCGAGGTCAGCCAAGCCTTCCTCGATATCCTAGATAAGATCGACGGCGACGCCAGTCTGCGTGCGTTGATCGTGACGGGGGCAGGCAAACGGTTCTTCTGTACCGGCGGCGACGTCAAGCGATACGCCCAGCTAACAACCAAGGATGAGCTGCGCGAAGTGATGCGTCTTGCCCGAACGGTCTTCCAGCGGTTCGAGGCGCTGCACATCCCCGTGATCGCGGCGGTCAATGGTCTCGCCATCGGCGGCGGGACGGAAATCCTTCTCGCAACCGACCTCCGTGTTGCGGCACCCCATGCCGAGATCAGCATGCCGCAGGTTCGCCTTGGCATTATTACCGGCTGGGAAGGCTACGAACGTCTCGTGCGAGACATCGGCTTCAGTCGAGCCATGCAAGTGGTGACCACGGGAGAGCGCTTCGGCGCCAAGGAGGCCTACCGCCTCGGCCTGATAAACACAATCGCAGAAGACGCCGACGCGGTCGGCTCGGCACTTCGGTTCGTTGAAAGCTTTGACAAAGCCGCACCCCTCGCCCTTCAGCGCGCCAAACGCGTCATTCATAAAGCGGCGAGCGGCCCCGCCCACGAAGCTCGCGACCTCGCCACCGACACTTTCGTCGATCTCTGGTTTACCGAGGACCACCGCGAGGCCGAGAGAGCCTTCGCGGAAAAGCGAAAACCAGTATTTAAGGGGAAGTAGAGGATAGGCTCTACGGAACTAAATTTTGAGCGTCAAAGGCATAAACAATAATGCATCAGCTGTAGAACTCAGACTTAGCTTCCAGAAAACATTTTGGCTTTCCGGAATGATGGCGATGGTCGAAAAGGCGTCCTAATTATCCGCAGCGGCGTAGCCATAGTCTCGCGCCGCGGCTTCCGGTGTCACAAGGCCATTTTCAATATCGCTTGTGAGCGTGTTCCGGTCGCGGTCCTTCGGATCGCCGAAACCGGCTCCGCCCGGGGTATGGAAACGGGCTATCTTACCGGCAGGGATGCGCTGGGTACCCTTGCCCCTTAGTGATTCGCCATCAATGAAGCCAAGCGAGCCCGCTTCGCCATTGCCGCCGCCCGCACGGCCACGAGCCGGAAAATCGATGCGGTCATAGGCCGCGAGAAGCTCAAAATCGGCGCCTATCGCCGATTCAATCTCGAGGACCTGGCCGAGCCCACCCCGATGGGCGCCAGCGCCACCCGAATCAGGGCGAAATTCCTTACGGTGAAAAACTATTGGCGCGACGGTCTCGTTGATCTCAACCGGGGTGCCGCGCACACCACTCGGGTACGCCGTCGCCGACAAACCATCCTTGGCCGGCCGCGCCCCAGTACCGCCGTTGGTCACTGCCGTGATGGTAAAAAGCTTGCTGTCATTTGCCGCACGATCAGTCGCCCCCCGCATAGTGATGTTCCAAAGGCAGGAAGCGCCCTCCGCCGGCACGCGCTCGGGCGCGGCCTGGGAGAGGCAGCCGAACGAGACGTCTGGCAGCATCTGGCCAATAACGTGGCGCGAGCAAACCGGTGCCGGATAGGGCGCGTTCAGGATTGATCCCGCTGGCGCGAAAATCTCGAACGGCGCCAGCGAACCAGCGTTGTTCGGAATGTCACCGGAAACGATGCATGAGAGACCAAAGCAAGTATAGGCCGTCGTATAAGCCATCGGCACGTTGATGCCCTTCAATGACTGTGGCGAAGTGCCGTCGTAATCAACGGTTATCTTATTATCATGGATTATCAGCGTCGCGACGAGATCGATCGGGTTACCTATCCCGTCGATAGTCATCGTGTTCTTATACTTTCCGTTAGGCAGTTTAGAAATGTTGTCACGCACCGCCTTCTCCGAAGTGTCACAGATGTAGTCGCCGAGCGCCTCGAGATCGTTGAGCTCGAACTCGCCCATCATTTCGACTAAGCGCTGGCAGCCAATATCGTTGCAGGCGGCGAGCGAGTAGACATCTCCTTCCGATTCCACTGGCTGGCGGGTATTCTGACGGATCATCGCGAGCAACGTTTCGTTCATCTCACCTCTGTCAGCGAGCTTCAGCATAGGAATATAAATGCCTTCCATGTGCACATCAGTCGCGTCCGTCCCGGTGCCGAGCCCACCAATATCGGTCAAGTGGCTTGTACAGGAGAAAAGTGCTACGGCCCTGCCGTTGAGAAAACAGGGAGTTGTAATGACGAAATCGTTGAGGTGACCAGTCCCCATCCAGGGATCGTTAGTAATGAAAGCGTCGCCTTCGTTCATGGTCTCAATCGGAAAGTGATCAAGAAAATGTTTGACCGATTCCGCCATTGAATTGACGTGGCCTGGCGTCCCAGTGACCGCCTGAGCATACATCCGTCCGTCGAGCCCAAAAACGCCAGCTGAAAGATCACCACATTCCCGCACAATCGGGCTGAACGCAGTATGCATAAGGGTCTGAGCTTGTTCCTCGACGACGGAGACCAGCCGGTTCCACATGATTTGCAGACGGATGGTGTCCAAACCGGTCACTTTCATCACTCGCTCTCCCCGTTTCGCTCCAAAACAATATACCCATTCCCAGCTATGCAAGCACCAAAACCTGGCGGAACATAGGTTGAGGTCTGGTCTTCAACGATGATCCCCGGCCCTGCAAACTTACATCCCGGCGTGAGGTCGTCGCGACGATACATCGGGACCTCGTGCATCTCGCCCGCTTTAACGTCGTAGACCCTGCGCAAGCCGATCGGGTTAGTGGCAACCGCGTCCATCACCTCGTCTATGGCCAACGCCGGCGCCGTAACGGCGGAAAGGCTCAAGGACCAGGTCAATACCTCAGTCTCTGCGTTCGGCAGGGTCCGGCGAAAATGGCGTTCATACTCTGCATCAAACGCGGCCTGAATAATATTGCGATGTTCGTTGCCAAAATCCTCCTCCGGCAATTCAACCGTGATTTCATGGCCTTGTCCAACATAACGCATAAAAGCGACTCGGCGCTCAGCCAGATCTGCATCGGGTGCTGCGGGACGTATCACCGCCTCCGCCTCTTCCCTCATTGCGGCCATAACGTTATTCACCCCGGCCGGATCAAAAGCAGAGAGCCGCATGTTGCGGCTTCGCACAACCTCATAAGCGACCGGCGCCTCGAGAAACCCGACGGCGCTACCGACACCCGCATCGGTCGGCACCACGATACGGTCGATATGAAGTTTCTCAGCGAGACGGCCGGCATGGAGCGGCGCTGCACCGCCGAAGGCGATAATGCTGTGCTCGTTCACCGCCTTACCCTGCTCGACCGCATGGACACGTGCGGCATTGGCCATCGTTTCGTCAACCATCTCGGTGACGCCGTAGGCGGCGGTGGTCACCTCCACAACACCCAGCGGCTCAGCAATATCGGCCATAATAGAGGCTTCCGCTTTCTCCGGATAAAGCGAGACTTTGCCACCGGCGAAGCTCGCCGGATCTATCTTACCAAGAGCGACGTCCGCGTCCGTGATGGTTGGCCGTTCACCACCGCGCCCGTAAGCGGCTGGTCCCGGATCGGCACCCGCACTGTCGGGACCGATTGTGACCCGGTTCATGGAATCAAGCCGTGCGATCGAACCGCCGCCAGCGCCAATCTCGACCATCTCTATCACCGGAATACGCAGCGGAAGTCCGCTTCCCTTGGTGAAGCGGGCGGCGCGGTCGACCTCAAATTCGCGCGCCATCTGCGGCCGGTAGTCGCCAATCAGGCAGATCTTCGCTGTCGTGCCACCCATGTCGAAAGAGATTACCCTGTCAAGACCCATCTCCCGTGAGACCTTTGTCGCCAAGATAGCACCTCCCGCCGGGCCAGATTCAACAAGGCGGATCGGGAACTGCATGGCATTCTCGAGCGTTGTGAGCCCGCCGCCCGATGTCATTAGAAGCACCGGACAGGCCACACCCATCTTGGCAAGCTTATCGCGTAGCCGCGCTAAATAGCTCGCTATCAGCGGCCGGACATAGGCATTGGCGACTGTCGTGGTAAAGCGTTCATATTCTCGAATTTCTGGGCAAACTTCGGAGGATAGACTGAAGGACACGGCCGCCAGGCGCGCAGCCAGAATGTCACGGGTACGGTGCTCATGGTCCGGATTGGCGTAGGCGTGCATATAACCAATCGCAACACTCTCGATACCGTTTTCATCCAAAACCGCTGCCAGCGCTTCAACGCCGGCCTCATCAAGCGGCTTTAGCACCCCGCCCGCCAAGTCCATGCGTTCCGTCACTGGTAGTCGCAGCTTACGTGGCACCAAGGGAACCGGTTTTTCAATCATGATGTCGTATTGGTCGAAGCGGCTCTCGTATCCTATCTCGAGCACGTCCCGGAAGCCTTCGGTGGTAACAAAAGCGGTCTTCGCGCCCTTACGCTCCAGGATTGCGTTAGTTGCCAAAGTAGTGCCATGCAACAGCAGCGATAAGGAGGATGGCGCGAGGCCAGCCTCGCCGAGCGCGGTCATAAGACCTGAGATCACACCCTCCTCGGGCGCGGCCGGGGTCGTCAGCACCTTAGCTGTAGTTCGCGTTCCCGCCACGTCGAGAACGATATCCGTAAACGTGCCGCCGATATCTACCGCTAATCGCACACCTTCCGGCACCGCTGTCATGCCTTACCTCCGGGAAAAACACGGAAATCGAATTTGTTTGATATATAGACTGAGCGAAAACCCGCAAGAGCCGTTGACGCCCTTGCTATCCTGCTTATGATGCCCTTAGTGCCCCTGTGGCGGAACTGGTAGACGCGCTGGATTCAAAATCCAGTTCCCGCAAGGGAGTGCGAGTTCGATTCTCGCTGGGGGCACCAATATTTAAACCCATCCGAATTCGGAATTTAAAATTTACAATACATATTGCTGGATAGCCGACGACTTGGAGATATTCGCCATGACTGCAGTCCTGACGCATAAAGTCAGCGCTTTCAACCTATCCGCGGCCTCAGAGAACAAGATCCACGACGATGCGGTGGCGCGAAAGTTCGGATTTCAGGGAGGGCTAGTGCCAGGGGTCGAGGTCTATGCCTATATGACCAACCTACCGGTTCGGCATTTTGGAACGAACTGGCTGTCTAGCGGCACAGCGGAATGCCGGTTCCTAAAGCCCGTCTATGACGGCCGTATAGCGCTCGCCTCGGCTGTCCCTGAAAAGAACGGCCATCTAACAATAACGATAGAATCGGAAGGCGTACTCTGCGGCAATGGCACGGCAACCATGGGTCACCAAAAAATGATCCCTGAAATTTCGTCTTATGCTGTAACCAATTTACCAGATTACAACTCTCGGCTTGATGCCGCCCCGGAATCGCTCGTTAAAGGCAAGGTCATGGGTACCTTCAAGGCAGTGATGGAGGCGGATGAACTTTTGCAGTATCTGAAAAACGTGCGTGAGAACTTAGACGTCTACACGGAGCAGCGCATCGTGCACCCAGGCTGGCTGCTGCGGCTTGCCAATCGAGCCCTCTCCATGAATGTGAAGCTCGGACCGTGGATCCATGTCGGCAGTCGCCTCACCAACTTCGCAGCAGCGTATTACGGCGACACAGTGGAAGCACGCGCGAAAGTGGCAAAACAGTATGAGCACAAGGGACACCTTTTCGTCCAACTTAACGTGCTACTGGTAGCTAATGGCAAAACAGCACTAACGCAAATCGACCATACTGCAATTTATCGGCCGCGCCAGGTCGCCGACGCGGTCTAACTCTCCGCAAATAACCTGCAGATTGTGTAATCAGTTTCGGTGACACGTAGCACGGACACGGCTAAGAAAAGTGAAATCACAGTAAAAGCGTCATCCCTTCGAACGCAACCACGGTGCCTGGGCGAATTTTTCTTGCCTCTTTGCCTATAGCATCCATTTTATCGTCGTCGTGGGTCGGATCGTGGTGAAAGATGACGAGTTTATCTGCGCCCGCTTCTTCAACCAGCCGCACACCCTCCTCCCATGTGGAATGCCCGAAACCCTTAAAATTTTCATAAGTGCCATCGGTGTACATAGCGTCGTATATGACAAGATCTGCGCCCTGCAGCAACTCCAGGATATTCGGATCGCGACCAAATTCAGGATGCTCGGTATCCGTGACATAGCAAAGCGCCCGCCCACGGTACTCAATGCGATAACCTGTCGCCTGGTTCGGATGATTAAGCCGACCAGTCCGGACGATGACACCTGGATGCGGTTCCATCACGTCACCGACAGTAAAATCCTTGTATTCTACATCAGCCTGAAAGATCTCCGGAGGCACTGGAAAAAGCGGGGCCATCATCATTTCCGTTAGTACTTGCTTCAGCGAGTATTCCGGCTGCAGGTGCCCCGCCCACATCGTCACTTTGTTACCGGGAATGAACAATGGAGCAAAAAATGGTAGGCCACAAATGTGATCAAAATGCGTATGCGTGATAAAAAGGTTAGTTCCGATCGGCGCTTCAGGGATCAGCTTATAACCGAGGTCACGGATTCCCGTGCCCGCATCCAGAATAATCAAATGCTCTCCGCAGCGGACTTCCAAACAAGACGTATTCCCGCCATAACGAACCGTCCGACGCCCCGGCACTGCAACACTTCCTCGCACACCCCAGAACTGGACACTGAAGTCCTGCGCCTCACCCATTCCGTGTCTCGACTGTTTTCGATTCTTTCATTGCCTGGGACAGTACCGATTGTGCTGCAAACCTCAAGTCGCTGTTCTGCATTCTTAAGGTGGTGGATTACAAAACCAGACGATATCCACCGGGTTCAGTTACAAGAATTTTTGCGTTCGACGGGTCCATCTCCATTTTGCGGCGAAGCCGGTAGACATGGGTTTCAAGCGTATGGGTTGTCACCCCAGCGTTATACCCCCAAACCTCACCGAGGATCGTATCGCGGCCAACCACCCGACCGCCGGCCCGATAGAGGAATTGAATAATCGCAGTCTCTTTTTCAGTCAGGCGCACATATTTCCTATTTTCGTTTTCTATCAGCATCTTTGCGCTGGGCTTAAAGGTATAACGCCCAATAGAGATGATCGTGTCTTCGGCCGACTTATCCTGCCGCAGTTGGGCACGAATACATGCCAGAAGAACGCCGACTCGAAAGGGCTTATTGACATAATCGCTGGCACCCACATCAAGACCTAAATCAGTTTCTCCGTGTGTGTCGGTACTTATAAACATCACGATCGGCGAGTTTATTCCTTTGCACCTCATCAAACGGCAGGCTTGGACTCCATCCATATCCGGGAGCTCGACATCTAGAAGGATCAAGTCAAAATCTTTTCTGTTTAGAAGGTCAAGACCCTCTTTAGCGCTACTGACGCCTTTGAGCTCAAATTCCTCGAACAGTTCCAATTGTTCTGCCAAAGATTCTCGCAACGTTTCGTCGGCATCGACTAATAAAATTTTCTTACCCACCCAAAACCCCGATCGTCGGTTGCACATCTTCCAGCAAGATTGCACAGCGGCAATTAATTCCCCCTTCTTACACCAGGGGGTGAATCAAAGACTAAAAACCCTAAATTTCGGTGGATTAACTCCTTGGCATTCAATTTGCTTGATTATCTTCATAGGAGGATTTTAAAGTCATGCCAGCGCAACATATCGCCATCGCAGAGGTATACTCCGTTCCAACTGTATCGTCGAGATCGGCGGCCTTACTCGGCGACGGTTCGTTTCTTGACGCAGTCCAGGTCGCAAACGCAGTACATCCAAATACTAACCCGGTATCGGCGACAGCGATCGAAAAAGAGATAAACAAATCAGAATTAAATAAAGTTATTCATCCCTACGATGAAGATGAGAGTTGGAATACGGAAGGCTGGAATACAAAAGAAGAATCGAATTTTTTCGGCGAGGATGGTTTCGATTTTGGTGACTTACTCGATATTATAAATCCACTACAGCATCTTCCGGTCATCTCGTCGATTTACCGAAGCCTGACAGGTGACGAAATCTCACCAGCGGCTCGGTTAGCGGGTGGCGCTCTTTTCGGCGGGCCAATCGGATTCGCGGGTGCTTTGATTAGCGGTGTAGTAGAGGATGTTACCGACACAACCCTCGGCGAGGTCATCGTGGACGCCTTCACTGGAGACGACGAGACCGAATCTGGCACCCAAGTCGCATCAAATTCTCTTCAAGTTACTCCTGAGAAAGTGATGACCGCAGGCGAAAGTGCGGCAATGATGCCCCAATCCATAGCTCCTATTGTCTCCAGCGGACGAACGCCTGTATCCGCTGAACTGCGTCAGCCTATCCAGGCACGAGAGGTGATGGCAGCATTAGAGACACCGAAGCCGTCACCTCTCACCTTTGCACGCAATATAATGGAATCAAAGCAGACCGGTATCGCACCGCATTCTGCAAGGGCTATGAGTTCTATTATTTCAGCCGATGAGGCTATGCGAGTACGTCCCGAAATGCCGGACCCAGTATCCGCTGTACTCTCTGCGCGAAGTCAGATCCCGAGCAGAGCTCCAATCTCGGATCTCTCCTCCCGTCGCAATTTGCCGGTAGTGAATGCGGGGGTCGAAACGAATAGGCTGGAGCAGTCCGCCATAAGTAGCAGGGGATCGAAGCGCTCTCGCTCAGAGAGCGATTCATCCGGAAAAGTCATGCATACTTATGAGCCAGGAAAGCGTGGGGTGCCGCCCCCTCGCAGTAATTTCGCAGCACTTTCGAGCGGTCGCCGACGCGCTGCAGCTGCTGCAGCTGTCCCCAACACCATGGTGCCGAAAGCTATGATATCGGCATTAGATAAGTATGAGTCGATGCTGTTAAACCGAAACCGAGCCAACGACAAGGACTTGACGATGTAGCCTGGTAAGAGTTCAAATTTACCATGAACATACAGGTATACGCCTGCGGTCTACTCATCTTTGGCAAGCTAATTTTCCGTTGCGCGTTGGGACACGGCGGTGTCCGCGTCAACAAAAAAGAAGGGGACGGTGGAACACCAGTGGGGCAATTCCCCTTGCGAAAGGTGCTGTACCGCCCGGATCGCGGACAAGTGCCATATACCCGTCTTGGCCTCTCTGCCATTTCATCCGATGACGGTTGGTGCGATGACCCGGCCGCTAAGGAATATAATCGACAAATCAAACTGCCAATTTCTGCCATGCACGAAAAACTCTTTCGTTCAGACAGCCTCTACGACATCGTCGTTCCTCTGGGCTATAATGATGATCCGCCAGTGCCGTATCTTGGGAGCGCCATTTTTTTGCATTTAGCGCGGCAAGACTATCTTCCGACCGAAGGCTGCGTTGCTGTCGCGCGACCCGATCTGTTGACGATCCTCTCAGTTATCCAGCCAGGTGCCTATCTTACGGTTAACCCTCCGCCACGTTGATTGGCGTGCGGGCGCCGAAAATTGCCGACCCAACTCGAACAACTGTAGCACCGAACTGAACAGCAATTGGATAATCAGCACTCATGCCCATGCTAAGATCTGGTAATTTCAGTTGATCCGCCATGTCCTGCAACAGAGCGAAGTGAGTTGAGGGCTCCTCACCATATGGCGGAATACACATCAGGCCAACAATTTTGAGGCCGATCTCCTCTCGACACAATGTGACGAAGGAATTGACATCGCTCGGCGTGAGCCCGGCCTTCTGCGGTTCGCCACCCGTATTTACCTGCACGTAGCAGGGTAATTGGCGGCCTGAAATCGTCATTTCCTTGGCAAGAGTACGGGCCAATTTCTCACGATCAACAGTCTGGATTACATCAAACAACGAGACCGCCTTGCGTACCTTGTTTGTTTGCAACGGGCCAATAAGATGAAGCTCGATATCGGGCCACTCTTTTTTAAGGTTCGGCCATTTTACCTCGGCCTCCTGCACCCTATTTTCCCCGAAAACCCGCTGACCTGCGGCGATTGCGGCCTGAATTGTACCTATTGGAAACGTCTTGGATACCGCACAGAGGGAAATGTTATCCGGTAATTTCGAAGTCTCGCGAGCGGCGTCTTCGATTTTATTCCGGACCTGCGAAATGCTGTGTGCGATGTCTTCTTGATTCGTCATGCTTCAATTCTCCTTAACTAAAACATCGATACTGAAGAAACCGCTGGAAATCGACCGCTATTTTCCGCATATAGGCAAGGATGATTAGTAGATTAAGGGGATTTTTCACGCTTGTCAGCATCGCGGCGTTCTGTAACGGATGTTGGATGTTGAGCGGCACCGACGGAACCAGAGGCGGATCCGATCAGGTAAAACGTGTCGAAAGCGAACCGGTAGGCCCTGACAAAGGTCTTCTAAACCAATGGTTTGGCCTTAATGAACAGCCGGGCTCAGCCACCGGAAGTTCTGCTTCTGGTATAAGTGTCAACGGCTTTCTTTGGCGCGCTGCGCTTGATACGATTTCCTTCATGCCTTTGGCTCAAGCAGATCCGTTCGGAGGTATAATCCTTACTGACTGGTATCGTCCGCCAGAAACTGCAAGCGAACGATTTAAAGTGAACATATATATTCTCGATAGCGATTTGCGGGCCGACGGTCTTCGTGTCTCAGTGTTCCGCCAGAGACAAGATTCAAACGGCGTTTGGCTTGATGCAAGGGTTAGCACTGATACTGGTTCAAACCTAGAAAATGCCATCTTAAAAAGGGCACGCCAGATGCGTGTCAATCTTCAATAGCGGGCCACGGACAAGGACTCGCTATATCTTAATAAGCGAGAAGAGGGGGCCATCGCCCGTCGCAAATGGACCGTTATAATTTCAAAATCTCTGAGACAAAGTGGCAGCAAGAGTGGGAGAAAAGAGGCAGTTTCGAGGTCACCGAGAATTCGATGCGACCAAAATTCTTTGTCTTGGAAATGTTCCCATATCCCTCCGGTAGGATCCACATGGGTCATGTCCGCTGCTATACAATTGGCGATGTTGTAGCGAGATACAAGCGTGCCAGTGGCTTTAACGTCCTGCATCCGATGGGCTGGGACGCCTTCGGGTTGCCGGCAGAAAATGCTGCTTTTGAGAATAATGTACACCCTGCCAAATGGACACGTGAAAATATATCGGCAATGCGCGAACAGCTCAAATCGATGGGGCTTTCATACGATTGGCGACGTGAACTCTCGACCTGCGAACCGGAATACTATCGACACGAACAGAAGATGTTCTTAGATTTTCTAGAGGCGGGGCTCGCCTACAAACGGGAATCCTGGGTCAACTGGGACCCCGTAGAGCAAACGGTTCTAGCAAACGAGCAAGTTATTGACGGATGCGGATGGCGCTCCGGCGCTCCAGTGGTACGGCGCTTACTCTCTCAGTGGTTTCTTAAGATAACTGAGTACGCCGACGATCTTTTGGAATCGCTTTCCGAACTGGATCGTTGGCCTGATCAAGTTCGTCTGATGCAGGCGAATTGGATCAACAGGTCGGAAGGTGCGACCGTGAATTTCGCCTTGTCCGGTCGTGAGGATACCCTGGAAGTATTCACCACGCGCCCAGATACACTATTTGGCGCTAGTTTCTGCGCAATTGCGCCGAACCATCCACTTGCTTTAGCTTTATCTGAGGATGACCCAGCGCTTGCACAGTTTATTGATCATTGCAACCGACTTGGAACCAGCGAAGCGGCGATAGAAACCGTGGAAAAGGAGGGATACCTGACGTCTTTAACTGCTCAGCATCCTTTCTCCGAGGATTGGGAACTTCCGGTCTATGTCGCCAATTTTGTTTTGATGGAGTACGGGACCGGTGGGATTTTTGGCTGTCCGGCGCACGATCAGCGTGATCTAGACTTTGCACGCAAATACGACCTTAAAGTAGTGCCAGTCGTGGCTCCGAATGGAAAAGAGACGTTTGAAATTACAGATGAAGCTTTCGTAGGTGACGGAAAGATCATCAATTCGAAATTTTTAAACGGGCTTGATGTCGATGCCGGTAAACAACGCGCCATTGAAGAATTAGAACGTCTCGGCTCGGGAAGTTCCAAGATTAGCTATCGACTGCGGGACTGGGGTGTTTCGAGACAGCGATATTGGGGTTGCCCGGTTCCAATTATCCACTGCAGCGCGTGCGGAACGGTCCCGGTTCCAGAGGTCGACCTGCCGGTTACTCTTCCGGAAGACGTTGATTTTATTCAATCCGGTAACCCATTGGACAGACATCCAACGTGGAAGTTTGTCAAATGCCCGAAATGCGGTGAACCGGCCGAGCGTGAAACTGATACTTTCGATACCTTTTTTGAATCATCTTGGTATTTCGTCCAGTTCGGTGCACAAGATCAAGCTCGGCGTTTTTCTCGCTCCGAAGCAGACTATTGGTTGCCGGTTGACCAGTATATCGGAGGTATTGAACACGCTATTTTGCACCTCCTATATTCTAGATTCTTTTCGCGAGCGCTCACGGATTGTGGTTATCTCAACGTGAAAGAGCCGTTTGCAGGGCTACTGACACAAGGTATGGTTTGCCACGAAACTTATCGCGATCCTACAGAGGTAACAGGTGGTTGGATGTTTCCGGAAGAGGTTCTTCGACAAAGTGACGGAGAATTCATTAACCGAAATTCCGGCGCGCCGGTGATCGCTGGTCGTTCGGAGAAGATGAGCAAATCCAAGCGTAACGTTGTTGATCCAGAATCAATCATTCGGACCTACGGCGCGGATACGGCGCGGCTGTTTATGTTATCGGACAGCCCGGCAGCGCGTGACCTTGAGTGGACAGACGCTGGAATTGAGGGTGCGTGGCGATACACTAACCGTCTTTGGCGCATGGTTGCCGAACCAAGTGACCCAATAGCACCGTTTAGGACGGCGGCGCCGAGTAAGTTTGACAACCATTCGAAAGAACTACTCCGGAAAATTCACCGAACAATCTCTGATGTTAGTGCCGATTTCGATGCGTTTCGATTTAACCGGGCCGTGGCGCGTATTCGTGAACTAACAAATGCTCTTGCTAGCTTCACCGGTGGGGGCGATGACCGGGCCTGGACCCGTCGATTTGGTTTTGAGATATCAGCGCAACTTGTCGCGCCAGTTATGCCTCATCTTGCCGAAGAACTTTGGTCGATACTAGGGCACAAAACACTTTTGACTGATACACCATGGCCTCGAGCCGACGAGTGCTTTCTTTCGGAGGAGACGGTTACGTTGGCTATTCAAGTCAACGGTAAGCTGCGGGATACGATTGAACTTCCGGTGGACGTGGACTCGGTCATTGCAGAGGAAAGAGCGCTAGCTCTGGAGAGCGTAGCACGGGCATTAGACAGTGCAACACCACGGAAGGTAATTGTAGTACCAAACAAGGTGATTAATGTCGTTTTTTAAAGTCTTTTTTCTTTCTTGCTTTTTGTTTTCTCTCGCGGGATGCGGTTTTCAACCACTTTATGGAAAATCTAAAAAACTTATTGTAAAACAAGAACTTGGGAAAGTTCGTGTTGCTTCCATTAAAGACAGGGTCGGCCAACTTTTGCACAACCTATTGTTGGATAGGTTAACGCCTTATGGACGGCCGACTAATCCGAAATACACTCTTAACGTTGTGGTTTCCGTAACAAAAAAGGAGATTGGTCTAAAGTTTACCGAAGAAGCGACTAGAGCAACTTTGACATTGACTGCGACTTATTTTTTAACGAATGACAGGGAAGGAAAAACCCTTATTAAGGGCGAAGTGCGTTCGGTAAACAGCTACAATATTTCTGCTTCTGAATTTGCGCGGATTTCTTCAGAGCAAGATGCAACAAAACGTGCAGCACGCGAAGTAAGCGACGAAATCAGGACCCGTCTAAGCCTATATTTCTCAAGAAACGGCGGATAAATTAATTGTGAAAATTTCATCTGGAAAGGCCGATGCTTTCATCAATTCACCACCGGAGGATTTGCGCGTCGCTTTGATATATGGCCCTGATGAAGGTTTAGTGCGGGAACGTGCGTCAATGCTTGGAGCAGCTTTCGTACCCGACCTTTCCGACCCATTCCTAGTATGCGACCTTTCTGCCAGCGACATAGTTGGCGACCCCGCACTTCTAGCCGACGAGGTGGCCGCAATCGCTCTCACGGGTGGACGCCGGTTGGTGCGGGTACGAGCTGCTAGCGACAGCCTTGTTACTTCGGTACGTTCGTTACTCGACGGTACGCCAGGCGATGCAATGACCGTGTTGTTGGCCGGGCCGCTTGGGCCACGTTCAACACTGCGGAAACTTGCCGAGCAGTCGGGCAATGCAGCTGCTATTCCATGTTACCTGGATGATGCCAATAGTTTAGAGCGTGTGATCCGAGAAACTCTATCGGGCCTTGACGTCCGAATTACCTCGGAGGCTGTCGGCTGGCTTGTCGGGCGACTTGGAGCAGATAGGGCGATTTCTCGGAGTGAAATGGAGAAACTATCGTTATTTGTCGGGCCCGGGGGGGAGGTCGACTTAGAAATGGCGAGGGCTAGTGTAGGCGACAGCGCAGCCAATTCTATAGATGAACTAGTCTATGCGGCCGGCGACGGCGACTCGAATGTTGCGGATTACTACCTAACACACAGTTTTCAGGCGGGGGGCAATCCCATCGGTATCCTTCGCGCACTTACAAACCACCTTATCCGTTTGGAAACGGCGGGTACACGTATCAAGTGCGGCGAGCCCACCGCCACAGTATTAAAGTCGCTTCGCCCGCCAGTGTTCTATAAATTAGAACGCCGCTTTCAGGATCAGTTGCGGATCTGGCGGAGCGAGGCGCTCGCCCGTGGTCTGCAGCTAACTATGGACGCGGAGCTTCAATGTAAGATGACCGGCCTCCCGGAGCAGGCCATTTGTGGCCGAGCACTTTTTCAGATTGCTAGCCTCGCGCGCCAATACCGCAGGATTCAAGGTCAGCACTAACCCTCTTCGCCGCCAGTTAACCTTTGCAAGATATCGTCCAGTTGATCGAGACTGGTATAATGGAATATTAACTTCCCAGCTTCGCCCAAATCATCAATTTCCACTCTTAAACCCAATAGGTTACCCACGTCACGTTCAAGAGCAATGGTATTCGGGTCTTTCTTGCCCGAGGATGGTCGACCCCGCCTCTTTGTGACGTCTGAAGAGCCTCGTTCGCGACGAATTAGGGCTTCGGTTTGACGTACGTTAAGCGCCTTCTTAATTACTAAAACGGCCGTCGCTGCTGGATCGGCCGCGGCGATCAGCGCGCGCGCATGCCCGGCGCTCAGGGAGCCATTCTGCACTTTCTCCCGAACGGTCTCGGGCAAGCTCAGGAGACGGATCATATTGGCAACATGGCTGCGGCTCTTACCAATTTCACGAGCGAGGTTCTCCTGCGTCCGTTTGAACTGGTCCATCAAGCGCTTGTAACCTTCAGCCTCTTCGATAGGTGTGAGGTCCTCACGCTGCAGATTTTCAATCAACGCTATTTCAAGGGCCTCACGGTCGCCTATCTTTTTTACAACCACCGGTACCTCATGGAGACCGGCGGTTTGTGCCGCTCGCCAACGGCGTTCGCCAGCAACAATTTCGTACTGATCGGTTTGACCGTCTATCTCACGAACCAATAGTGGTTCGAGTACCCCTTTCTGGCTAACGGAATCCACCAATGATTTCAGGGCGTCTTGGTCAAAGGTGCGCCGGGGCTGATATTCGCCGCTCCTCAGATTTTCGATTGGCAGCATGCCACCATGGCGTAATTTCGCAGAGGGTATATTTTCCGGCGGCTCATCACCAAACAAGGCAGACAAGCCACGCCCGAGATGTTTACGCTTTCCCGATTCCGACATCAAACCGCTAGCTCCTGTTCGCGGTTTAGAATTTCTTTCGCCAGATGGATATAGGCGCGGCTGCCCGCGCAGCGCCAATCATACAACAAGACAGGCTTACCGTATGAAGGCGCCTCGGAAATTCGGACGTTCCGCGGAATGACTGTGTTATATACCTTTTTACCAAAATATTCGCGGACATCGGCAGCGACCATATCCGAAAGTTTGTTCCGGCGATCGAACATTGTCAGAACCACGCCTTGAATTTCGAGATCAGGATTGTAACTTCGGCGCACCCTTTCGATGGTGCGGACGAGATGACTAAGCCCTTCAAGAGCATAAAATTCGCATTGCAGCGGCACCAACACCGAATGAGCGGCGCACAATGCGTTGAGCGTGAGAAGCCCGAGAGCTGGAGGGCAATCGATCAACACATAGTCGTAATTAATGCTAAGCCCTTCAAGCGACCGAGCAAGCCGGAATTCCCGGCCATCTGCTTCCAGCAACTCCAATTCTGCGCCAGCGAGATGCACGGAGGCCGGCACTACGTCAAGTCCGGGTACCGCCGATTGAGCTAATGTCTCCTCTATGGATACCTCGTTAATCAAGAGGTCATAGACCGTCTGCTGCTCATTGCGTTTATCGATATTGAGCCCCGTGCTTGCATTGCCTTGGGAATCGATATCGATGAGAAGAACACGCATTTCATTTGCAGCAAGCGCCGTCGCCAGATTAACAGCCGTAGTCGTTTTCCCAACACCACCTTTCTGATTGGCAACGGCGATAATTCGGGGTGCTTTCTTGACAATGGCCATATGCGGCGATTCAGTTTCGGTCACTTGCGGCATCAACACGGACGAGAGACTCCAGCTTGAGAATAACGCCTTCCCGACTTGATAAGCTGGGAAGGACTGTTAACTTCATTTTCCATTTTTTTTCTAATTTGGTCAATTCATATTTAAAATCTTTTCCTTTAAGGAAAATTAGATGTGTATGCGGTGTAGAAACAAATTGTGATAACTTGATTAAATTATTTAAGGGTGCAACAGCGCGCGCAGTAACTACGGTGGCGGCCAAGCCCTTCACTTCCTCGACCCGCGTATTTAAAACCGTCGCATTGCATTCTGTGATCCGAATTGCCTCTCGAAGAAAGGCACATTTCCGAGAATCTGATTCCACTAGATAGACGTCGGGTATTCCCAGTATCGAAAGTATAAGGCCCGGAAGCCCAGCCCCAGTTCCAATGTCAACCACCGGTCCCTTGGTATCCGTTAGTTGGGACTTCAACTGTCCACAGTCGAGAATATGACGGCGCCAGATATCTTTTACCGTGCGGTGGCCGATTAAATTGATCGCGCATTGCCATTTTAGAAGTATCTCAACATATCGTTCGAGGCGCTCCAGTGTTTCATGTGAAACATGCAGTTGAGCACCGACTTCTCTGGCGGTC
>JAYZET010000020.1:0-42586 GCA_036337155.1 Pseudomonadota bacterium | reverse complement strand
AAAAAATATAAGACATGTTGGTTTTGATAGACAAACCATCTCTCTTTGGTCATCCCATTGATCTACACTTAAGCCTCGTCCAAACGAAACGATCAGCATATCAATGAGTTAACCGATGAGTACCCTAGGAGATGGTGCCCGCTCCGAGACTCGAACTCGGACGTCCTTTCGGACAAGGGATTTTAAGTCCCTTGCGTCTACCAATTCCGCCAAGCGGGCACGACTTGCACCCTAACCTTACGCCGGGAATGCGACAACCCAGTTCGGGTCTAGGACAGATATTGGATAATGGTGTGGCCGATACAACTAGTATGCAAATTCACTAGGCGTTGTGCCTACATCGTTAGCGCTGGCGGTTACAAAAAATAAAAAAGCGTTGGAGATTTATTGGCTCGTTAGAATCATGGATACTGTGTCTCCAAGATGTTCACCGTTTTAATTAATTAATGGCTGCAATGCTTAGTGCTGTCGCCATATAGTTCAAACTTCCCATAAATCCTCTCTGTTTTAATTGCGAATACCGGTTGGAATAATGAGTGTGAGGTAGACAGGAATTCGCATGCGGTGGACGGGGAGTGGTTCTGTTTTTAATAATTACCGCCGGTGTATTCATGCTGTGGATTTGGCACCGCCAATGCCAGGGAGATTATTGAGGTCTCGGCCCAAACGTCGAAGCCATTCTTGCCCTAATCCTGTGCTATACCTTTCCGCAGAAAATCGAACGTTCAGTCCCGTTCGACCCAAGCGCGCCGCAGGTAGTGATACTCTCCGACAATATCTAGCTCAATGAAAGCGCGATAGCCGCCCGCACCCACCGCGAACTGAATATCCTCCGACGTCTCCGGCAGGTCGTTGTCGGCATACGCCTCAAGACCTTCGCGTAGCAGACGTCCTTGAAGGTGATCGGGGATATCAATATTAAGGAAATGCAGTACCGTCGGAAGCACATCAACGACGCCTGCGGTTAGTGGCGACTCGTAGCCAGAGCGAACGTTACGCCCGTGCATCGCCAGCCAACTACAGACCTCGAACTCGTGCAGTCCACCATGCATTCCACCGCCTTCAGGATAGTGGCAATCATGTACCGTACCGCCCGCCAGGCCATAGTGATTTGCACAATCATAGGAGCGCAAAACTATGGCAATGTCAGCCGCGCGCCGATGGTCACTGCGGATATGTTGGTGCCTGAGTGTTCCGGCACTTGAGCGAGTGAACAGGGGGCCACACCACACCTGTCCTTGCATCCAGGTGACGATCTGTTCAATCAAGTCGGGGTCTGAATTGCGTACGTAAATACCGCCTGCGCTTGAAATAGCTAACGCTAAGTCGGAGCCGTCCTCTGTCGTCTCGCCAACAGTAAATCCGGCCTTACGAAACTTTTCGGCAAGATCGAGTTTGCTGCCGAGTAGTGTCACCATCCCATGATCCGACATTGTGACAATATTTAGGCGTTCGTCTTCTGGCAAATCTGCCTCGCGTGCGAGTATACGGCCGAATTGGTGGTCGACCTCGCGAAGCGCTTCCAGATTTTCGCGTGTGCCAAGTCCGATCTGGTGATAGCTGTTATCTGGCTCGCAATACCAAAGAACCATAACATTAGGCGCGATTTCGGGCTCTACATAATTCAGATAAACATCTGTTGCATAACGCAACCAGCTCAGGGTGGGTACGGTGTGCGGCGGGATCGGTCCGCAGCGGTCCATTACTTTGTTGAGAGCGCCTTCCGGCTGCGTCGCATCCGGGCGGTGTAGCGATAGTCGGAAACCGCCAAGGCTTTCCGCCTTGTGGTTCAACATGCGCGTTCCGCCGGGCGTGCCCGTGCTAATCACCGCATAGCTTTTGTCATTCGCGGCAAGGATTTCGCCTAGCACAGGTACGTCGACCAGTTTGCCTTCGAGGCGACGGTCACCTTCAGCTAGCTGCGTTTCGTCGCCTGTATTGAACAGCTTGCCAGGCGAGGCATCCGCGTCCTGAAAACGGTTGCCAACTATACCGTGGCGTTCGGGGTAGCAACCAGTGACGAGCGCGGTCTGGTTGACACGAGTTTCGGTCGGAAATGTGGATCGAGCTTCTGGAAACCGCGCTCCCTCGGCCGCGAAGCGGCATAAGTTTGGCATCAAATCCGGTGTCACCATATCGGGTCGCAGCGCGTCAAAGGCGACGATGAGAACGCGGTTACTTACCATGGCTAAGGTCTGCTGTGCTTAAAATTAAATTTGGTCGCGCGGTTCGGCACCGAGCGAGCGCATTAGGTTGGTGACCTCTTCGCCGGCGCGTTCCAGCAGTTCGTTGTTGGTATGGCGTAAGACTATGCTGGTGCCGTAATTGCCAGACTCGTAGAAGGGATAGCTGCCGATGTCGATTTCTGGATAGCGGTCCTGTATTGCACTTAATTCTTCCGCCATGTTGCCCTCTCCAATAGAGCAAACTAAGGTTTTACTGCGTACTGGCTTGCCACCTTCCAGGTGCGGTGCCAGCCAGTCGATCATTGCGTGTGCTACCTGTGGTACGCCGGCCATAACAAAAACGTTATCGACTTGGAAGCCGGGTGCAACGGAGATGCCGTTCTCGACCAGTTCGGCGCCTTCGGGCATGTTGGTCATGCGAAGGCGCGCTTGGTTTATCTCCAAGCCGCGCTTTTCAAACTGCTCTACGAGGCGGCGATAGGCTTCGGGATGTCGGACCAGACGGCGACCGAAGGCCTTAGCGACGGCTTCCGCAGTTATGTCGTCGTGAGTTGGGCCGATGCCACCTGTGGTGAAAACGTAGTCGTGCTTCGCGCGCATTGTGTTCACTGCGTCGACGATTTCAGTCTCGATATCGGGGACGACCCGTGCTTCTGCCAGGCGGATACCTGCATCATCATTTAGCTTGGTCGCGATATAGGATAGGTTAGCGTCTTGGATGCGGCCCGACAGAATTTCGTTACCGATAATTATCAGCGCTGCTGTGATAATTTTTTCTTTGCTCATAGTACCCCTAATGGATGAGCCCGATGGAGGATGAGAATGATAGCCTCCTACTTAGCGACATGAAACCTTTGCGATCGTCCTGGCCAACCTGCCGATGGATAGCGACAAGGACTGTCGGTTGAGGACCTGGCCCTTTTCTGAATTCAGTGCCGGTAGATTAGATGACGAACCGTATTAATAAGGAACAGTTAATCCGGGCGCATAATTCCGCTAGATTCCAATCTGCAGGTTTCGATGGATTGCCACTGTGTGTAGTATCGCTCTCTTAAAGCAACTCTCGCGATTGACTAAACTCGCGACAACAAATTAACCGACTAATGTAAAGTCGCGATTTAATTAGTAATGTTCGTTGGCAATGGCCTCATAGAGTGGTTTTACACGGGCATCGACCTGACGGTGATTATAGTACTCGATAGCCGGCTTAAAGATATTGAACACGCGCCGCAACTCACCAACTGGCTCCTCGTGGTGATCGACACGAAGATCCACGCGGGGAAATTCCTTGTCGTCATAAACAAGGATAGCGGCTGAGCGTTGTCCGCCGTGCTGTCCGCCGGCATCCCGGCCAGTCTCAATCGCGCGCATCAACCGGTCTTCGAGTTCTGCGTCTGGTTTTTCGTTGTAACCCTCTTCAATGCTGTCCAGGACGTGCTTGCCCAGCAGTACATTGCCGAGTGCGATGAAGTTATCACAGACGTGGTGGCCGGCCCAATCGCGATTTTCCGAGCCGGTCCTCGCCGCTGCAAATCCGTCGTCGTCGATTACGCCGAGTTGGCGGTACTCGCAATAGGGATCGGCCTGTACAAGTTGTTCCACGACGGCCGGTGCTTTGTAGCCGAGTTTTAAGAGGCGTTGTGCCATTAACCCGAGTCGGGCATCAGCGATTGCCATGATGGCGACAGCGCCTGTTCTTGGTCCGATGAAGGGGACCCGCGCACCCACCGCGAGTGAGCGTGTGGAGGTAGCAATCCCAAGCCTGCCGGTCTTTTCGCAGCGGCCGATCGCGGTAAATGTGTTAAATTCAGGTCCTGGCGGAAGGGGTGCCATGGATTCGTCGCCTCAATTTGCTATTTTCCCTCTTGGACCAAGCGTATGCCGAGCGTTAAATGTGGCAAGGCGAGTGCAACAACGAGGAACGGTGACGGTGATGGACACACCTGATTGGCACAAGAAGATGGCAGAATTCGCCAGTAAGCATGATGGTATCATCACACCGACGGCTGGCTTCTACTTCGTCCGGCATGGTGAGACCTTTTATAACGATGCCCGGATCATCCAACCGGTTATGGGTTCGCAACTCAATGACGCTGGAAAGGCGCAAGCCGAAATGGCTGGTCCAAAGCTCAAAGATAAATCCTTCGACGCCTATTACGCTAGCGACCAGGAGCGAGCCTGGATGACGGCGCAAATAATTGCTGGGCATTGTGGCCGTCCGGTGCATCCGGATCCCGACCTGCGCGAACGTGACTGGGGTCGCTGGGCCGGTCGGTCGAATATCGACCTGAAATGGGCGGATTCACCGGAACACGGCGAAACGTTGGAAGAATTCGTAATTCGAACCCTGCGTGGTCTAAACAACGCACTTTTAAATGGCAATGTCACGATTGTAGCCCATGGTGGCACCTTTGCGGTGCTGCTTGCGGCTATCGGTCATCCGCTTCGTCGGCCTGAAAAATACGGCGCTCGCGTGCTCGACAATGCCGCTCCGATGCGCGTTGAACCGTCAGGTGGTGGCAGCAACTGGACGGTAGAGGCTCTCTAAGGGAAGGGTTCGATGCTTTTACCGACGGAAGCAGAGAGCTATCAGCGCGACGGCTATGTCATTCCATCGAAATTTCGGCTTGCCGACAGTGACTTGATGGAGCTCCGTGAGGCAGTCAATGCGATCTTGGTTGGCAATCCGGACGTGATCCTTTGGCTCACCCATTTGTTCTGTAAATTGCCGCGGACGGCACGCGAAGTTCCCTGGCATCAGGACGGCCAATATTGGCTGATCTGGTCTTGGGCGACTCGCACGGTCTGGATTGCGATCGACAAAGTCGATCGCAATAACGGTGCGATGCGGGTAATCCCAGGTTCGCAGTCGAGCCGCGAATGGCGGCACCATGAAGAGGCCGGTGGGCATCTAACGCTCAATCAGGCAATTAGCAACGATCAGTTGTCCGGTAAAAATGTCCGTTATATCGAACTCGAGCCGGGGCAATGCTCCCTGCACGATTTTGGTATCGTCCACGGTTCGGCAGCTAACATCTCGGGTCGAATACGCGCCGGTTTGGCTATTCGCTATATGCCTGCGACCTCCGGCTTGCATCGGGATTGCGACTTACCAGTCGCCAAATTTGACTGGTCGACCTTGCCGATAGACTTAGTGCGCGGCGAGAACCGCAATCCGGTCAACGATCTCGGGATTGGGCACGACTGCCTGGATTGGTAAGAAAGAATGGCTTGCCGTACTATCTTTGCTACGCTTGGGCCGGCTGGAAGCAACCACGAATATGTCACTGAGCGTTACCTAAAGCTCCATGAACTGACGGACGTGGAGGTCGTCCTCGTCGAAGATTTCGCGTTGACGTTGGGGATGATGTCGGCAGGTGAGGTAGACTTTACGGTGCAAGTTGCGGTGCATCCAGACGTGACGAATATGGTTGCTAAGGCGCA
Source organism: Pseudomonadota bacterium (assembly GCA_036337155.1). Lineage (GTDB taxonomy): Bacteria > Pseudomonadota > Alphaproteobacteria > UBA8366 > UBA8366 > UBA6544. The sequence goes on along the minus strand of JAYZET010000020.1, from coordinate 36,956 downwards.
TTTCGAGCATGGCATCCATGTCGTCGACGCGTTCGTCTCGCCTAGCCGTCCACTTGGGGTCTTGACCCGAGCGGAGGTGAGCGTGCCAAAGTCACTAGGCCTTCATTCGGCGACGGAAGCTTATCTGGATACTAGCCGTTGGGATCGACTAGTTCCGGAAGTATCGATAATGACTGTATCAGAAGGGTTACTTGAGGGCCGGTTTGACAGCGGTGTGACGGCGCTATCGTTTGTCGAGGGGTATCCCGAGCGCTTCCGGATTGAGGAGGAACTCGGGACAGTGGACGACCCGTGGATCGTCTACGGTCGAGAACGGGTCTCCGACGGTGGGGTCGTTGCCTGGCGGGACGGCCCCATAGCCCGACTATATCGCGATGCTCTCGCCCGGTGACCCTTTCGCGCCAACTTCATTTGCGGTCTTCGGGTGACGTGCATGGAATTAGTCCAAATAATTCTTGGTCCGATATCGGGCGCGGCGGTCCTGCTGTCGGTGACAGCAGTCTTCGTTGCCGGCTTCGTGCGGGGTTTCGTTGGGTTTGGCGCGGCGATGATCATTATCATGGCACTCAGTATGGTGCTCGGCCCGCGGGCGGCAGTGGCGGTAGCGAGCCTAGCGGGTGTGGTGACTACAATCCAATTGCTTCCGGTTGCCGTACGACTTGCGGACCGACCTTTCGTCGTTTCCTTTGGGGTCGCTAGTTTCGTTGCCGCCCCGCTCGGCACCTTTGTTTTGGTAACGCTTGATCCGGCGATCATGAAGATGGCAATCGCGGTCTTCGTGCTTTTCATGGTTGCAATGATGTGGCGTGGTTGGCGTATCGGCCGGGGTGGACCCGTGACGGTAATTGGGACGGGGCTGACGGCGGGCCTGATCCAAGGCTCAGCCGGGGTCGGCGGCCCACCGGCGGTGGCGTTGGCTCTTGCCCGTCCGGGTACGGCTTCTCAGCAGCGCGCAAACGTTATCGGTGCGGTTTCCTCTCTTACCTTCTGCGGTATTCCGGCCCTGTGGTATCATGGTCTCTTTACTCGAGAGGTTATTGTCGTTAGTTGCCTAATCGTTCCGCCCTACGTCTTCTCAACCTGGCTAGGCGCGAAATTCTTTTCACAGCAGGGAAAAAAAATTTTTCGTGCCACCGCCCTCTGGGTTCTTGCTATCGCTGGTGTTGTTACCCTGGTGCTGGCGGTGCGGGATTACGTGAGCTGACGCTTTACCACGTATCGATCCAAGGTCGTTTCTTCTCGCTACGCACTGGCTTCGGAGGTTGGGCTTTGAGGCCGCTGACGATCCAGCGGCGGGTATCTGCCGGGTCGATAACGTCGTCAAGCTCGAACATGGAGGCCGTGTTGGTCGCTTTTCCCTGTTCGTACATCTTCGCTACCATTTCTTCATACTTTTCGCGCCGTTCATCGACATCCTCAATAGCTGCTAGCAAGTCGCGATAGCCGAGCTTCACGGCGCCTTCGAGCCCCATTCCACCAAACTCCCCGGTCGGCCAGGAGATTGTAAAAAACGGTGCGTGGAAACTGCCACCGGCCATGGCTTGGGCGCCCAGCCCGTATCCCTTGCGCAACACCACAGTAAAGATCGGGACAGTGACGTTGGCGCCAATCACGTAGAGGCGGCCGCAATGCCGCACCAGGGCCTCTTTCTCGTATTCTGGGCCCACCATGTTGCCCGGCGTGTCGCAGAGTGAGACGATGGCTAGATCAAAAGCGTCGCAGAGTTGCATAAAGCGGGCAGCTTTGTCGGCGGCGTCCGAATCGATGGCGCCGCCGAGATGCTTCGGATTGTTTGCGATGATGCCGACCGGACGGCCCTCAAATCGGGCGAGACAGGTGATTATGCCGACGCCAAAATCGCGGCGCAGTTCGAGAACCGAATCTGTGTCCGCCATCAAATTGATGGCATTCCGGACCTCGTAGGTGCGCAGCCGGTTCTCCGGTACGACATGCCGCAATCGGCGTTGGTCCTCGCACACCCAGTCTTTGACGGGCCCTTGGAAATAGGAAATGTATTGTTTAGCAACGGCGACGGCTTCCACTTCGTCCTCGACGGCGATATCTACTACGCCGTTCTGCTTCATGATCGACATGGGACCGACTTCTTCGGGTGTATAGACACCCAATCCACCGCCTTCAATCATCGCGGGGCCGCCCATGCCAATTGTCGAGTTGGCCGTCGCGATCACGGTATCGCAGCAGCCGAGAATGACGGCATTTCCGGCGAAACATCGGCCGGAGACGATACCCACCATTGGCGCGTTACCGCTCAGCTTTCCCCATAGGTTAAAAGCAGGCGTGTGAAGATTAGCTGCGAACTCGACATCGGTGTCGCCGGGACGTCCGCCGCCCCCTTCGGCAAAAAAGACGATGGGCAGACGCCAGGTTTCCGCGATGCGGAAGAGGCGGTCTTTCTTTTGATGGTTTTTTTTGCCTTGGGTGCCGGCAAGCACGGTGTAGTCGTACGACATCACCATGCAGCGGGCATCCTCTTCCGGGAATATACTACCGTTCACTTCACCAATACCGCCTATTAAACCGTCAGCGGGAGTCCGATTGATCAAATCGTCGAGCGGCGTTCGACGGCGGCGGGCAGCAATGACCATCGGGCCGTACTCGATGAAGGTGCCGTCGTCGACCAAGTCTTCCACGTTTTGCCTAGCTGTCCGCTGATTGGTCTTATTGCGGCGGGCGACGGCTTCCGGGCGGTTCTCGTCATAGCCTTTGGCTCGTCGAGCTTCGACCTCCGCCAAGTCCGGCCGGATGTAATCCAGGTCGATTTCCTCACCAGCGTCATCGCTGCTAGCATCAACATCCGCTTTCTCGATAAGTAGCAAAGGGCTGTTTTCAAAGACCGTATCGCCTGGTGCCACATCGATCCGCCGCACGATACCAGAGTTTTCAGCGGCCACTTCGTGTTCCATCTTCATCGAATCCATGACAAGTAAAACCTTGCCTTCCCAGACGCCATCACCGGGCTCGACGTTCAAGCTGACGATCGCGCCTTGCATGGGGGCGCGGAGAACCTGTCCGGCATCATCGCCTTCTTCGGCTGCTTGGAGTCTCGACGACTCGACTTTACCGTGATCGAGAACAGCGAGAGGGTCGGTACTGTCAACTATAGCGCCAGCAAGGCGTGCCGTTGTATCAGAAGCCACATTTGCTGCAAAATAACTGTGTGGTACGTCGGTTGCCGCTTCGACTAAGGCGACGGCCTCGCGTTCTACGAATTGGACGTCGAAACCGTAGTCGGACCATTCGTCGCGTGAGAGCAAGGCCTGTAGAAAATCGATATTCGAGGGTGCCCCTTCCAGCCGGAACTCGGAAAGGGCACGTGCGGTCGCCGAGGCCGCAATCCTGGGATCGATGGCGTTCGTATGAACAATAACCTTGGCCAACATCGAGTCGTAGCGCGGGCTTGTTTGGTACCCGGCATAGCCGAAATGGTCGACGCGGACGCCGGGGCCAGCCGGTGGTTCAAATGCCGTCAGTTTACCACCTCCGGGCCGAGCCTCGCCGTCTGGCTCCATCGTTTCCAGGTTTACGCGCGCTTGGATTGCCATGCCACGCGGCGAGGGTATTGATAGGTCGCCGATATCTTTACCGTTTGCTATGTCGAATTGTAGGCGTACGAGATCGAGCCCCGTTACGGCTTCGGTGACGGTGTGTTCGACCTGCAGGCGGGCGTTGAATTCGATAAACGCGAGCGTGCCGTCGCTGCCTAAAAGAAATTCGACAGTTCCGAGGCTGGAATACTCAGCGGCTTGGGTAATCTTAGCGGCATGGCTCCACAATGCATCGCGTTGTTCTTCTGTGAGAGCCGGGGCGGGTGCCATTTCGACGATTTTCTGACGCCGGCGTTGTAGGCTGCAGTCGCGATCACCGAGTACCACAACATTTCCTCTATTGTCTGCCGCAACTTGTACCTCGATGTGGCGCGCATCGGCGATCAGTTGCTCCAAATAAACTCCGCCGTCGCCGAACGCAGCTTGCGCCTCCGAAGCGCAGCGCACGAGAGTTTCGTCGAGATCGGCAATGTCGGTAACCGGCCGCATGCCCCGTCCACCGCCGCCAGCGATGGCTTTGACCATGACGGCAGCCCCCATGCTTAGGCCTGCGAAAAAATCTTTTGCCTCTTGGGGATCGGTTGGGCCCGTCGTGCCTGGGACTACTGGAACATCACAATCCACTGCCAATGCTCGCGCATTCGCCTTGTCACCAAACGTACGTAGTGCATCCGGCGATGGGCCGATGAACTTAAGATCGGCTCGCTCAACAGTTTCAGCAAATACAGCATTCTCGCTCAGAAATCCGTAGCCTGGATGGATGGAGTCAGCACCGGCACTCTTAGCTGCTGCGATGACGCCTGCTACATCTAAATAAGCTGCTGGACCGACACCTTTTAGTGCCACAGCGTTGTCCGCGCGGCGCGCGTGCAAGGACGCCGCGTCATCTTCTGCATAAACCGCCGTGGTTTCAATGCCAGCCTCAGTGGCGGCCCGAGCAATCCGGATCGCAATCTCTCCTCGGTTGGCGATGAGGACATGTTGAATGTTGTTTTCTTTAGGCATGGTAGTGAGTGGTCTTTGTTATCGTTCTCGCTTGAATTAGATTGCGTCGTCACTACGACTATTGCCTGGTGTGGTGGGCTTGGTGTTGCAGGGGTATAACCGGACAATGAATGATATCGTCCCTAAGATAGGTATTGTGAGCCTTGGCTGTCCAAAGGCATTGGTCGACTCGGAACGCATCTTATCGAAATTGCGGGCGGAGGGTTACGAACTTTCGGGTGAATATGCCGGCGCAGATCTTGTTGTCGTCAACACCTGTGGGTTTTTAGATTCTGCTAAGGTGGAATCTTTAGACGCAATCGGCGAGGCGATGAGGGAAAATGGGCGGGTCATTGTGACTGGCTGCTTGGGGGTGGAAGAGGAGAAGATTAGGGAAACACATCCAGACGTCCTCGCTGTGACAGGCCCGCATCAATACGAGCAGGTCGTTGGCGCAGTGCACAATGCGCTGCCGCCACCGTCCAATACGTTTGAGGGTCTGGTTCCTGCCGAGGGTATTAGGCTGACGCCTCGGCATTACGCCTATCTTAAGATTTCTGAGGGTTGTAACAATCGCTGCAGTTTCTGCATCATCCCGCAATTGCGGGGCGATTTGGTTAGCCGTCCGGCGAATGACGTGATGTACGAGGCTGAGCGATTGGTGAGCGCGGGTGTAAAGGAGTTGCTGGTGATATCTCAGGATACCAGCGCTTATGGTATCGATCTGAAATACGCTGAAAGCGACTGGCACGGCCGTAAGGTAAAGGCTCGATTTGCAAATCTTGCGTCGGCGCTTGGCGAATTTGGCGTTTGGGTGCGCCTACACTACGTCTACCCCTATCCCCATGTTGATGAGATCCTTCCCTTGATTGGAACGGGAAAGGTGCTGCCTTATCTCGATATTCCCTTTCAACATGCGAACCCAAAGGTTTTGAGAGACATGCGACGGCCTGCGAACCAGGAAAGGGTATTGGAGCGGATTACCGACTGGCGCCGTTTAGTGCCAGATTTGGCACTACGCTCCACTTTCATTGTGGGATTTCCGGGAGAGACGGAAGAGGACTTTGAGGAACTACTCGCTTGGCTGAAGGAAGCTCGTCTCGATCGCGTCGGCTGTTTCAAGTATGAACCCGTCGAAGGCGCTCCCGCGAATGAAATTGCGGGAACCGTCCCTGAAGAACTCAAAGAGGAGCGCTGGCATCGTTTCATGGAATTGCAGCGACTGCTCAGCGAGGAAAGTATGTCAGCAAAGGTTGGACGTACGATTGAAGTCATTATCGATGAGACTGATGAAGAAGGCGCCATCGGGCGTTCACAATGGGACGCTCCGGAAATCGACGGCAGCGTCTTTCTTAACGGCGACGTTGATCTTCAGCCCGGCGCAATTGTAAACGCCCGGGTTGAACACGCGGACGCATACGACCTCTGGGCCATTCGCGTACCCCCCGTGTGACACCATGGCGGAGTTCTTAACCACCAAAGAGGTAGCCGCTTTGCTGCGCATTAAAGAGCGGACTGTTTATGATCTGGTAAAGGAGGGCTCGATCCCGGTCAGTCGTGTCACTGGTAAATTGCTGTTTCCCAGGGAACTGGTGGAGTTTTGGGTGCGACGTAATGCGCAGACATCGGGAGGAATTGAAGCGGTAACGCAGCCGCCACCTATACTTGCTGGAAGCCATGACCCGCTTCTTGATTGGGCCATTCGGGAGTCGGGATGTGGGATCGCAACTTTATTCGACGGTAGTCTCGACGGCTTGACGCGGGTAGGCGAAGGCAAGGCAATCGCTTGTGGCGTGCATGTCTATGAGCCGGATAGAGAGGATTGGAATGTCAGAAATATAAGCAGAGTGTTGCACGGTATGCCCGTGGTTGTCGTTGAATGGGCGATCCGCAGCCAAGGGCTTATACTCGCGCCCGGCAATCCAAAGTCAATATTTGGGGTCTCGGATGTTCAAGGAATGAAATTTATTCCGAGACAGAAACAAGCCGGATCTTATGTGCTTCTCAGCCATCTTTTGTCTGCACATGGCATGGATCCGATGAGGCTCGATATGATTGATCCACCCGCTCGCAGTGAGCTTGATGTGGCACTCGCAGTGGCCGAGGGCAAGGCGGATGTCGGACTAGGTATAGAAGCTGTGGCAAGACAGCAAAAACTAGAGTTTATTGAATTAATTAGAGAGCGATATGATATAGTGGTTTGGCGGCGCGATTTTTTCGAGCCGCCTTTGCAATCGCTGCTTCGCTTCGCCACGAGTGAGGGCTTTCGCCGGCGAGCGGAAGAGATGGGCGGCTATGAAATATCAGGCTTGGGAACGGTGCGCCTAAACGGCGCTTAATATAAATCTGGCTTATCGCCGAATAGCGTTTGGAAAGAATAGCTGTCTTCCGCGCAGCTTGAAGGAGGCGATGGCTTCTTGGCCTCGTTGCCCGAGCATCCAATCGATAAACTTTTGGCTTCCTCGTTGATTTACCCGTCGATGTCGCTTGGGACTAATCATAATGATACCGTATTGGTTGAAGAGAGCGGGATCGCCTTCGATGAGGACCTTAAAATCTCTCTTATTTCCGAAAGTAAGCCAGGTTGCTCGATCCGTCAGGGTGTAAGCGTCCATGCCGACGGCGATATTCAAGGTGGCACCCATACCTGAACCCGTCTCGCGGTACCATTTTCCACTATACACGACAGGGTCGATGCCTGCAGCTAGCCAAAGAGCGTGCTCTTTGGTGTGTGTTCCGGAATTATCACCACGCGATGCAAATATAGATCGGCTCGCTGCAATCTTCGCGAGTGCGGCTACCGCGTTCCGTGTGGCTAAAATGCCGGCCGGATCGCTTGGCGGACCGACGATGACGAAATCGTTGTACATAACGTCGTCCCGGCGCATGCCGTAACCGTCAGCGACAAACTTTTCTTCCGCGCCCTTGGCGTGAACCAACAGGACATCACCATCGCCGTTTCGTCCGTTACGCAGCGCTTGGCCAGTACCGACTGCTACCACGTGAACCTTTATGCCGGTCTCGTGTTCGAATATTGGCAAAAGGTGTTCGTAAAGCCCGGAATTGGCTGTGGATGTTGTGGATTGCAGAATGATGGAGCGATCTTTTGCGGTTGCCGGGACGAGAAACTCGTAAGTGCTGATGATTAAGACGGCAACGAAGCGGGTCATATAACAAGTTCTCCCTGCAGAAAGCGTGAGCCTTCCGAGGTCTTGGGGGCTGCGAAGAATTGTGTTGCCTCGGAATGTTCGATGGCTTTACCGCGATGCATAAAGACAATATCGTCGGCTAGGCGTCGGGCTTGTCCAATATTGTGCGTGACGATGACAATTTTCGTTCCACTATCTCGCGCGCGCTCCACGATAGCTTCGATAGCCGCTGTTGCACCGGGGTCGAGGTTTGCAGCGGGTTCGTCCAGAAAAAGAACCTCAGGATCAGTGACAAGTGCACGGGCTAGGGCTAAACGTTGTTGTTCCCCACCGGAAAGTAGTCGCGCAGGCTGTCTCGAAAGTCCAAGCAGATCAACCATGGCAAGTATCTCGTCGCGACGCGACAAGTCAGCTTCGCGCTGGAGTTTCAGGGCGAAATCAACGTTGGCGGCGACCGAACGCCGCAACATGACAGGACGCTGGAAGACCATCGCCTGCCGCTGGCGGACTGAAAGCTCGAGCTGTTTTCCGGCCCATCTAATTTCTCCTGAACTGGGTACGATTAGGCCGTGTAGGAGACGTAGCAGTAAGCTCTTACCAGCGCCGTTGGAACCCATAATTGCGGTAATGCCAGATGCATAGAGATCAAGGTTGAGATTCTCGATCAGCCGTCTTCCGTCTACGAAGTAAGAAAGGTTCCTGACTTTTGCAGGCAATATCGATTTCGGTTCACACATTGACGGAGCGATTCGGGACGTCGCGCAGCACCGAAACGATGGCGTTCACGCCAATGGAGAGAGCAATTAGGATTAAGCCGAGAGCTAGCGCCAATACCAAATTTCCTTTGGATGTTTCAAGCGTGATGGCGGTGGTCATTACCCTGGTCAGATGGTCTATATTGCCCCCGACGATGATGACAGCACCAACTTCCGCGATAGCACGTCCAAATCCAGCTAGGACGACAGTAGCCAGACTATTCCGAGCGTCCCAGAGGAGGGCTGAAACGGCGATCCTGCGCGGAACTGAAAGAGAGCGGAATAATTCGGCATATTCAGCGTGAAAGTCTTCGACGATCTGGCGGGAAAGCGCAGTGACGATTGGCGCCACGAGTACGGTTTGGGCGATGATCATTGCTGTTGGCGAGTAAAGTAATTCCAACCAGCCAAGCGGCCCACTGTTGGAGATTATCAAGTAGACTATGAGACCGACGACGACGGGCGGCAAGCCCATCAGAGCATTTACGAAGACGATAACACTGTGACGCCCCCAGAAGTTTGCGATTCCGAGTGCCGCTCCGAGGGGAAATCCAATAAGACACGAGACCACAACTGCGGTCAGGCTCACGCGCAAAGATAAGCCGACAATCTCAAGTAGATTACTATCGCCACTCGCAATGAGGTGAAAAGCCTCATAGAATGCTATAAAGATATCGTACATCCAACTCCACCGTACCAACCGTGGAGTCTTGTTATTATATTTCTAAGTGTCCAATTTTAATACACCAAATTCATTTAAATTCATAAATATGCGGAAATTTGCAGTTATTGGCCAATAAATACGGGGTCTCGTTTTTCCGCGAAGGCGGTGAGGCCTTCGATGCAGTCTGCACTGCCATCGAGCGTTCGGCGAATCGATTCCGCAGTTGCCATCGATTTAGCTGTTTGTTCCGCCATCAGTTCTTGTTTTACTTTTTTAGCGGCTCTGAGTGCGAGCGGGGCGTTACGTGCGATTTGGCCAGCGAGCGATATTGCTAGCTCCCTTAGTTCAGCCGGCGTGTTTACTACTTGATGAAGGAACCCCATTTCCTGCATGCGGTGGGCGTTGAATCGGGCAGCGCTAAAAGTTAGGAGTGCGTTCAGCCCGTCGTGGCCGTCGCGCAGAAGGCGTACGATGCTGCCGGTCGGGATAATCCCGATCCCGGTCTCGGTAAGGCCGAAATCAGCTTTGGCGACGGATAGCCGTATATCGCACCCGATCGTGAGTTCTGTACCGCCACCAAGTGCGTGGCCATTAACTGCGGCGATTACGGGAACGGGGATTTTTTCGATTTCGAGTAGAGCGCGGTCCACCAATTCGACGTACTTCCAACGCGCCTCTGTACCGAGTTCCTTGCGTTCCTTCAGGTCAGCGCCGGAACAAAAGCCGTCACCTTCGCCAGTAAATATGACACACCTGATATCTATGTCGTTTTCGACCAGCCCGGGTAGTTCGAGTAAGCCTTCACAAATCGGCGTCGACAGGGCATTGCGCCGTTCTGGCCGATTCAATGTGACGTGAAGGATGTGATCATCTTTTTCAATCTTCAGGAATTTGCTCATGACCTGACCTCTCGCTCGTGTCAATTTCGTGCGTAGGCATGATAGGTCATTTCAGAGCAAGGGGGCATAAATGATTAGCAATTTGCAGGAGACCGTCAACAAAGACGACAATCTAGTTTGGCGCGGACGTTGGGTGAATCTGGATTTTCTATTGGGAATCAGTGATGAAGATTTTATCATAACAGTGACCAAGGGGCGGATCGCCAAGGTAGAGGTGCGAAGACTGCCGACCCATACCGGTCGGTTCGCCGTCCGCGCTGCTCGTGAGACTTGGGAAGAGCATTGGCAACCGCTACCCCGGCGCAACTACCATGACATTTGGAGCATGATCCCAAAGGGTCTCGCGACACTCGACGGAGACCTGCTGCCACTGATGCAAAATTTACAATACTTCAAAGACGTGATTGCTAGCCCTCGTGCGAAGGGGGGCCGGTGATGCCAGAGTTCGAGCCCATAATCGGCCGCTACTTCACGATGGAGATTCAAGGCGTGCCCTGTCGCATTTATGCGGAGGAGGCGGGTCAGGGAATTCCACTTGTTTGCCTCCATACAGCGGGCTCCGACGCGCGACAGTTTCGTCATCTTCTTTGCGATCCGGCGATTACTGAACAATATCGCGTTATTGCCTTCGATCTGCCTTGGCATGGCAAGTCCGTTCCACCGCCAGCTCTTCGAAACAAAGAATATAGACTCACGACCGATCTCTATAAGGAGACTGTAATGGCGTTTTGCCGCGCCTATGAACTTGTTGATCCGGTTATTATGGGCTGTTCGATGGGCGGGCGCGTGGCGCTTCATCTCGCGTTAGAGCAAGCAGAGTACTTCAAGGCGGTGATCGCGCTCGAGGGCTCAGACAAGCTCGAACCGTATTACGATCTCGACTGGCTATACCGCCCAGACATCCACGGTGGGGAGATCTGTGCCGCCTTTGTCTCCGCACAGGTAGCTCCCCAAAGCCCCGATGAGTTCCGTTGGGAGACGCTTTGGCATTATAAGCAGAGTGGACCGGGTATCTTTAAGGGTGACTTATTTTTCTATTGGCATGACGGAGATTTTGACGACCGTTCACCTCTTATCGATACGAACAAGTGTCCGGTTTATCTCCTGTCGGGTGAATATGATTCCTCTTGCACGCCTGAGCGCACCGAAGCAACGGCCGACCGCATCGAGGGAGCTAAAGCGACTGTAATGGCGAACATGGGCCACTTTCCAATGTCTGAAAATCCCAAGTTATTCCGGGAGTACATATTGCCGGTACTGGAGGAAATTCGAGACCTATGATCGCTGGGTTGTTAGTGGCATTGCTGAAAGGATCAATGTGTGTTGGGACTTAGTTATAAAAGAATGTCAGAGCTCAATGTTAAGTGACCTGCATCCGAGAGTTAACGAGGCAGAAATTGCTTGATCGCAAAAAATAACAACGAATAATAACCTTTATGCTCCTCCTCACGAAATATGCTAACAAGAACGAATATCTCGCCGCTAATTGTTAAGTGAATTATCGCGTTGGTTTCAGTACTTCATAAAGCGAAGTGATGGATCCTGTTTTAATCAGAGCAATCATGTGAATTCGAACTTCAAAGAGAGCATAGACAAAACATCGATTAAGGCACTGATTAACCGCGAAAAGATCTCATTGTCGTGACCTATTTTGACACTGTTGTTCAGCTTTCATATTCATGAATTGAACTGAACTGTAACATTGGTTGATGGAGTTTTGCTTGAAGTTTTCTGAATTAGAGTTTTTGTTTTGTAAGTGTGTATCCTGAGAGATTTCACCAACGTTTGTTACGGGGAGAGGGGCCTTATGAATACGAACAAACTTCGACAAACCCTGAAATCTGGTGGTCATGTTTTTGGTTGTATGTTATCGCAGATGGCATCGACCCGGTTTGAGCAAGTGTTGGCGGGCAGCACACTCGATTATGCTGTTATTGACTCCGAGCATGGATCACGAGATCGCGCCGAAATACAGCAACTCACCGGAATGTTGCGTCGAGCTGATATAACACCAATCGTTCGAGTTCCAATTCCGAAGGCGGAATGGGTAGCCATGGCACTCGACGCTGGAACGTCAGGCGTTCTCGTACCGTATTGTGAGACCGTAGAAGAGGTGCAGGCAGTCGTTGCGACCGCAAAATGGCATCCGCTCAAAGGAGAATATTTGCGGCGTGCTGTGGAGAATAATGTTCTGCCAAGCGAGAAGTCTAAGAAATACCTGCAAAACCGGCGTAAAGAATCCTTTATAATAATAGGTATTGAATCGGAACCGGCTTACAAAAACATTGATGCTATTCTCGATGTTAAGGGTATTGATGCTGTATTCATTGGGCCGAACGATATGTCTACTTCCCTGGGAATTCCGGACGACTACACAAACAAAAAATATCTGCGCGTAATCGAGGATATAATCAAACGTTGCGAAGCCCGCAAAATTCCGGTCATGGTCCACCAGCAGACCGTTGAAACCTCTAAGAAGGCGATTAAGTTTGGTGCTCGCTTCGTACTACACTCGAGTGATGGAAGAATGTTGCAGCGAATGATCCAAAATGAAATGAATGCTTTGCGGAAAGTAGCTGGTGCGAAGACGTCTAAGCAGAAGGATACGGTCGAAACGGTATAGACGTAATTGCCCCGACAGGTTCGCTTGAGCCCGTCTATTGCAGAGCCACTTAAGGAGGAGTGTCAGCCGTCCGAGATTTCAAACTCGCCGTTGACCTCGACTACTATGTCATGTGGCAGGCCGCTGGCGCCGATAGCGTTCCGGGCGTGTTGGCCGAACTTGGGGCTCCATAGCTCGTAAACGAAGTCTGATGCGCCATCAATAACTTCTGGGTAGTCCCAGAAATTTGGGCTGCTGTTGACCATTCCGAAAAGCGGCACAACCCGTTTTACTCGGTCGAGATTGCCAGTGAACTCCTTTAGAGAAGCGAGGATCATGAGCATGACAGCGTGGGCCGTCGCTTGTCCTTCCTCTAAACTCACATCGATTCTGACCTTGCCCTTATGGCGAACGCCAGGGAGGTGAGGTAGGCCTGGGCCATGACCTGAGACGAAGAGGATCGGTTCAACACGGACTACAGCGGTGCGATTAGGGCTCGGATAGGGCCAGGGTTTTGGCAGCGTGTAGCCCATCGCAACGACTTTTTTCTCGAGAAAGCTCATGTCAATGCTCTGTCAAGCTTGTGGTGGCGCTAGGACATTCATCCCTTTTTCGATGGCAGGCCGAGCACTCAATTCGTCGAACCAACGCTTTACATTTGGGAAATCGGTGAGTTCGACTTTTTGCCAATCGTATCGCGAAACCCAAGGATAGCTTGCTATATCAGCGATGGTATATTCGTCACACCCGAGGTAGCGAGATTCGCCAAGGCGGCTGTTCATTACTTTATAGAGACGCCGCGCCTCATCACCGTACCGCTTCTTTCCGTAAGGTACGTCTTCTTTGGCGGCACGCTCGAAGTGGTGGACCTGTCCGAACATTGGTCCAATGCCGCCCATCTGCCACATTAGCCAGACTAGAGTTTCATATCGTTTACGCTCGTCCGTCGGATAGAATTTGCCAAATTTATCCGCAAGGTAAATTAAGATCGCGCCTGATTCGAACATCGAAAATGATTTCCCGCCGGGGCCATTGCTGTCGACTATGGCAGGAATTCGATTGTTTGGGCTGAGCTTTAGGAAATCTGGCGCGAACTGCTCGTCCTTGCCGATATTTATTAGATGGATGTTATAGTCGACGCCAAGTTCCTCAAGCATGATCGAGATCTTACGGCCGTTTGACGAGTTCCAAGAGTAAAGATCGAGCGTCATAGAGCGTCCTCCAATAATGCAGCCCGCGTCGGGATTGCGATCACGGGCTTGCAATTTTGGCGAAGATGCTAGACTTCATCCTGATCGTTGGCAAACTAAAGGAGCTGGGGAGTAAAGATGCCAGCCTATCTCATCGCAGATATCGAAGTGACCAATCCGGAAGGCTTCAAAAAATACCAGGAAGCGGTCCCTGCCACTATTGAGAAGCATGGCGGAAAGTACATGGTGCGTGGTGGCGACGTTGAGCCTATGGAAGGAAATTGGACGCCGAAGCGCATAGTGGTGTTGGAGTTTCCGAACATGACCACGCTGAAGAAGTGGTACAATTCGGATGACTACCAAAATATCATTGCCGACCGGACCGAAAATTCGATCGGCAATATGGTGTTCGTCGAAGGATATTGAGAAAAACCGACGAAATACTACGCCGGCTTGAGGCGACCGTTGAACAATTCGACATACCCTATGACGAAGATGGCGGCTCCGTGGTCTGGCGTTGTTGGGGCGAGGGTTCAGTACTTGTCTTGCTGCATGGTGACTACGGATCTTGGACGCATTTTATCCGCAATATTGAAACGTTGTCGGAACGTTACAGACTGTTGATCCCGGATATGCCGGGATATGGTGACTCTAGTTTGCCGGCAATGCAGGATGTAGTGGTCGATAGCTCTCGGATCCTGGTCGATGGCGTAGATGCGTTGGTTGGGCGAGAGACCCCTTACGATATCGTTGGATTTTCCTACGGTGGTATTCATGCGGGGCATATGGCTGCAATCCACGGTAAACGAGTTCGCCGCGTGATATTAATCGGTGCCGGGGGTATGGGTATCGATGCGCCTGTCGAATACAAACGTCCCATGAAGCGACTTTCGCGCGACATGGATTGGCCGACACGTCGGGAAATTCATCGCAACAATTTAGCTGGCGTGATGTTCAACAACGAACATGTTGTTGACGAGCTGTCGTTGCGCTTGCAGGACGCGAACACCTCGCGGACACGCATTCGCGTGAGAGGGATACCGGAAACTGATATTCTTTTACGCGCATTGCCGGCAACGACGGCAACCTTTTATGGGATATGGGGAATTGAGGATGTTTATTCCCTTGGCGATGTGCATGCACGCGAAGCGCTTCTGAGGTCTTATAAGCCGGACATAGATTTTAGAACGCTTGAAGAGACCGGCCATTGGGTTATGTACGAAGCGCCAGAGAGGGTAAACGAGATGATCCTCGATATGTTGGGCTAGACGTCGTTATCGAGAAATTGGGGGAGATATGAACCTGAAGGACAGGATAGGCATTGATTTGGGTCGACGCCTCTCGCTGGAAGATGGCGTCGTCTGGGCATCGGAGCGAGGCGTGAAATATATCGATGTGCAGCTCGATGTCGCGCCTAACGCGCTGAAGAGCTTCGACGATTCAAGGTGTGTGCCGATAAGAGAAATTTCAGCTGCTAATGGCGTTCATATAGGTCTCCATACTCTCTCTGGGGTTAATATTGCAGAGTATTCTCCGTATTTATCGGAGGCGATCGATGATTATCTAAAGGCATATATCGACGTTGCGGTTAGACTGAATGCAGAATGGGTTGTCGTCCATCCTGGTCACCATTTTGGGGATAAGGAGGCGCGAGTGCAGGCTGCTATCGAACATATCGCCAAGGCTGCTGAGTACGCGGAAAAAGTTGGCGCGACTCTTTTTCTGGAGAATATGAACTGGGAACCGGATCAGGCGGAGGTGCATTATCTAGCCCATACGCTGGAGGAGACTAGAATTTATTTTGAACGGCTGACCTCCCCTGCGATCAAATGGTCCTTCACGGTAAATCACGCTCATCTCGTGCCTGAGGGTATTGACGGTTTTATCGACGGTCTTGATATGTCGCGCCTCGGCGAGGTCCGTATCGCCGACTGTACCGGCGACTTTGAGGTCCATATGAAACCGGGTGAAGGTACAATTGATTTTGGGCGCATGTTTAAGAGGATTGAAGCGACTGGTTTCACTGGGCATTACATGAACGCCTTCGGAACCCTCGATGAGATGAATGAAGCGCGAGATTATCTAGTTGATTGTGCTGCCCACGCAGGAGTATCGATCGACTAAGAACAGTTCTCGGACTATCGTTTTGCAAATTTCCCCGGCCGGGCCGGAACTGTTTAATTATAATTCTATCAGACTTCTATTGGTCTCCAGAAAGTCATTGGCCATCCCAATTCCATAATTATTCGCCAAAAAGAGAACACGGAGGCGGTCGTCAATTGAAATTATGGGCGTGCATTTGGTCCTAGCCGAATGCGACTAGCAAAATGATACCCAGGATGACTAAGGCGATCCCGCATAGCTCTTTTGGTGTCGAGTTTTCTTTGAAGAACCAGTACGACGCGGCAAGGGTAAATACGAATTCGACTTGGGCGAGCGCTTTGACGTATGCCGCCTGTTCCAAAGTAAAGGCAGTGGCCCAACCGATTGTTCCCAGAACGCTGGTAATGCCCACCAGCAGGCAGACTTTCCAATTCTTGTAAATTACTAGGTATTGTCTGGGATTAGTGAACGCGACGTAGGCACACAGCACTGCTGTTTGCATTGTCAACATGAATATCATGGTTAGGCCGGCGCGATAGAGAAAATCGTCTATGCCAAGAATAAGGCTTGCCTTGCGCATTGAGAGGGATGCCACTGCAAAGGATAATCCCGATATGACGCCGATCCAGGCGGACTTGTCGAAAAATAATCTAATTAACTGGCCACCTTGTAGATCCGTCTTTGCAATCGTGATTAATACAACTCCAATAACGCTGATGAGAATGGCTCCCCAACCATAAATAATGACCGCTTCGCCGAAAAAGAGAGTTCCGAGAATTGCTGTTAGGAATGCTTCTGTTCGTGCGTAAGCAGTACCGACGGCAAAATTGCGCAATGAAAACAGATACACCAATAACGCTGTCCCAGCGATTTGAGCTGCTCCCGCCGTTGCAGTCAGTGCTAAAAAACTGCTGCTGATTTCTGGAAACGGCTGATCATTTCTAACGTGTAGAAACCAAACGTAAAGTAGACCAAAGGGTAAGCCGAAAAGGAACCTCACCATAGTGACAGAAATTGTTGAGAGTTCCGATGTCAGGTGCTTCTGAGCGGCAGAACGAATGTTCTGCACAAAGGCCGCAAATATGGTAATCGGAATCCAGAGCCAGGGCAGAGCAGCCATCGGAAAGTACCCAATTTGCGCTTTATGATACGCGCTTTGATGATGACAGGATCACGGACATAAACCCCTTGCTCAGACCTGGCAAAGAGAAAATGCGAATGTATCACCTACCAGGATTATCGCCCGGTAACTCTTTGGGTTTTAGGATACGAAGAGCTAAGGGTCCTACAAGCATGATGATTGCAACATGTCCAAACGCTAAACCCCAATTTCGTACCGTCTCCCCACCTAGCGCATCGAGTAGAACTCCTAACACTAACGGTCCAACGAAGCCACCGCCATAGCCGAGCATCGCGTGGACTGCCAAGGTTGCACCGCGCCGCTCTGGCTCCGCACTCCCTACCGTGCCGGCAGTTAGAGTCGAAGAGTCTGCGTAGATTATGGCATTGTAAAACAAGCAGACGAGTGCCGCCGCTCCATAGCCCAATCCCGCTGTGAAACCTACGACAATCGAGCACAGCATAGAAAGCATCATAACTATGTAGATGAAGCGCCGTCTTCCGATACGAATTGCTACCTCATTGCCAGCAATACTAGTTGCTGTGCCGATTACCTCCATCAGCATAGCGATGACCGTTGGAATGAAAAAGTTTGGTGCTCCATCTTGCGCGGCGGTGAAAACGAGGAATGCGACGATCCACGAGCGCAGTGTAAACATTTCCCACGTATGAACGCAGTACCCAATCGCATAGGCCATTGCTGATTTGTTTTTCAAGACGGGGAGGAAGGCGAATGGGTTGCCCCCATCTTTGCGTGGCGGTGGGTTTCTGGATGGAACGAACGCGATCATAATGACAAGAGCTAGCAGACTGCCCAGTGCAGAGATTGTAAACGCGACGGGCCAGTCATGCTGTTGTGCAGTCCAGCCTGCGATGAGAAAGGATAATGCCCCCCCAGCGCCGATACTGCCTGCGTGGAAGGCAACGGCGCGGGACTGTATTGGGCCTTCAATCAAATCGGCCAGTGTTTTCAGCCCGACCATGTAGGTTCCGCCCCAACCAATTCCAGCAAGTGTTCTGAAAATCATCCCGCTCCAGAACCCTTCTGCGAATAGCGCCATGCCAAGATGTGAAAGGCAGGTCAATGTGACGAAACAGATATAAATCCGTCTTGGGTCAATTTGGTCAGTTAACGGCAGGATAAATGGCACCGAAAGGGCGTAGGCCAGGAAGATCACTCCAGATAGCCAGCCGGCCTCAGTATGGGTAATGCCCCATTCCTCGAAGAATATTGGGAGTAACGCGGAAAAGGTAAAGGAACCGATTTGCGTAAATACCTGTGCTGCACAGATAGCGATAATCAAATAAGTGGTGGAGGAGCGCGACAACGTCATGATGACTAGAGTCTATCGGATGCCCTTCGCGAAGACTAACTGCGGGTGAGTTGATTTAATAAATTGGGTACGTCACCCCTGCTTGGGTATGTCGCCCTAAATTAAGTTCCGATTATAGGGCGGATAAAACAATCATTTTGTCTCAAGTTAATTAGGCAGTAGATATTTAATAAGTTAGCCGGAAAGTTTTTTTCGAAGCAATTCGTTTACTGTCTGTGGATTTGCTTTCCCTTGAGTTTCTTTCATAATCTGGCCCACAAACCAGCCGAGGACCTTTGTGTTGCCTGCACGAAATTGCTCTGCCTGGTCAGCGCCCCTTTTTATGATGTCTTCAACAAGGCTCTCCAGCTCTCCAGTATCTGTGATTTGTTTTAGCCCCTTTTCCTCGATAATTGTGATTGCGGACTTACCGGAATCGAACATTTCGTTAAATACGTCCTTTGCAATACGTCCGGAAATAGTGCCCTCGGATAGTAGGTCCAGTAATCCACCCATCGCGGCTGCAGAGACGGGACTTTCCGCAATTAAGAGGTCAGCCTTATTTAGGCGGGCAAACAGGTCTCCGGTGACCCAATTGGCGGCCTGTTTAGCGTCCCGGCCGGACGCGACGGTTTCAAAAAAATCAGCGGTTTCTTTTTCTGACACAAGGATACCTGCATCGTATGCTGAAAGGCCGTATTCATCTGAAAGTCTTTGTTTTCTCTGATCTGGTAATTCCGGGAGAGAACACCGCAGGGCCTCAATGAACGCTTCGTCCAGATCAATGGGTAACAGGTCCGGGTCAGGAAAATACCGATAATCGTGAGCATCCTCCTTGGAGCGCATTGGGCGCGTTTCTCCTCGGTTGGGGTCAAACAGACGCGTTTCCTGATCAATCTTTCCGCCACTTTCGATAAGTTCGATTTGGCGGTGCGCTTCATATTCAATTGCCTGCTTAAGGAAGCGGATTGAATTGACATTTTTGATTTCGCATCTTGTGCCTAAACTATCACCGTGATGCCGAACTGACACATTAGCATCGACACGAAGCGAGCCTTCCTCCATATTTCCGTCGCAGGACCCAATGTGGCGCAGGATCGCCCGTAATTTCTCGACATAAGCACCTGCCTCTTCTGCTGAACGCATATCGGGTTGCGATACAATCTCCATAAGCGGCACACCCGAACGGTTAAGGTCGATATAGGTCTTGGAAGGATGCCGATCGTGTATCGATTTTCCGGCGTCCTGCTCAAGGTGCAGGCGCTCTATACCTATCCGTTTCGTCGTGCCGTCAGGCATGTCGATTTCGATTTCGCCTTCGCCAACAATTGGTGCTTCATATTGGGAAATCTGATATCCAGACGGAAGGTCTGGGTAGAAATAGTTTTTACGCGCGAAGATAGATCTTCTGTTAATATCAGCATTAAGGGCTAATCCTGATCGTACTGCCTCGCAAACAGCCTTACGGTTTAGAACTGGAAGCATGCCGGGCATAGCGGCATCGACGGTACTGACCTGAGAGTTCGGTTCACCGCCAAAGGCAGTCGGCGCGCCCGAAAATAATTTCGCGTTTGTACTGACCTGCGCATGAACCTCCAGTCCGATTACCACTTCCCAATCTTCGCTGACGCCTCTTAATAGATCCGCCATGTCGCTACCCTCCTGCAATAGTTTGAGGTAGAGCTGAAAACGAAGCGGCGTCTTCTAAGACGTGGCCCACTTTCAATACTGTTGCTTCATCGAACGGCTTGCCAATGACCTGCAGCCCAAGCGGCAGATTATCTTGTGACAGGCCAGCTGGAACTGAGATTGCCGGAAGTCCCGCCATCGATGCTGGAACTGTTAAAACGTCGTTCAAATACATCGCTATTGGATCATCCATCTTCTCGCCTTGTGCGAAGGCAGCACTCGGTGTAGTCGGTGTCAAAATAGCGTCAATTGAATTCCAAGCTTGCCGGAAATCGTCAGCAATTCGTGTCCGGACTTTTTGCGCTTTTAGGTAATAGGCGTCGTAGTATCCAGCTGACAGAACGTAGGTCCCGATCATGATGCGGCGCTGTACTTCGGCCCCAAAACCTGCACCCCGGGTGTTCTCATACATTTCCTCTAAAGTTTCACCCTCGACGCGGAGCCCGTAACGCACACCGTCGTAGCGGGCGAGATTTGATGAAGCTTCTGCAGGTGCTACGATGTAATATGTTGGGAGGGCGTATTTAGTATGAGGCAGGCTGATTTCTATAATTTCTGCACCTGCGGATTTGAGCCATTCGACGCCTTCGTCCCATAAGGCTTCAATTTCAGCCGATGTCCCATCTATTCGATACTCTTTAGGAACGCCAATGCGCATGCCGGATATACTATTACCAATCGCTGCTTCGTAATCGGGCACGGAAACGTCAACACTGGTTGAATCTTTGGGGTCGTGTCCGGCCATCACGCCGAGCATGATGGCAGCATCGCGAACGGTGCGCGTTAGCGGACCCGCCTGGTCAAGGGAAGAAGCGAAGGCGACGATACCCCAACGTGAGCACCTACCATAGGTTGGCTTCATGCCGACGATACCACAGAAAGAGGCCGGTTGACGAATTGATCCACCAGTATCGGTACCGGTTGCGGCGAGCGCCCCATGCGCGGCGACAATGGATGCTGAACCGCCCGAGGAGCCTCCCGGCACATATTTTTTGTTATCGTGTTCACTTGTACGCCACGGGTTTACAACCGCTCCGAAGTGGCTCGTCATGTTTGATGAGCCCATCGCGAACTCGTCCAAATTTGTTTTGCCAAGTAAGACGGCGCCAGCTTCCCACAAATTCGAGCTAACCGTCGATTCGTAAGTTGGAATGAAATAATTAAGAATATGGCTGGCCGCAGTAGTCATTACTCCTTCCGTACAAAAAAGGTCCTTCATACCGATAGGTATGCCTTCCATGGCTCCCCCATCCTCTTTTGCAAGTCGAGCCTCGGAGGCTTGTGCCATTTGTCTCGCAAGTTCTGGCGTTTCGGTAATAAAGGCATTGAGCAAACTCAGTTTTGCTGCCGCGTCAATGTAGGCTTCAGTGAGTTCGACGGCGCCGATTTCACCGCTGTGCAACTTATTACGTGCATCTGCGAGAGAGAGAGACAGCAAATCAGCGCTCATTCGACTACCTTGGGTACTGTGTAGTAAGAGCTTTCAGATTGCGGGGCATTGGCCAGTATATTTTCTGGAATTCCAACTTCGGTTATCCGATCTTCTCGCTGTGGAGTAGCTGCATAGACGACCGATGTCATCGGTTCCACGTTCTCTGTGTCGACTTCAGATAATTGGTCAATCCAACCGAAAATATTGCTTAATTCATCAGCTAACCTTTGAAAGTTCTCTTCCGGCACTTTTATTCGCGCCAAGGCCGCGACACGGCGAACCGTTTCCTTATTAAGAGCCATTGGCTCCTCCGGTGCATTTAGGGTGCGGCGGGAAGCTATCACTGGTCTTTAATCCCGGCAAGAGAACAGCACTCTGTCAATGATGAACATCAAGGCTCAAAGATAGATTTTGGACGGATTAGTAAGGTTGCCATTTAAGAATTTAAATATTGCGTCGATCAGAAATGGGATAGATTTGCATAAGGAAAGAATAAAGGTGATGAGAACGACATTTGAGGTAAAGATTGCCTGGAATGGATTATTAATCAGCTAGATGAGCTTTCATCGACATAGCTGCTTATTGAATACCTTGCCACGATAGTGTTACTGGCTACCTGTCTCGCAAAGGAATTTGCCCATGAGCTACCGGCATATCGAAGTTAGCCCTGTTGCAGGGGCAATCGGGGCTGAAATCACCGGCCCTGTTCTCGGCGACAAACTTTCAAAGGACGCTATTGCAGAAATCCGTGACGCACTCCTGCAGCACCTTGTGATTTTCTTCCGGAACCAAGAAATTTCTGACGAGGATTTGGCGAAATTCGGCCGTTATTTCGGTGAACTTGCGCCACTCCCTCCGCATCGGCAATTTCCGGGTAAGTTTCCGGAACTCTTGGTCGTCGATAAGAAACCGGAAGATAAGATGAACTTCGGATGGGAATGGCATTCTGATACCAGTCATCTCGAAGTGCCATCGCTTGGTTCGATCTTGGTGGCTAAGATCGTTCCTCCAACGGGCGGAGATACGTTTTTTGCTAATCAATACATAGCCTATGAGCAGCTTTCCAGTGCTATGAAGTCAATGCTCGAGGGATTGCGAGCCGTCCATTCGAATGGACGGATCCTAAGAACCCTTGCGGAGGGTGCAACGCCGCCAAGAGGTACCGAGATGGTATCTGCGGGCTTTGCCGAGATGTGGGCCACCCATCCGGTCGTGCGAACTCATCCGGAGACGGGGCGTAAGGCTCTATATGTTAATGAAATGCATACCGAGCGGTTCGAGGATATGACGGTTGAAGAAAGCCAGCCCTTATTACGCTTTCTTTACGAGCATTCGACGCAACCAGAGTTAACGTGCCGTTTTCAATGGGGCGTCGGTTCGATCGCCTTTTGGGACAATCGGAGTTGCCAGCATCTAGCGCTCAATGACTACCCAGGGCATCGTCGTCTTATGCACCGCGTTCAAGTCAAGGGTACGGCGCCAGTCTTAAACTAAATTTACGCGCGTGGAAGGGGATTACCATGTTCGAAGCTGATGCCGATACCCAACGTATGATCGACTGGGCAGCTGCCGCAGGCCTGCCGCAGCTGAACACGCTATCGCCGGATGCGGCGCGGGCTCAATCTGCTGCCGGTACGGCCAAGATCGCACTTGATCTGGAAGCCGTCGCCAAAATTGAAAATCGCACTATCGAAGGATCTGGTGGAGATCTTAAAGTACGCCTTTATTATCCATTGGACGCATCTGAGGAGCCTTTGCCGATTGGACTTTACTATCACGGCGGCGGCTTCGTTATTGGCAGTATTGATACCCATGATTCAATCCCGCGTGTGTTGGCGAACCGCTCGGGTGCAATTATCGTCTCTGTCGATTACAGATTAGCACCAGAATGCCGTTACCCCGCTGCGGTAGATGATGCGGAATCAGCCGTATTATGGGCGTGGAAACATGGAGCATCGTTTGGCGGAGACCCGAGCCGGTTAGCTGTGGTTGGCGATAGTGCGGGGGGAAATCTTGCTGCGGTGGCAGCACTTCGGGTTCGTAAACCCGTCGATAAAGCGCTTGTGGCTCAAGCTTTACTTTATCCCGTGACCGATCACGCTACGCTCTCGCGCCATCAATCGCGTCTGGATCACGCCGACACTTTTCCGATCCGAGAACCATTGATGGCCTGGTTCCATAACCATTATTTTGGACATGATGAGCCGATGGGGGAGCCGGATGCTTCGCCGCTGCACCATCCTGATTTGAGCAATTCCGCACCGGCGTATGTGATGACTGCTGGTCTCGATCCGCTGATGGACGAAGGCAAAGCATATGCGGACGCTCTCAGCAACGCCGGCGTCGATGTGGAATACAGCTGTTGGGAGACGACGATCCACGGTTTCCTGCAGATGGGAAAAGTAATTCCAGCTGCGGCCGACGCGCTGGCCGAGGCAGCAGACTTCTTGAAACGACGGTTTAATGTCTAAAATGGCCGGTGCCGGCAAGATTGCTGGAAAGACGGCAATTGTGACGGGTGGTGCATCGGGTATTGGCGCGGCCATAGCGGCAGAATTAAGCCGGGAAGGTGCGAAGGTCGTAGTTACGGATATCAATGAAGTCGACGGCCTAGCGGTCGCTTCGGCATTGGCCAACGGAAGTTTTCTCAGACATGACGTTACGAGTGAAGGAGATTGGAAAGCCATAATTGCTCAGGTACAGCGCGACCATGGCGGGCTCGATGTTCTCGTTAACAACGCCGGTGTAATACCGGCACTAAAGACCATCGAAGAGACTAGCTACGACGAATGGAGGCGTGTCATGTCCGTCAATATGGACGGCGTATTTCTTGGCGTGAGGTGCGGCATCAGCGCGATGAAGGAGCGAGGCGGCGCAATCGTCAATATTTCATCGATTATGGGTTTAGTCGGCGAGGCGATCGTTGGCGCCTACAGTGCCTCGAAGGGTGGTGTACGTTTATTCACTAAATCTGCGGCCTTGGAGTGTGCGAATTTTGGATATCCGATCCGGATCAATTCCGTGCACCCCGGTTACATTGATGGCGGTATGTTTAGCACAATGGCGGATGCTTTTGGCGCGGAGGGCTTGCGCGAACGTTTCGCTGGGAAAATCCCAATTGGGCGACTAGGAAGGCCGGAAGAAATTGCCAAAGGTGTCCTGTTTTTGGTGTCCGATGATGCGAGTTTTGCGCTTGGTTCCGAACTCGTCCTAGACGGCGGATACACGGCGCGGTAATGCAAAAACCCGAAAGCCGGACGGCGCCCGACCTGCTTGACGAAATCGCCGCACGTGATAGCGAGCATGTTTTCCTTATAGACCGTGATGTGCGGCTGAGCTACGCCGAGTTTCGAGACCGCGTTCGGGCTCATGCCAAAGGATTTCTTGCCTTGGGGATTCGCAAGGGTGCCCGCGTGGCGATCCTGATGGGTAACAGGTGGGAATGGCTGATAGCTTACTTTGCCGTGATGAGCATCGGTGCTGAGGCGGTGGTGCTAAACACCATGTCTACAGCGCGTGAACTCGCCTATCAGCTATCTCACTCTGAAACGACGTTGCTGGTCTTTGAGCCGCGGTTCCGAGATAGGGATTTTGTTGCCGTTCTGGCTGAGGCAGCAGAGAAACATGGCCTCGAGCCGATGCCAAAGTACCTGCCGGTCGAAAATGCGCCGCTTGGGGCGGTTCTCTTCGGCGAACTACCAAGCTTAGGCGAAAAAATTAGCGATGAATTGTTTTTGGCTGAGCAGTCGACCGTGCTCCCGGACGATACTGCCTGCATACTATATACCTCCGGCTCGACGGCACTGCCTAAAGGCGTTCTGCTACAACATTCGGGATTGATCGACAACATGTGGTCGATCGGTCAACGCCAACACTTGACCTCGGAAGACAGGCTATGGCTCGCGGTCTCCTTGTTCTGGTCCTATGCCTGTGTGAACGCTTTGTTCACGATGTTAACGCATGGTGGGTCAATAGTCCTGCAACATCATTTTGAGCCGGGTGAAGCGCTCCGCCTTATTGAAACCGAACAATGTACCGTATTTTATGGAACACCGGCATTTTCTCAGCCCATGTGGGAACATCCGGAACGTCCGAAACGTAATCTTTCGTCACTCAGAACGGGAGCTACCATTGGGACACCCGCTCAGGTGCAGACAGCCGTAGACCTTGGCGTCCGTCAGATCTGCAATGTTTACGGCTTGACGGAGGCTTACGGCAACTCTTGCGTAATCGACTGTCGGGAACCGTTGGCACGCCGCCTTGTCTCCTCTGGACCTCCCCTCTACGGCGTCGAGATTAGGATCGTCGATCCGGAATCTGAACAAGTGATGCCGGTAGGCGAAATGGGTGAAGTACGCGTGCGCGGTAATCTGATGAAAGGATATCTCAAGGATCCCAAACGGACGGCCGAAGCGTTCGACAGTGAAGGATATCTACGTACTGGCGATTTAGGAGTAGTCGATGACGAGGGCTTTCTTGTTTATCGAGGTCGTTTTAAGGAAATGGTTAAAACTGGCGGTATCAATGTCGCACCGGCCGAAATCGAGGCCGTTTACGGCTCTCACCCGGCAATTGACCAGGTTTACGTTACCGGTATCCCAGACGAACGTTTTGATGAGACATTAGCCGCTGTCGTTGTGGCCAAAGGGGATATCCCAACACCTGAGGCGCTGATCGCGTTTGGCCGTGAGGCACTGGCTGGCTACAAGGTGCCGCGATGTTATCGCTTCGTTGTAAGCGACGACCTGCCTTTGACCACCACGGGGAAGCTTCAGCGCAATCGGTTAGCAAATTTTTTTACGTAGGCATCAATCGTAATTTGGCTTTCGCTTCTCAAGAAATGCGGTAACCCCTTCCTTAAAGTGAGGGCTTCCGCGCACCTCGTCGCCGAGCGATTGGTCAAGTTCCTCCTGCGATAAGGCGTGATCTGATATCTCGCTGCTGATCTTCCGTTTGACAGCCTGCACCGCTGATGGGCTGTTAGCGGCGATCGTATTCGCCATTGTTAGTGACCGCTCCATGAGTTTATCTGCCGGTACGATTTCATTCACCAAATCGATCCGTAGCGCTTCCTTGGCATCAATTAATTCAGCGCCGAGAAGCAGCTTCATGGCATGCGCATAGCCGATTTGATGGATTAATTTCACCGTCGCTCCACCGAAGGGATAAATAGAGAGGCGAACTTCCGGCAACCCGAAGCGGGCGTGTGGGGCGACGAAACGAATATCGGAGGCAAGCATCAATTCAACCCCGCCGGCAACGCAATCGCCGTTTACCGCAGCGATGATCGGCTTGGGAAAGACATGGGTCTTCAATAGGGCCTTATTGATACGGGCTGCCGTTTCTGACGAGGCACCCAAGTCACCGCTGACATCCGCGCCAGAACAGAACCCCTTGTCACCCGTCCCAGTGACAACGACACATCGGTGTGAGGATACGGCAAGCTCATCCCACAGGTCGGCAAGTTCCATCAGCATCTGTCTGGTCATGGCATTGCGCCGAGCCTCGTTGACTAGCGTTACGATAGCCACATGCTTGCCATAGTATTCAACTTTTAGTTCTGCCATTTTGATTTCCGGTGCACGATCGTCATCAACTCACGTTCAGATCTGTGAGTTGCGAAGCGCAGTGTTTCTCTTAATTTAGATTTTAAATCATATATTTGGAAATAGAAGTACTTGCAGTCGTTCCTAGCGACTTCCGTGGTGAATCAAGAAATCCTAGACGGTTCCACAAATACTGGATGGATCCGCAGTGTTGATGGACCACGATGGTGTGCTCGTCGTTACCGGATTGGCGGGACTAGAACTGAAGCTTTGCTTTCAGGACTTGCTTGGCTGCGCCTTAACAGATGTCGAGCACAATACTTGTATGTATGGCGTTCGTTTGCTTGGGAACTAGAATGTGCTGCTCTATCGCAAGGGCAAGTATTGTATGGGGCAAGACACAAGCCATTCGTTGAAATCCTCTGAGTGGCATTGAGGTTCAAGAACGGGGCGTTGCTGCTGGATTTATGCTCATTCAGTAAATTTTGTATTAACTAGATGAACCTTTCAAAACAATCGCTCACTGGCGATCTCAGCGCCTTCTTTCATCGATTTAAGCTTGGACCAGACGACGTCTGCAGTAACGCGGCCCATGCCGGCGGAGGTATCAAAGCCACAATCAGTTCCGGCTTGGATACGCGCAGGATCACCTACCATCTCGGCCGCGCGTTCTAGCCTGTCAGCCACGACCTCGGGGTGTTCGACAAAGTTTGTCAATGTGTCGATGACGCCAACAATAAGCGACTGGTCGGGGGCCAGCGCTGCGTCTCGAAAGAGTTTGATCTCATGCTGATGGCGCGGATTTGCGAAAGGTAGCAGGAAAGCGCCGACGTTGGCCTTTAGAATAGTGGGCAGTATCTCCTTCAGCGGGACATCCCTGTCATGCGGCGATTCGTAGTTGCCCCAACAGACGTGAAGGCGGACGCGTTCTCTAGGTATGTTCCGGATTGCGCTGTTAATGCGCGCGACGACCCGTTCCACGAAGGCTAAGAAATTGGCGATCGGCTGGTCTGCGAAGGAGAGATGTTGCTCTAGCGCCAGGTCTGGCGCATCGATCTGCAAGAGGTAGCCGTGCCGGTGTGCCGCCTCGTATTCAATGCGCAATGCTTCCGCTAATGCGTCGAGATATGCATCTTCGTCTGGATAAAACGAATTTTTCATGGCGGTAGCAACGATGCCGGGTGATGGAGCTGTCATAAAAGCATCTTCGAACTCGCCGCCTATTTCCTTAAGCGCAGCTGCAAAGGTCGTAAGTTCCCTGTCATTTGCGTCCGTGTCTGCATAGGACACGGGGCCGGTTGCCAATGGAGGAGAAAAGTTGCTTACCGCAGTGTCGACGGAAATTTGTTGGCGACGGCGCTCCGCGTACTCCGGATAGGCGTTCAATTCGCCCCCATGTGGACGTTTCCATTCACCCGAAAAACCCGACATTCGCCGTTGGACATATAGAAAAAATGCTTCCCGCAATTGTTCCCCGTCGCTCGGAATATCTATACCGGCGTCTCGCTGACGTTCGACCACCCATCGAGTAGCGGCTTCTCCCTCTCGTACCAGCTCATCTTCGTCGATCTCGACGCCTTTCGATCGGGCGCTATAAAGCTCAACGAGGCGCGCGGGTCGCGGCAAGCTGCCGGCATGGGTAGTAAGGATGCGTTTTTCATTCATGATACGTTATCCGAACCGGTTTTTAATCCAATTGGCGCGTTCTTATGGGGCTGCAACGACGTGACGCGGCCTATATCCTTCTCCAGGTAATAAAGCTTGAAAGGATAACAAATGGCCAAGAAGACCGCTTATGAGATGGTGCCACAGCTTGGAAAACTTCGTGACGAAGTATTATTCGGCGACGTCTGGGAACAACCTGAACTTTCAAAACGTGACCGCAGTCTCGTTACGATCTCAGTGCTGACTGCGCTTTACCGCACGGATGAGTTGCGGGGACATATGAAGCGCGCGCTCGATAATGGTGTCACGAAAGACGAAATCCGCGGCATGATAACTCATCTCGCCTTCTACGCTGGTTGGCCAACGGCAGTGAACGCTGGTCGGATCGCGGCTGAGGTGTTTGACGAGGATTGATTGGGGAGACGTCGAGGTGTCCGATTTATTCCATATTCGCATCCGTCTACTTTCCGGTGCGCTTGGCGCGGAGGTGCGAGGTGTGGACCTTAAGTCTGCGGGTAAGGCGGCGTGGGACGAGATCCGGTCAGCTTTTCTCGATAGGCTGGTGCTGTTTTTTCCAGATCAAAATTTAGGCCCCAAGGACATGGCTGAAGTTGGCGCGCGGTTCGGTAAACCTGATTATTATCCCTTTATAGAGGGCTTGGCGGAAGCGCCTCATATTATTCCGCTCGTCAAGGAGGCGAATGAAAAAAAGAACTTCGGCGAAGGCTGGCACTCCGACACCACTTATACGAGGCGGCCACCAAAGGCGACCTGCCTCTATTCGGTCGAGGTACCGGAGATTGGTGGTGACACACTCTTTGCAAATATGTATCTCGCCTATGAGACGTTGTCCGACGGTATGAAGGCCTTGCTGGCGCCTCTCAAGGCGGTCAATAGTGCGGCTGCCCGAAGGGACGGGGGCCGAGCCGCCGGAAATGATTATCAGAGCGTAAAGTTGATAAACCGCGGTGAAGAACTGACGGGTATCCATCCAGTGGTTCGCACTCATCCTGAGACCGGTCGGAAGGCACTCTACGTCAATTCGCTGCATACGACGCATTTCGAAGATTGGACGCAGGCAGAGAGCCGTCCGATTTTAGAATACCTATACAAACACAAGAGCCGTCCTGAGTTTACCTGCCGTTATTCGTGGGGGGCCGACACGTTCGCGATTTGGGATAATCGCGCGGCTCAGCATTTCGCACTTAACGACTATCATGGTCAGCGCCGTGAAATGCGTCGGCTTTCTATCGCCGGAGACGTGCCGACCTGAATGTCTATTTTTGCCATCCTCGCGCAATATCTAGGATGGATCTGGGATTAATTCCACGGTAACGCGGCCCGGCAAGTCAGGTATTAGGCTGAACCCAGGCACGGACCTCCGATAGGTTTCGTTCGCGATGATAAATTGGGCTAGGCTAAAATTTTTTAGTGGTTGTAGGCTATTTGACCGGTGCCGTCTGGTATTCAACGTGAGGTGTGTAGAGGGGGCGTAATTGGACGCTCGTCCCAGATATGATACCGAGTGCTCGCAGCCCCAATGGGTCAAGAGGGGCAGTCCCGGCTTCGACGGTGTCGTCTGCGATGACCCAACCTCTAAGTGGAGCGCCGACTGCGTCTAAAAGTTCGATTTTTTGTTCTGGAGCGAGGTTATTAGCCTCTATATCCAGTGGGTTAAGACGGATGATGCGGCGCTTGCTTGGACCTGATGCGGTATAAGGATTGTGTGCGTCTTCTATAATTCGCAGAGACGGTCGAGCTTCCGAAAGTGACTTGCGTCTCTTAGCGGTTTCCTCCGGATCGACGTTGCCGTTGGCTTTGAATGAAACCCCGTAAATTTCCTCCGCGATTTGTCGGGAGACTAAATCATTCTCGACGTCGCGCTGCACGTCTTCCACGTTGCGGGCTAAGGGGTCACCGTAGCCGCCACCCGCGGCCGATTGCAGGATGACGGTATCACCCTCTGTAAGCAGGTGACCTCCGACCTTTCCTGGTGAATCGAAGTGATGCTCATTGCCGTCTCTATTCAATACGTAGCTGTCGACAGGGGCGCCCGTCTCGCCACCATGAATGCCGAAAGGCGGCATAATGGCGCCATCGGAAAGCAGGGAATAGGCGGCTGTGCCTCGGGTGAGCCGGATAGCGCGTCGCATGCCCAGACCGCCTCGACGCCGCCCCGGTCCACCGGAATCGATGCCGAGTTGCGTCCATTCAATATGAAGTGGAAAACGGTTCTCCAGCACCTCGGTTGGCTGAACCGTCGTGAGATCTCCCCAGTCGATGGCCGCCATGGCGCTGGGGCCATCCGCTTCGAGAAAGCCGCCGTTGCCACCGCAAGCCCATTCGTAATGCACAAACTCGGAATTGGTGGCCGGATCAATGCCGCCGATTAAATTATGGAAGGAGGTGCGGTGGATATCGGCAGATACCAATTCAGGACAGGCTCGCGATAGAGCGCCGAGCATGGTCGCAATCACGCGCTTGCGAATCTCTCCATGTGATCCAGCGGGCG
The DNA here is from genome assembly GCA_036337155.1 of Pseudomonadota bacterium. GTDB lineage: Bacteria > Pseudomonadota > Alphaproteobacteria > UBA8366 > UBA8366 > UBA6544. The sequence continues at coordinate 5,768 of JAYZET010000020.1, read as the reverse complement.
CAGGATGGCCGACATTTACGATAGTGCGTTCTGGCGCCACCACTGTAACCGGTCGGAATGAGCCGTGATTGAGCGCGTGCGCGGGGTCTAAGGTTGACTTAAGTGCGATATAGACGGAGGCAGCGGTGACCGCAAGGGTCGAATTTACTGGTGCTGGTACCTGCGGTGAAGCGCCCGTCAAATCCGCCGTCATCTCCTCGCCAGAGATTGCCAGGTTCAACGGCAGGAGCAGCGGTTCAAAACCGTCGGGACCAAAGGTCTCGAGATAGTCTTCGTAGTAATATTCGCCGTCGGGAAGAGCTGCGATATTTGCGCGCATGCGTTCTTCAGACCGAGAAAGATTAAGCTCCACGCACTCGAGCAGTACTTCCATTGAGTAGCGTTTGGTTAGCTCACGCAGGCGCCGTTCAGCGGTATGGCAGGCGGCTAAGCTAGAATTAAAGTCACCAAGGCGCTCCTCTCGGACCCGCATGTTTGAGAGCAGTACCTCCATTAATGGTTTGTTGATTTTCCCTCGTTCGGCGATCTTTACAGGTGGTATGCGCATGCCTTCTTGATAGATTTCTGTCGCCGTTCCTGACATCGAACCCGGTACTGCGCCACCAACATCAGCCCAGTGCTCGCGCACCGCTGGAAAAAATACCAGCTCTCCGTCCTCAAAGACTGGATAGATGATCGTTACGTCGTTGAGATGCGTTCCACCCCGATAGGGGTCATTCATCAAAATTATATCACCCGGTTCCAAGTCCCTCCCAACTTCATCAAGAGCGCTTTCGACGGACCAGGGTAAAGGCACAACGTGGGATCCGATGTCTTCTGACTGTGCGACAACCTGTCCTTTTGCATCAAATAGACCACACGAAAAGTCGCGTGCTTCGTAAATCGCGACGGAACGCGCAGTGCGGAAGACAGTGGCTCGCATCTCGCGTACGACGGAGATTAAGCCTTCGGTTACAACTTCGAGCGTGATTGGGTCAATCTCAGTCATCGCTATGCCTTCTTAAAATCAGGATGCCGCGCCTGTCGACCGTCATGGCAAATCCTGGTGGCACAATCGTCGTTGCTCCGTCTTCCTCCACTATCGCGGGTCCGTCAATTGATTGATTAATCGAAATTGTATCGCGCTGCAGAATAGGCGTATTAATGAACTCACCGTCGAAACAGGCTCGGCGCATAGTCCTCGGCACAACCTCGCCGGTTAATCCATGATCTGGTAGGTCAACTGGCATGGTGCCCCCGAAGCCGACCACCCGAAACGAGACAATCTCTGAGGGCGCCGTATCGCTCTGTGCATAGCGTTCCTCGTAAACTTCCTGGAAGACCTTTGCAATCTCATCCAGCGATCGGGGTGTGTCTGGCATTTCTATGGTGAGTTCGAAGGCTTGTCCGACGAACCGCATATCGAGATTGACCCGTAGACGGATGTCTTTGTCTTCAAACCCATCGCGACGCAATTTATCCCGTGCTTCGTCGCGAAGCGGTTTGATTATTTGCTGCAAGGCGTCAAGTGTTGTTTCCGATAACCGCGTTAGTTGAGTCTGCGTCACATCGTAGCGGGTGTCCGCTGTCAGTAGTCCATAAGCGGAGAAGGTACCAGGCATCGGCGGTATTACGATCTCCATCATGCCGAGTTCTTCGGCGATGGCGGCGGCGTGCAGCGGCCCTGCCCCGCCATAGGCAAAAAGCGTAAAGTCGCGCGGATCGAGCCCTCGCATGACGGATATTTCCTTTACCGTAGCTGTCATCCGTGCGACGGCGAGACGCACAATTCCTTCGGCTGTGCGTTCGGGTGTAAGGCTCAATGCTTCGCCGAGGTGAGCGACTGCCGTCATCGCCGCATCGACATCAAGGTCGATTTCGCCCCCGAGCGCCAGTTCCGGATGGAACCGGCCGAGCACGACGTTAGCGTCGGTCACGGTTGGTTCGGTTCCGCCATGTCCGTAGCAGGCGGGTCCAGGAAGGGCGCCAGCTGAGCGCGGGCCAACGTTGAGGAACTTGCCGTGGTCAAGATAAGCGATAGAGCCGCCGCCGGCTCCAACTGTCTTGATTTCGATTTGTGGCGCCCGGTTCGGCCACATGCCGACATGGCCTTCCGTGGTCATCCCAAATTCGTAGCCACGAATAAGACAAGCATCTGTGCTGGTGCCCCCCATATCGTAAGTGATGATGTTTGGGCGGTCGAGGAGGCGTGCCATTTCTACTGACGCGGTTACGCCGCCAGCCGGTCCGGAAAGCATGGCGTTGACTGGTTCGTCTGCCATCGTCGAGGCACTCCAGGTTCCGCCGTTCGAGCCCATAATCCGGAGTGGCGAACCAATCCCGCTATCCTTTAGGCCTTTGGATAGTCGGTCGAGATACTGCGAGACCTTGGGGCCGACATAAGCGTTTAAGGCAGTCGTCGAAAACCGCTCGAACTCGCGATATTCTGGCAGGATATTCGATGATACGGAGACCGGTATTTCGGGCATCTCGCGTCTCACAATCTCTTCCGTACGCTTTTCGTGATTGGGGTTTGCATAGGAATGAAGGAAGCAGACTGCTACAGCTTCGACTTGAAACTCAGTGAGGCGTTTACAAGCCTCAACGACTTGAGCTTCGTTGAGCGGCAGGTGAACGTCGCCCATAGCCGTCATTCGTTCGTCGACTTCGAGAATGCGTGAGCGAGGGACTAAGGCGGGTGGGCGGACAGCCTTGATGTCGTAGAGCGTCGTTCGGTTGCCACGTCCTACCACAAGTACGTCGCGAAATCCTCGGGTCGTGATTACCCCTAATTTTGCGCCGTTCATCTCGAGTGCGGTATTCGTAGCGACCGTCATGCCGTGCGCGATACTTGAGATTTCTCCCGCAGGGACACCCGATTGGCGAATGGCGTTCATCACGCCATCTTCATAGGATGAAGGCGTGGTTGGCGTCTTAAGAGAGCGCAATTCGCCGCTCCGCGAATCTCTAATTACCAGATCCGTAAAGGTGCCGCCGACATCAATCCCGAGTGTAATCATGACTGGAGGGAGACTGGTGTGACGGCCGAAGGTATCAAGCGATATTTTCCTGTTCAGCTTGGCGTCGTTCTACCGAGTTGATTTCGTCCGAAACAGTGGTCCGTTGTAATTCGCGACGAACATTCAGATCGTCATACTCGGTCGCTCGGTGCATGGTGCAACGATTGTCCCAGACAACGAGGTCGCCGGGTCGCCAGCGATGGCGATAAATAAATTTTGGTTGCGTCGCGTGGGTCATTAGGTCGTCAAGGAGCTTACGGCCTTTCACTTTTGGCCAGCCTACGATATGCGAGGCGTGCGAGGCGATGTAGAGAGCCTTGCGCCCGGTATCATGATTTTGACGTACCAAGACTTGCGCCACTGGCGGCAATTCGTTTTTTGCGCCATCGGTAAAGCTATCGAACCCCATTTTCTTTCGGGAATAGATGATGCTGTGTTCTGCGACAAGCGTTTCTATTTCGTCCTTTTTTAATTGCGATAATGCGTCGTATGCGGCACGCATATCCGCAAATTCGGTATCGCCGCTTTCCTCCGGCACTTCCCGTGCCAGCAGCAGCGAGCAGCGTGAGGGTACAAATTTAAAGGTGTTGTCAGTGTGCCAAAGGCGGTTCGCGAGCGTGTGCATACGGCGCTCATCGTCTGCCGCCAAAATGTCCCCGTTATTGTCGATATTGGAGATGTCGGCCATTTGCGGATGGACCCGGCGTGTTTCGGTTTTCCAGTGATAATTGGTGGCAACGATAACAGGGCCAAAACGCTCGCTGAAGGCGATGTGTTGTTCGTCGCTTAGTTGCTGGTCGCGAAACAGTAAGATCGCATACTCGTTGAAGCCGTCGTGAATCATCCGCCAGTGGTTTTCCGACAGCGGTTTACTAAGATCAACGCCGATTACCTCGGCGAAGAAAAGCGGATGCCTGCGTTCGAAATCGAGGCTCATCCTTACTAGGTCCTCATGAGATCAATTTGGCCCAATCGTCGAGCTTGGGCAAAACCTTATCTGATTTTTCAGGTACTAGGTTGAAAATTAGTCGTTCGACACCTGCCTCCTCGTATCGTGCCACGATCTTGGTGTCGGGCTCCGGGCCAAAAACAGAGATTGGTGTCGATCCGGGTTGGCGGTCGTGCTCGGCTTCCATCTGATGGAATTGCGGGAGGATATCCAACAGGTCGTATTTTGGGCGTTTTGCGTGCGGTAGCCAGCCGTCACCGAACGCAAATGTCCGCCGTGCACCATAAGGAAACTCACCCCCAATATAGATTGGAGGCCCCGGTTGTTGAACCGGTTTCGGCCAGGTTTTCAGTTCATTAAAATCTACAAATTCGCCATGATACTCGGCGACTTCGTTTGACCAAATGATGCGCATCGCCTCTATACGTTCCTGCAGGACAGCATGACGGGACTTAAACTCAGTACCGTGGTGTGCGAGTTCGTCCCGGTTCCAGCCGGAACCGACGCCCATCAGGAACCGGCCGCCGGAGAGGGCGTCGAGTGAGGCGACTTCCTTTGCAGTCTGGATTGGATCTCGCTGCGGGACGAGGCAAATGCCGGTCGCAACCTTGAGGTTCTTCGTTACGGCTGCGGCCTGTGATAGCGTTACGAAGGGATCCATAACGTCGTAATATTTTTGTGGCAACTCACCTTGCTGCGGCCATTCAGAGAGCCGCGATATAGGGATGTGCGAATGTTCTGGGCACCAAAGAGAATCAAAGCCACGCTCTTCCAGAGCAACAGCCAAATCTGTTGGCTTAATGGAGTAGTCGGTGAAAAAAATGGCGACGCCGTATTGCAACGCGCAACTCCTTGTAATTAGTAGGCAAGATAAACAAAATTGCTCGCTAGGCGGCGCTTTCCAGCCGCAGGTTCCGGCAGACTGTCCTTGGGAGGGTTGAATGAGTGAATTACCGCTTCACTATCGCACGATTATAGAACTCGCCGCGATGCTGCGTGCAGGTGAAACCACGCCGACTGCGTTGACAGAACATCTGCTGACGCGCGTTGAGACGCTGAACGGCCCTTTGACTGCGTTCAACTTGGTGACCGCTGAGCGAGCGATGGCGGAGGCGCAAGCTGCAGAGACGTTGCTGGATAGTGACCACGACTTGGGACCACTACACGGTATTCCCTATGCGGTAAAAGATCTTTATGACGTTGTGGGCTTGCCGACCACGGCAGGTTCGCGGACGCTTGATATGACGCCTAAGACAGAGGAAAGCGAAGTCACGAGGCGGCTTGCGGCGGCTGGCATGGTCGTTTTGGGCAAGACAATTACGGTCGAGTTCGCCAAGGGCATTGTCGGTATCAACAATATTCAGGGGACGCCGCACAACCCCTGGTCAGAAGAGCACCACGTGCCGGGCGGTTCCAGCGCTGGAACGGCGGTCGCGGTGGCTAGTGGCATGGCGCCCATGGGGCTTGGTTCGGATACAGGGGGATCCGTGCGCGTGCCTGCCGCATTGTCCGGTACCGTTGGCCTTAAGTCGACTGTGGGGCGCGTTAGCCGGTTCGGTATCTTCCCGCTGAGTTGGACGTTCGACTCGGTTGGACCTCTCACACGCAGTGTCGAGGATGCCGCTCTTGTCTACCAAATTCTCCAGGGCGAGGACCCCCGAGATGATGTCACCATGGGTGTGCGGCCGGACGACGTATTGCGTAATTTGAAAGCGGGCGCGAAAGGATTGCGCATTGGTATTCCTCAGCACGCCTATTTCGATGAGGTCGACATGGAGGTGGACAAGGCCGTACGCGCAGCCGCCGAGGTGTTCCGGGAC